>JBEKDY010000068.1:0-33761 GCA_050014115.1 Candidatus Sulfotelmatobacter sp. | reverse complement strand
CGCACTATGACATCGAAGTGGAGCACTATCTTACGAAGCTGCTCGACTCCACCGACAACGACGCGGCCGCGATTTTCAAACACTTCGAGGTCGACACCTCAAGGCTGTCCGGAGAACTGGCACGCGCTCTCGACAAGCTGAAAACCGGCAACGCGCGCACGCCCGCGCTCAGCCCCACGCTCATGAAGATGCTGATCGAGGCGTGGACGATTGGCTCAATCGACTACAACGCCACCCAGGTGCGCACTGGTTTCACCATTCTCGCGTTGGCGACGAATGACGAACTGGTGCGGCTCATGCGCGAAGTCAGCCGCGAGTTTCAGAAGATTCAGGCGGCTACACTGCGCAAGGACTTCGCTGCGATTGTTGGCAGTTCAGCCGAGGAAGAGCAGGCCGCCGTCGCCGCAGCCGCGCCGGGCGCGCCATCTGCCGGCCCGCGTCCCGGCGGCAAGAGTCCCAACCTCGACCAGTTCACCATCAATCTCACCGAAAAAGCAAAGACCGGCAAGATCGACCCCGTGTTAGGGCGCGACTTTGAAATCCGCCAGGTGGTCGACATTTTGATGAGACGCCGCCAGAACAATCCGATTCTCACGGGCGAGGCGGGCGTTGGCAAAACGGCCGTGGTGGAAGGGTTCGCCTTGCGTGTGGCCCAGGGCGACGTGCCTCCGCCGTTGCGCAACGTCATCATCCGAACGCTGGATCTCGCTCTGCTGCAGGCGGGCGCCGGAGTCAAAGGTGAATTTGAAAACCGGCTGAAAGGCCTGATCGAGGAAGTGAAGGCCTCGCCAATCCCGATCATTTTATTCATCGACGAAGCTCACACCATGATTGGCGCCGGCGGACAAGCGGGCCAAGGCGATGCCGCGAATCTCCTGAAGCCGGCTTTAGCGCGCGGCGAGTTGCGAACTATCGCCGCCACGACGTGGTCCGAATACAAAAAATATTTCGAAAAAGATCCCGCACTAGCCCGCCGCTTCCAGGTAGTAAAAGTTGAGGAGCCCATTGAGACGCAGTGCCTGACCATGCTGCGAGGCATTGTCCCGTCGCTCGAGAAGCACCACAAAGTTCGCATTCTCGATGAGGGATTGACCGCCGCGGTCCATCTTTCGCACCGCTATCTCGCCGGGCGCCAGTTGCCCGACAAGGCAGTCAGCATTCTCGATACGGCTTGTGCGCGGCTTGCCCTGGGACAAAGCGCCACTCCGCCCGCCATTGAAGACAGCATCCGCCAGATCGACGATCTCGCGGTTCAGCAACGCATCCTGGAACGTGAATCGGCCGTAGGAACCGACCATCGCGAAAGATTGCAGGAGATTGCCACAAAAAGCGCAGAAATAGAATCCCGCTTAGCCGGGTTGCGCACTCGTTTCGAAAAGGAAAGCGGTTTGGTGACGACGATCCGAGACCTGCGTTCCCAACTCGAGAGCGCCGCGGCCTCGCAAAACGGAAACGCCGCCGTCGCGCGGACTGAGATACCTGGAACCGAAATACCCGGAGTCGCTACCGGCGCCAGCGCATCCACTCCAACCGCCTCAACCACAGCGGCAGAAGCAGCAGCGTCGTCCGCTACAGCCACCGCGGTTGAAGACGCTCCCAAGCCCGTGGACGTCGCTGCGGTTCGTTCGCAACTCGCGCTGGCCGAGGCCGAACTCGCAGCCCTGCAAGGCGAGACGCCGATGATTCGTGTCGCAGTCGACGCGCAGATTGTCGGCGAAGTAATCTCCGCCTGGACCGGAATCCCCGTCGGAAAAATGATGAAGGACGAAATCTCCACGGTCCTCTCACTACCGAAATTCCTTGGCCAGCGCGTGATCGGCCAGCTGCACGCCCTCGAAATCATCAGCCAGAGAATTTCGACGGCCCGCGCCCGCCTCGACGATCCGAACAAGCCGATCGGAGTTTTCATGTTGGTCGGCCCCAGCGGCGTCGGCAAAACTGAAACCGCGCTAGCGCTGTCGGATCTTCTCTACGGCGGCGAACGCAATCTGATCACGATCAACATGTCCGAGTTCCAGGAAGGCCACACCGTCTCTACCTTGAAGGGCTCGCCTCCGGGCTATGTCGGTTACGGCGAAGGGGGAGTGCTCACCGAGGCCGTCCGGCGTCGGCCTTACTCCGTGGTGCTGCTCGATGAAGTCGAGAAAGCTCATCCCGACGTGCTCGAGCTTTTCTACCAGGTATTCGACAAAGGAAACATGGAAGACGGCGAAGGTCGCGAGATCGACTTCAAGAACACCATCATCATTCTCACCAGCAACGCGGGCACCGACATTCTCGCGAAGCTCTGCGCCGACCCGGAGACCATGCCCGGCCCCGAAGGTTTGATCAAGGCGCTGAAGCCGGAGCTCAACAAGATCTTCAAACCCGCATTTCTGGGACGCATGGTGCTGATTCCCTACTTGCCCATTCGCGATGAGAATCTGAAGCAGATCATCCGGCTGAAGCTGGGCAAGATTCAGCGGCGCATCCACGAGAATCACAAGATCGAGCTGACTTACGACGGCGCGCTGGTCGACGAAGTGGCGAATCGCTGCACCGAAGTGGAGAGCGGCGCTCGCAACGTGGATAACATTCTCACTAACACGCTGCTCCCCGACATTTCGCGGCAGTTGTTGGGACGCATGGCCGCGAATGAACCCATGGAGCGAATTCACGTTGGAATTAGCGCAGACGGGGCATTCGAATATCGATAGGGAACTGGGCGGCCGCAAAACGCTAACGCATTTCAAACAGCCCGCGGGCTTGCCCAGTTCGCGAAAAACAAATTCGCAAACACCAAGTTCGCAACAATCAAGGGAAGGACAGTTTCGTGGCACAGGACGAATACAGTCAAGATCACCGGCTGATTGCGGTGGACACTCCGCTCGGCAAGGACGTGCTCCTGTTGCAGGAGCTCACCGGGATTGAAGGAATCTCGAGCCTGTTCAGCTATGAACTGAATTTGCTGGCCTACGAGAACGATTCCATCGTCTTTAAGGACATCGTCGGCCAGAAAGTAACCATCACCCTTCATCTTCCCGACGGCACGCCGCGCTACATCAACGGTTACGTCAGCCGTTTTACGCAAGGGGAGACCGACAAACGGTTGTTCACCCACTACCATGCTCAAGTGGTGCCCTGGCTCTGGTTTCTCACGCGGCAGGCGGATTGCCGCATCTTCCAGAACCTGGCCGTGCCTGACATCATCAGCCAGGTGTTCAATCTCTTCGACTTCAAGGATTTCCGGCTCAGCCTGAAGGGCAGTTATCCGCAACTGGAATATTGCGTGCAATACCGCGAAACGTCGTTCAACTTCGTGTCCCGCCTCATGGAAGAGTTCGGCATCTTCTACTACTTCGATCATTCGACGCAGGGCAAGCACACCATGGTGCTGGCAGATCAGTCGAATACGCTGCCCGTTTGTCCCAGTTCTCCTGTCAGTTATGACACGCAGGTCGGAGGCCTCTATGATCCCGAAGCGATCAGCAACTGGCACGTCGGGCAGGAAGTTCGCACCGGCAAGTACACCGTAACCGACTACAATTTCACCACTCCATCCACCAGTCTGCTGGCCAACGATCCCACCGTGGTCGATCTCGCCGCCAGCCATCCTCTGGAACTCTTTGATTACCCCGGATTGCACACGAACAAAGATCAGGGCGACACCGTGGCCAAAGTGCGCATGCAGGAGGAGGAAGCGGTTTACATGGTGGTGTCGGCTGAGGGCAACTGCCGCGGCCTCATGTCCGGGTACTCCTTCGAGTTGAAGAATCATTATCGTGCCGACCAGAACACGAACTACGTGGTCACTGAAGTGCGCCACTTCGCTTCGGCAGGGCAGACTTATACGACTGCCGGCACGCAGGGCGGAGAGACTTACTCGAACCATCTCACCTGCATTCCAGCCTCGGTCACCTATCGCCCCGCGAGAGTGACGCCGAAACCCTTTGTGCAAGGTCCGCAGCCCGCGCTGGTGGTCGGCAAACAGGGCGAAGAAATCTGGGTTGATAAATATGGCCGCGTCATTGTGCAGTTTTATTGGGACCGGCTGGGACAGAAAAACGAGAACAGTTCCTGCTGGATTCGCGCCTCCCAACCCTGGGCTGGCGGAAACTGGGGCGCAATGTGGATTCCGCGCATCGGTCAGGAAGTCCTCGTCAGTTTTCTGGAAGGCGATCCCGACCGGCCCGTGATCACGGGCCGTGTCTACAACGCGAACCAGATGCCTCCCTACACTCTGCCCGATTACCAGACGCGAAGCACCTTCATGTCGCGCAGTTCCAAAGGCGGCGGTTCGTCGAACTATAACGAACTTCGCTTCGAAGATCTGAAGGGACAGGAACAGATTTTCATGAACGCCGAAATGGATATGGATTTGCGGGTCGAAAAAGACTCGCGCGAATTCATCGGCGCCAACCGTCATCTCATCGTGACCACAAACCAGGTGGAGCAAATCCAGACCGACAAGCACCTGCACGTAAAGGGAAACCATTTCGAAGCGATCGACGGCAACATGTCATTGAATGTCACCGGCAATCAGATGGAGAGTGTCACCGGCAACAAGTCTCTCGCGGTCACCGGCAACCAGAGCGAGAGCGTAACCGGCAATCTTTCGTTGGCAGTCACCGGCCAGCAGCAGGACACTTCCATGTCCTATGCCATGAAGACCGACACGACGATTCATCTCAACGCAGGCGTCAGCGCGGTGATTGAAGCCGGCGTGGACCTCACCCTGAAAGTTGGCAGCAACTTCATCGACATTAACCCGGCCGGCGTGTTCATTACCGGAACCATGGTGTTCATCAACAGCGGCGGCGCGGCGGGAAGCGCTCCCGACGCGAGCCCGCAATCGCCCGATTCGCCGACCGCCCCGAACGATCCCGATACGGCCGACGACGGCAGCAAGGGAACCAAGTTGAGTTAGAGATACGAAGTTCGATGGTGGGCTAAAAAGATATTGCACCGGAGGATCTATGGCGCCACCGAAGCCTATTACCTTGAACACTCTTGAATCGATCGTCCTTCGCCAGGGCGATCATGACGCGAAACAGATCTGGGGCGGCAAGGTACGTCATGGGGAAACGGGCACTCCTGTTACCGAACTTCAGGCTGCGCTCATTGCGGTAGGTACGTTGCTGGCAAGTCCGCCGCCAGATGGCCAATTCGGCCATCACACGAAACAAGCGTTGCAGCGCTTCCAGTGGTACCTTCGGAATCAGGGTTACCGGTTGAAAATAACCCCTGGAGCTGACCCCGCTGCTGGCCTCGTTACCCCTTACTCAGGACACCTTGCGGGCGTGGTCGGACTCTGCGACAAAACAATGGCCACTGAGTTATTGTCCTGGCAATCAGCCAATTTCGTGACCACCTCCCCGCTGGTTCGACTTAGCCTGAAGAGCGTATCGAATGTGAACACCTCGGATACATTTAAGGTCCTGGACTATCCGCAAGCTCAGGACGGGGAGGTGTTGATTCACGCCGACTTCGCCGATTCCATCAAATCGACGATGAACGATGCGGCGAAGAACGCGAAAGTCACACTGAATATAAATCAGACCTTTCGGGTGCAAAATGCCGGAGTTGGAGGGGCCGTCGTGACCCCCGCAAAAAAGTCCCAGCATCTGGTCGGGCACGCGGTAGACCTGAACATTGTGGACGGGGACACGGTGAATACCTCGGCGATGTTCAATTCGGGCGGGGAAACGGACGCTGCCGACGCATTCATAAAGGCAGTCAAGGGCAAAGGACTCCGATGGGGAGGAGACTTCAGTGAGACAGATCCGGTTCACTTCGACGACGACCTTACCGGCGAGGACTACGAGATGACACTGTTCTTTGCACAGCAATGTTTCCAGGCAAACCACCCCATGAGGGCTGTTAGTTAGGAGAGATCAAACATGTGCAGACTCATGTCAGCGTGGGTTCTCCTGTGTGGGCTGACGATGATGCAGCCGAGCGTTTCGCAGGCGCCGCAGGAAACCGGCGCACGTAAGGATATCGACCTGGCGTTCGGCGGCAACAAGGTTGTGGTGCTCGTGATTGCTCCGGCAAAGTCTGCCCATGAGGATGACAACAGCGAGGCGCATGGGGACTGGGCGGATTACCTGAATGGTTTTTCTTCATCCGCCCCTGCGGACACGAAGATCATAAGACTGACCCCCGCCAAATACAGGCAAGTAGTTGAGGAACCGAAGATTCGGCGCGACTTCGCAACCGTGTTCCTGAGGGACTCTACCCACTCGCTGCTATACGACGGGATGATTCTTGAGCCGAAGGTCTATAAGCTTGGACTGGCATGGTTGCACCAACACCCCGATGACAAAGAAATGGCGGCCTATGGCCTTCAGGAGAGGCCGTCGCGGTTGAAGTGATAATGCGAGACAGAAACTGAGAATCCGCCGTCGAGAGGCAGCGAACGCATTCTTACGGCACCATCACCGTGAACTCTCCCGGGTCGACGAAACTGATCACGCCGGCCCACATGCACATGAGCGTTGACGTATTGTCGAGCGTAGGCATGTCCGCGAGCAGCACGGTCGGAGCCCCGGGAACCCACGGGGCAACCGTCATGGGAATGCAGGGCATCGGAGTCAGCACGCCCATCGCGGCAGCCGTGGCCGCGGCAACCATCGGATTCGCCGGCGACATGCACACGCCGAACGGCATGATGTTCACCATAGGAATATTGTCCATGATGTTGGCATCCGGCATCTCGCTCGTGAAGACCATGTTCGTCGGCAGAACCACGAGCGAACTCGGCGCCACCCCCATGGTGCACATCATCATCGCTCCCATGCAAACTTGCATCGCCATATGAGAACTCCACAGCCAGCTGGCTGCACGGCATTTTAGCAAAGCCGGATGCGGACGCAACCGTTTTGAGCATCATTTAGGTTCTTGAAGTTGGAAGCTGCGGAGCAGCGCTGGCTGAATCCACAACCGAGGTCACCATGGCAGACAGAACACCCGGCACCCTTTGCTCCAGCCGTCAGTGCGAGCCTCGAGTGCCCAACACGATCTCAGCTCAGATAAGCAAGTTTGCAAGCCAGGAAGAAATCGAAGCCTTCCGCGAAGATCCTTTTTCTCTCCACAGCCTCGGGCTGCTGGTGCGGGCCTTGCCATTGTATCTAATGGAGGATACGACTCCTCCGGAAGAACGAGCGAAGCTTCGGCTGCACAACCTGAGTTTAGTGGCAGGATACGCCGCCGGCTTGGGCCAAAACACTTCCATGGCCCTGGCTGGGGATGACGTTCCCTTCAGCAAGATAAAGAGTGAGATGCCTGGGAATGCATTGGCCCTTGCGGGCTGGTCCCTGAAGGCCCTCTACATGTTTCGGGAGGTTGCAATGGGGTCGGCGGGTTTCAGAGCGTGGCTGGCTGAGGCCGACCTGAACAGTCTGCTTTCGGATGGTGAAGCCGCCTCGAATGTGAGCGAATCCGCCTCGAAAGTTGCACAGAAGGCGTACTTCTCGAAATTTTCGGAAACCCCCGCCCTGAAGAAACTATGGGAGCAGGCCGCTAAGGACTTGCCGAAGACTGCAGATGGTTTTGCGAAGGCTAGAAGAAATTTTTGGCAACTCGTGAACGGCGACACCTCTTCCGAGGCCGTTTTCGTTCGAGGCATGTTGAAAGAGGCACAATACGAGCTGCAGGCAGGCTCGAATGCGCCGCTGCTTAAAATGAAGGACTGGGACTCGCGGGCATCCCGCGAACTCACCGACCGCCGTTTAAGCATCGACCATGAGGACCCGAAGAGCCTAAACCCAGACAAGACTCTGGATCCCGCCAACCTCGGGTTCTTAACCCACCGGGACAACTCTTTCAAAGGCACTCGCTAGCGATCCGGCTCTTACCTGCACAAGGGACGCGGGGCAAAAAAGACTGGTTTATGCTCGCCGGCGCCCCTATCCACGTGTTTCTCGCACAGCTCAGGCGGGGCACAGCCACGGAAACCATTGAATCATAGGGCTTTAGAGGATATCGGAGTCAAAGGGGCGAACCCCTCCGGTTAACCCGTACAACCGTTAGTAACCTTGAAGGATCTAAAGGCATCCTACATTATAGGAAGACGTACCGTCGGAGGGAGACGTTCTGAGGACCAAATTGACTTCGGGCATGTGGCGCATCGATCCGCAGAAGTGGTCGCGGGTGATTGATCGCTGCGGGCAGCCGGTGGCGTCCGTGGAAGCGGAAGCGGATTCCAATGCCAGCGCCAGCCTTATCGCGGCCGCGCCGGACATGTTCGAGTTGCTGGAAGTCCTGGTGAACGAAGGCTCCATTCCTGAGGAAGTGCATGAAGAGATTCAGTTGGTTCTCCGCCGCGCCCGCGGAGATTTTGGCCTTGCGGTTTTTTCCCGGAGCTTGTCCCGGCGCTTGCGTTCCAGAACTCAGGAATGGTTGAAGTTTATGGAAAGCCTGTGGCCCGGGAACGGCTCCTCCCAGGAATAACTGAATAGCCTTCCAATCCCTCCCCAATCGCATCCTCCTCAACGCTAAAAACTGCTTACACGACCTGCTGCGTTCTGCTTACCAGATGGTGGTAGCTGAATTTGCCTTTCTTCGCGCACTTAGCGGCTAAAGCGTTTTGATTTCGCGCAAGAACACGGACCCTTTAACCGCAAAGCCCGCAAGGGAAAACCGCAAAGTACGCGAAGAAATTCAAGTTCAGCCACTACTTACCAGATTTGCCCTTTGCTTCCTGGCCTGGGAATTGCTATTGTTGGCAGCCGTGTTGAAACTCGCCTGAGGCTCGCTTCCAGCCGGCGTAGATGGGTAGCGCCACGACTCTATGAGGCAGTTAAAACCAGTTCTCTGGACCAAGGGCACGTTCCTGACCCCGCAGCATCTCCAGGTGCAGGATCGCTTCATCGAGGACGCGCTCAATTTCCGCCTGCAAGCGCTCAAGTTTTGTCCATGGGGCTTCCGCGAACTGGCGATCAACGCGGAGTTGCTGGCCGAGGGACAATTCGCTGTAACACGCGCCGCAGGTATTTTCCCCGATGGACTCCTGTTCGAAGTGCCGGACGCCGATCCGCCGCCGCCGTCCAAATCCCTGGAAGAACTTTTCGAGCCCGGAGCCAAGAGTCTCGACATCTACCTGGCGATTCCCGACTATCGGCAACGGGGCCTGAATGTCTCCACCGGAAAAGATGGAGGCACGCGTTATCTGGCGGAAGTGGCTGCCTTTCGCGACGAGAATACCGGCGTCAGCGAGAAACCGATCCAGGTTGCGCGAAAGAATATGCGCCTGCTCGCGGACTCGGAAAACCGCGAGGGCTCTTCGGTGCTGCGGATCGCCAATGTGGAACGGACGCCTGCGGGAACATTTCAACTCAATCCCCGGTTCATTCCACCGCTCATCGAGGTTGGCGCGAGCGAGTATCTGGTGGGACTGCTGCGTGGCCTGGTAGAACTGCTCTCCGCGCGCAGCACGCAGCTTTCAGCCGGGCGGCGACAGAAGAATCAGAGCCTGGCGGATTTCACTGCCTCTGACATCGCGAACTTCTGGTTGCTTTATACCGTAAACTCCAACTTCCCGGCCTTTTCGCATCTCTACGAGAGCAAGATGGGGCATCCCGAAGAACTCTACGCTGCGATGGTTGCGCTCGCGGGATCGCTGACGACGTTTTCGCAAAAAATGCGGCCCCGCGATATGCCACTCTACGTGCACGATTCTCTGGGGCCGATTTTTTCCGAGCTCGATGAGAAGCTGCGATCGCTTCTTGAAACCGTCGTGCCCACGAACCTGGTTTCGCTCCCCTTGAAGCTGGCGCAGAACTCGATTTATTCCACGGCCATCGACCACGACAAATATCTGGTGAACACGCGCATGTACCTGGCGGTGAACGCGGAGACCAGTGAAGAGAACATCATTCAAAAAGTGCCGCAACTGGTGAAGGTCTGTTCGGCGACGCACATTGAACACCTGGTGAGGCAGGCATTGCCCGGGATTCAACTGCGGCATCTGACCAATCCGCCGAGTGCGATCCCGGTGAAATTGAAGTATCAGTATTTTGCTTTGAACCAGTCTGGTCCGGCCTGGGAAGCGGTCAACCGCGCCCGCAACTTTGCAGCGTACGTTCCTGGCGAGCTTCCGAACCCTACTCTCGAACTGCTCATCCTTCTGCCGCAGTCGAGCTGAAACCGCACTTCGAGATTCTCCGCGAAATCTGAAACTGTGGAAAAAGTTGTCAAGGGGGTAAAGGTGAGGTTCTTGGATTAAGTGGTTGATTCAGTGGGGAATATATCGTTCGAAACCATGTTACATTTGCCTTCCTGATTTGATATTCTGGATATAGAGAAGAAAAACGAATGGCGCAGGCCTCAAAAGGCTCTGCGCCATTTTTCTTGGCGGAACTAAGGACAGCGTCAAAAGCGACGGACAAGAGTGTCCGTCCTACACAAACAAGGCCGGAGCCGGCTCAGTGTTTCAGAACGAAGTAAAGCACCAGGAGAACCGCAATGAAGAACAGCACCGTCAGGGTCAGGATCAGGGGCCAGTAAGAGACCGGCGGTGGCGGAGGAATATCCACTTTGGGCGGCTTCGGCGCGGATGGAATGGCAAGCTTCGGCATCTTCGCGGCTGGCATTTTCGGCGCGGGCGCCTTCGGCAGCGGCGGCATCTTCGGCGCTTTCGGAAGCGCGGGCATCGCTGGCGCAGGGAACGCGGGGGGCTCTGCCGAATTGGCCGGCGTCATTTCTTCCCCGTCGGCAGGATCTGCCGCAGGACCTGCGTTTTTCAGAGAAATGATTTGCGTGTACGCGCTCGGCCCGCTTGGCATCGGCGGCAGGCTGGGAGCAGGCTTGCTGGCCGGCGATGAGAACGCACCGGTGGCTCCCTCGGAAGGTTGATGGGACGGTACCACGGGAGACGGCGGAATCGGCGGATTCGGAGCCGGCGGCGTCGGAAAGACTTGCGGAGTCGGGAAAACCTGCGGGATCGGGAAAACCTGCGGAGCCGGGAGAATCGGCGGCGTTGGCGCGCTGGTACTGGAATTCCGCGCCGAACTATCCGCGTTGAAAAAACCGGTGAACCCAGTACCCGCGGATTCGTTTCCCGCCACTCCCGAGGCTGGTGAAGACTCTTCCTTCGGGGGCTTCACTGCGCCGAACATAGCCGTAAAGTCTCCTACGGTTTTTCGCGGAGGCTCCGTTTTCTGGGGAGAGAGCGCAGGCATATCGGACGGGGCGTCCCCGTGGAACGGTCCCTGGAAAATACTGGTAAACTCGCCCGGCTTGGGCTTGTCGGTGACCGGTGGGGTGATTGCCTCGGTAGCAAGATTCCTGGTCGAGAGATTGGGGCGAATCGGATTTACCAGAGCGCTCGCAGGTGGTTCAGTTCTAGGCGGAACCGCGGGCCGTGCAACAAACGGATCCCGATCAGGGGCCGCGGGAATAGGGGCCGTCTGAAGTAGAGAGCGGTCCACTACGGGGTTGACATTCGACGAAGTCTGGGACGACGAAGGCTGGGACTGCGGCTCCGTTTGTTTCAGCGCAGCGCTCGGCGCGCCAGGTTTCGGCGGCAGCTCGAAACTGCGTAACAATTGAGTGACCGGACCCGGGACTGGCGAAGATTGCCTGGGAGTCACGTCCGCCGGCGGAGATGCACTTTCCGGAGCGCGCTTTGGCACAGGCGCTGGAATCTCCTGGGTATCGCGGGGACGAGCTTCGTACTGCTGCACCCAGGCACGCAGCGCGGCGTGGTCCGGCAGTTTGGTGACGAGGTAGGCGTAGAGTGTCCCACTGTAGGGGCCAGCTTCCAGCACGAGGCCGGCCGGTTCCGGAGCGAGACGACGAAATGCTTCAAGAACCCATTGCACCGTGGGCTGGTTCGGGTTCCGCGGGTCACAACGCAGAATATACACCAGCACGCGTTCGCCTCTGACTTTGTCATTGGCGAAAAATGTTTCCACCGCGCCGGTGGTGAGGGACTCCAGAAGCTCGTATTTTTCCGCGAATTTCATGCTTGACGACAATTTCCTCAGGGTCGACCGACGGCGATCCGCTCGACCGTCTTACCTTCGTAGTCCTTCCAATCGTGTGCCAAGCAGGCTGCTCGTTGCAGAACGATCGAGCGAGAAGCGACTGGTCCTTGACGCAGGATTATACCGCGCACTCGTCATCGAAAGCGCGAAGAATGAAATCGCAAAGAATGCACGGCGAGGAGTAGTGACTCAATTTCACAGTTATTTCAGCCCGATGCTTGCTTCGTAAGGTCCCCTTCGACTTCGCTCAGGGCAGGCTCTCCGGAGAGCTTGGCGCGTTCCTGCGGGATGACATCGGCCGGGGGGATTTGTCTTGACTTGCCTGGCCGCGGGTATCAGAATTGCTGCCAAGAGTCGGCGGTGTGGTGCGGGATGTTAAGCCAGGACCGAGCCGACGGATTGCGGAGTCCGACCGCCACCCCCCCAAGGTCCAAGGCGCCGTCGCCGCGATTGAGACCAGGTGTACAGACTATCTGAAGTTGCTCATGCGAATTGCTCATGCGTTGAAACGCTTCGTTTGCGGAAATCACAATTGGATTTGATCGCCAGGAGTTCGCGATGAATTTTGTCTCGAAGAGTGAAAACGTTCTCAGGAACTCGCTCGTGCTTGTGCTGTTGCTCGCCGGCCTCGCCGTGGGAACGGCGGTAGCGCAACATAAGACGAGCGCGCCCGCCCCGAAAGTAAGCGCGCCCAAGGCGAAAGCTCCGGCGGCGCGGCCCTCGACCAGTCACCCCTCGACGGCGACTCACTCGTCCGCCAACGGCAGCAGACCTGGAACTGCGGGGACGCACACAACTCCCGGAGGGGCCAGGGCTGGAACGGCTGGCCGGGCTGGAACCGGAACACCTTCCAGGAATGGCAATGCGAGAGGTCCTGCTGGGGGAACTCACACGCCATCCGCTGCGAATAGACCGGGCGGTTCGAAGGTGGGTGGGAGCAATAGTATGGCAAGGACCGGAAGCCACACCCCTCCCGGAAGGCAAGTGTCGCTCAGGGGTGGGGGAACGGCGAGCATCCGGCCGAACGGGCAGATCCGTTCGATTAATCGGAATGGAATGCACATTGAGCACGGCCTCAATGGCAGTCGCAGAATCGAGAGCACACATAACGGGGCTCACATCGTAACCACGGGCCGAGGCTCAGGCTACGTGCAACGCGCCTATGTCACCCGTGGCGGGCACAGTTATGTGTCGCGGACGACGATTATCAATCACAGGGCGTACGCCGGCGTGTACCGGTCCTACTCTTTTCATGGCCACGCCTATTACGGTTACCATCCAGCGTTTTACTATGGCCGCGCGTATTACGGGTGGGCGTACAATCCCTGGGCCGCGCCGGTTTACTACGGATGGGGCTGGGGTGGAGCGCCCTGGTATGGATTTTACGGCGCGTATTTCGCACCCTATCCCGTTTATCCCTCGGCCGCGTTCTGGCTGACTGACTATTTGATTTCCGCGAACCTGCAGGCGGCTTACGCGGCGCAGGCGGCTGCGAGCGCTGCCGCGAACGGCGCTGCTGCGAATGGGGCTGCCGCGAATGGGGCTGCTGCTGCCGATCAATCGCAGGATAGCGCGGACAACAGCGCACCTGCAGCTAACTCTGGCTCTGTGACTCTGAGTCCTGAAGTGAAAGCTGCGATTGCGGAAGAGGTGAAGGCGCAGCTGGCTGCAGAACAAGCCGCGGCTGCTCAGCCGGCGTCCTCGGGCGGGCAGGCGGCAGCTACGCAGGCCAGTGCTGCACCGGCCAGTGATGAAGTGCCACCTGCTCTTGATCCTGCGCGACGCACGTTCGTGGTGGCCTCCGATCTGGCGGTGGTGGGCGACGGCCAGGAATGCCAACTGACCTCGGGGGATGTGATCACGCGGATCACCGACACTCCCGATGACGACAACAAAGTGACGGTGAGCGTCTCCGCCGGCAAGAAGGCGGATTGCGCGGCTGGAAAACAAGTGGCCGTTTCCGTTGACGATTTGCAGGAGATGCAGAATCACTTCCAGGAGCAGCTCGACAGTGGGATGAAGGATCTCGCGTCCAAACAGGGGACTGGTGGTTTACCAAAAGCTCCCGATACTTCTACGGTGGCTTCGGATGTTCCGCCGCCACCTCCGGATACGAGCGCCGAGAAGACCTTGCAGGATCAGCAGGCGGCTGCCGACCAGACGGAAGCTCAGGTCGTGAAAGAGGCATTTAGCCAGGGGTCGTGAACGCGATGCAGGGTGCACGCCTGGGTGGCACGGCTGAAAGAGGTTGGGGAAAAACTCGTCTGTAGACACAAAATGCGACCACAGGGGCTGAAGCCCGCGCTGATTTTGGGGGCTTTACGCGGCGCTGAAGCGCCGCTCTTCCACGGTAGTGCACGCATTTGTCAGTTTTTTCCGCAGGCATTGAAAGTCGTGCCCTCCCCGAAACCATTTATGAGATGACTTCTGGGAACTCATGGCTCGGGATGTGTCCGGGTCGTGACGCCATTTGTTGAACTTAGCGCCGGTTTTTAAGTAACTCTTCTTCAGTTTTCTGGGCTCGGCGCGCGCGGTCCAGCAATTCTTTTGCTCCCTTGTTGTTGGGATCTGCTGACGCTTTCTGGAAACAATCGATGGCAGCGGCGTAATCTCCGGCGTCCAGGAATGCTGTGCCCTTGCTGATGAGGGACTCGGCGGATTCGCCGGGAACCGCGGCCGGAGCTACTGCTGCAGGAACCACGGCTGCACCTCTGGAGGGAACGACCAAGAGTCGATTGCTCACGGCAGTGACACCGGGAACGGAGGCAGCCAGAGCCTCCGCCGCGGTAAAGTCCTCGTTGCTCGAGACACTGCCATCGAGGAGGACTTCACGCGTGTCGGATACGAACACTCTGATTGCTGCGTTGCGGAGAGTGGGAGACGCGGCATCCAACTTTTCATTGACGGCGCTTTCGATTCTCAATCGCCGAAGCGATTGATACTTTACATATCCAACGCCTGCGACCAGCACGGCCGCCAGGACCAGGGCGACAAGAGTCAGTAGCTGCCCGAGTCGGAACTTTTTCGGCTGAAGAAGCACATGCTGCGCGGCGCTCTTCACCAGCACGGAGTCTGGCGCCGATGCGGGCGCGATGCTGCCTGCTATAGGGGGCTGGACCGGAACTGGTGAAGGCGAGGCTGGGGATGGGGCCGGAGTTGTCACCTTCGCGGTTGGAGATGTTTGGGATTTAGACGGAGACGGAGGAGCTTGCGAGGCTGCGGTCTGCGCGGTTTGGGCCTGTGAAGCGCCAGCTGGGGCGGCGACGTTTGTGATCTGTTTTCTTACAACCTCGTCGTTCGAGGGCACAGCTTTCGACGGCTGAGCGTTCGGCGCCGGATCGTTCTCCACGACCGCGCCCGCAACGTTTGTCGCGGGATTGTTTTCTGCTTGATCCAGCCCAGCGATAAATTCTTCCGCGGTTTGAAATCGTTTGTCTCGTGATTTGTCGATTGCTTTCAGAATCACTCGCGACAGCGACTCCGGAATATTTAACTCGGGGACAAGTTCGTGCGGAGGGCGTGGGTTTCCTTCCATGTGCTGCATCATCAACGAATAGATGGTATCGCCCTCGAAGGGCAGCCGCGCCGTGACCATTTGATAGAGCACGACGCCCAGCGAATAAATATCTGTCCGGCCGTCAATATCGTCTCCGGCCTTTTTTCCCATGAACTGCTCGGGGGACATATACAGGGGCGTGCCCACCATCATGCCCGTCATCGTCATTCCGGGCTTGGCGTCTCCGGCGGATTCGAGCAGCTTCGCGATTCCGAAATCGAGAACCTTGGCAGTCTCCTGGCCCTGCTCGTCGGTAGTGAGGATAATGTTGCCGGGCTTGATATCGCGATGCACGATGCCGAGCTTGTGGGCAACGCCGAGCGCCCGAGCCGCTTGCGTCGCAATACGAACCGCTCGCGGGGAGCGCAAGGGTCCTTCCTCATGGAG
Source organism: Candidatus Sulfotelmatobacter sp. (assembly GCA_050014115.1). GTDB lineage: Bacteria > Acidobacteriota > Terriglobia > Terriglobales > Acidobacteriaceae > Sulfotelmatobacter. The sequence continues at coordinate 17,852 of JBEKDY010000068.1, read as the reverse complement.
AATCTCGCCGATGTTCTTGCCTTCGACCAGTTCCATGACGATGAAGGGGCGGCCGTCGTCGGTGTAGTCGAAGTCATCCACTCGGACCGCGTTGGGATGACGGAGCTTGCGGGTGACAACGGCTTCGGTCTGGAAGCGCTGCAGGAAGTTCGCGTCGCCGGCGATGGCGTCGTTGACAATTTTGATGGCACATACCTCGTTGAAGGTGAGGTGGCGGCCGCGGTAGACCACGCCCATGCCGCCGATGCCGATCCGGCCCAGAATTTCATACTTATTACGAATAATCATGCCGGGCTGCAGTTCGTGCGCACTTTGCAGACCTGTCTGATCCGCTGGGCAGACGTAGTAGTCGGTGGGATACGTTTTGTGACAGGCAGGGCAGTATTTCATGGCATCACGTCAGGCAGCGAGGAAGGCGAAATCCAGGCCGGCCGCCAGAGTCGCATAGTAAGGAATGCTCAAGCAGAAACGTTGCACTGTCAAGGTCCTTCTCCGATTCTGACCTCTCGATTCAGGCGCTGGCTGACGAGATGCTATCTTTGGTGCTGGAGCGACGGGTCGCAATTGACTTGGGTCCAAGCCCTGCTTAGAATCTTCGGCCAGTGAGAACGCGCGGGCTGGATTTCTGCTGCTGTTTGTCGCCGTTCTCGTTTGCGGGTGCAGTTCGGGATTAGGTTGCGCCGAAGCAGGATGGTTATCGATTCATGATTTGTCGATTTATGATTTTCCGCGTCCCATGCATTTGGCTGTTTGCGGCTTGCGTGATGACTCTGTCGGTTGCAGCGCAGGATCAGGATATTGCTGTCGTCCGACGCAAAGCTGAGGCTGGAGATGCCATTGCGCAATTCGATCTGGCCAAGGCATATATGAGCGGGACCGGAGTTGCAACGGATCCAAATATGGGGCTTGTGTGGTTACAGAAATCCGCCGCACAGGACTACTTCGGGGCCGAGTATGCGTTGGGTCGCATGTATCAAAACGGGTTGGGAAAACTCCCGAAAGATCAGCACGAAGCGGCAAGCTGGTTCCGGAAAGCGGCAAAGCAACAAAACCAAGCATCTCAGGATCGGCTGTCGGAGATGTTGGCCCAGGGATTGATCTCGGCAGAGGAAGCAAACTGGCGCGCGGCGGAGGCAACCGTGTCCAACTCGCCGAAGAAGCCAACAAAAAGCAAGGCGGCGCCCTTCACTCTTATTGAGGTCGAAACCGGACTGACGGGCGGGATTACCAGCAAGCGGATGGCGACTCTGGTACAGAAGTTCGGCGTGGACTTCAAGTTGACCGCCGTCGCACGAAAACGCCTGGCCGATGAAGGAGCGGACGATAATTTGCTGCAAACGATTTCCGCTTCCAAGCGGCTACTGTGATGCGAGCCGAGTCGAGCCCGGTTGGTTTCCTACCCTTGCCTGCGGGCGACCACGTAAAAAGAAAACTTCAGTTCATCCTGAAGTTTTAATGTGCCCCCGGCGATCGACGCGATCGGAATGCTGTAGTCGCTCTGCTGCAGGGAGAAGTTACCGTAGGCACGCGCGGTGTCAACCCCGAGAGCCACTTGGGAGAAAAATTCGTGATCGTTGATAACGCCGTGAAGGCTCAGTTTCCCGACCACAGAGGCGCGATAAAGATCTTCCTTCTGTTTCTCAAGCCTTACTTCCGAGCTCTCATAGACGATCTCCGGGAAGCGGTCGGTGTGCAGCACTTCCATCTTCATGACCCGGTGAATTTCCTGGCGATCACTTTCCTTGAGTTCATCCAGCACCTCCAAGATATCAAACCGCTGGCGAAAGCCTGCACCGTAAACTGGCTGGCTCGCGTATCAATCACATAACGAATACTGGCGCCAGCGCTCGCAGGCGATGCCATCGAAGTCCCTTCCCTGGCGCGACGATCAGATTGGCAAGAATCAAGCCCGCTCCCGAAATTGTCACAACCCGCTCAGCTTAAGAAGTGTATTCCTCGCAACCGGGGCGCTTTCATTAGAGTTTTCTTGTATTGCCTATCTCCGTACCTTCGTTTGTCACAGGCGGCACGGCTCATTTCCTGGCCAGAACTTTGCCGATCAGCGACTCGACCAGCTTGACCGCGTCTTGCAGAGCGGCCTCCACTGGGGCACTCAATCCCATTTGACCTGCGTCGCCGCCCAACGTTTCCGGCTCGCAGCCCACCAGCAGCACATTCTTTAGCTCGATATTCATGGCGCGCGCCATGCGCAATACGTTCATGGGATTCATGGCGTGAGCTTCGACTGCGACCTGTGGAGTTTCCGGATCGTCGAGTGCTTTCAAATCCGGTTCGATGATGTAGAGCGTGCCCGGAGCCTCGCCGTGCGGACAAGCGTCGACCAGGATGGTGGTTTCGTATCCGTCCTGCAGGGCGTAGGCCAGGTCGAAACCGCGGATGCCAAAGTCGCTGACCCGGACACACTCGGGCAGTTTCCGATCGGCGAGGCGGCGAACCACTTCCACTCCGAACGCGTCGTCTCCGAGAAAGATGTTGCCGATGCCGGCTACGAGGATGGTTGGCTTCGGTGCCGTTGAGGCTTCAGGAATGTCTCCGGGAGCGACTGGCTCAACTTCCTCCGCGTCGAAGAAGAAGCGATGCCCCGGTTGCCGCAACAAGCCCATATCCCTGCCGGGATCGTTATCGATCACGACGCAGACGTGTTGTTTGCCTTCGTAGTCCTGCTCGATGCACTCGATGGTGGCAATCTGCCCGGTGAGCGCGATGTCCATGACATCGCCGCCCGGGCGCGGGCGCAGACGCACGCGGCTTCCGGTTCTCACTTCTACTCCGGAAATCTCCAGATGATCGACGGGAGTTTTGTCTTCCAGGAGCTGCCATTCCCACTCGTTCATGAATTCTCCCCGGATGGTGGCAGGTTTCGGAGCACGCCATGCAACTTCATCAGTTGCTCGACCGGCAATGTTTCGGTGCGCTCCAGCATCTGGCGGGCGCGCTCGTCCGATTGGCTCATTTCGCGTTTTTCTTCGTCGGTTAGAGTCATGATCCGCAGGGAGAGAATTTCGTCAATCTCGGTGCCGTCGAACAAATCTCCGGCACTTTCGGGTGCGATCTGGGGATAGTCGTAGAGGATGATCGGGGAAGAAAGCAAAGTGTCGCGCTCGCCTGGTTCGCCCACGAGAACCGGCCATGTACCCAGGTTCTTGCAACTTGCTGCGAGTTCGCTGATCTGGTCCGGAGGAGCGAGCAGCGAGATAAAGCGGCCATCTTGTACGCCGAGAACCGTGTGCGTCGAGACCAGGGAAAGGGGCAAGGCGTCCTCGCGGGCAGCTTGCTGCGCCGCGGGAAAAGGCGTCAGGTTGCAAATGCGTACGCTGATTTTGAACAAGTCATCGCCCACGCGCTCGCCCTTGACCTGAACCATGCCCTGAATCGCGCTCTGCTCGCGGATGAGGATGCCAGTTATCTGGCTTCCGGTTTCACGCAGCCCTTCAAATTGTTTCCCCGCGGAAAATGTGAAGAGCCGCGAAAGCGGCGTCTGCACGAGCGCCTCCACGGTGCATGCGGGAACGATTACTTCGCGCTCCACAGCCTCTTGCCAGGGTTGGTAGGCGCGGCCCGCAACTTCCAGTCTCGCGACCGGACGAAATGCTGGTGCTTCCCCGGACAACTCCGCGACCGGAGCGATCAACTCACCGACCGAGCGAGTCACCAGTTGGAGGAACCGTACCCGAATTTCGAGCGTAGTCAGAAAGCCGGCTTCGACCAGGCATTCCGTCTGCATGGTCCACGCTTCGCTGCCCTTCTGCGCTTCGCTGTAAGACATTGGACACAGCACACCGAAATTCCAACGCTGCTGATTTTTCACCGACGATGGGCGATAGGGATAAAGCATGTATCCCTCGTACAGCACCGCCTTCGCGATCTGCTCCACTGCGGCCAGATTCATTGAATCATCTTCTCTTTCTTCTCTTCGACCGGCAGAATCTGCTCCAGCACTTCTTCCCAGGTGGGAATGCCGTGCAGAACTTTGTATTGATAGAGACGGTCGAATGCATCACGCTGCAGGCACAGCCATGCGTTGTTGGGATAGTAGGCCGCCATCATCTCGCGCCAGATTCTCACCGGCAGTTTGAAGCGAGCTTCCTTGTCCCAGGAAATTGGCGCAACCTGCAGCCCGCCTTCCGCCGTGGCATAAAACACCGAGCCGCTGAACTGCATGCAAATGGGGACGTCGCCGTCCGCGAGGCCGTCAAAATATTTTGTCGCCGCCACGTTGAAATCGAAAGTGCAGGGCACCGGAACATCCGCCAACGTTGTGCCCTTGAATGAAGACACTACGACGCTGGCATGTGTCCACAGCAGCGTTTTCAGGGTCTGTCCCCAGCGGCTGGGCTCGTCGAACAGATCGCGCAGCCGCGCCTGGTCATCCGGCGTGTATTTGCGGCGCGCCACTTCCAATTGAATCTGGCAGCGCAGCACGACCGTGTGAATGGTCTCATCCCCATCGGAATTGCTTACCCGCAGCTTGAACGCGAGCAGGGGCGAGACGGTGTGTGGCACCACGTCGACGCCCTCGATCTGAAAATTCAAATCAGGCATGCGATTCTTTTTCGCTTGCGGCTTCCACGGACGGCGTGTCCGCGATCTCCACCGCTCGATCTTTCACATTCTTGAAGAACTCGGCAATCTGCTGCCAAACTTCCGTGCCCCCGGAGAGTCCCTTCCAGTAAGCGCGAATCAAACCCACGAGCTTGTAACACTCATCGATCGGAAGCAGGTAATACTCTGGCGCCGAATAGCCCCGCGAATATCCCAGCCGGTTTACGAGTAAAGCTTCCACATCCGATTCCATCCCGTTCAGCGCGGGGTTTCGTGACACGATTTCATTCCAGGACTCCAGTGCAAGCAAGGATTCAGTGGCCCCAGCCGGACTGGGATACATGGCAATCACGCGCCGCTCAAGGCTATTGGTAAAAAAGAAAGCCATGTTGATGGGGACCATCAAGCCATTCCATTCCGCGTCGGTCAAATGGAAATGAGGCAGGGCGAGAATGCGGCGGGGGATTCGTTTGTATTTCGACGCGGGACCGCTGAACAGTAAAGCGCAGGCGTCACAGGCGCACAGCAGTTTTCGCTGAGCCAATTCAATCAGGTGCGGATGGTCGGGCCGCAGGTCCGTGCTGCAAAGCTCGCATCTTTCAACCGTCTTTTGGCGCCGGGCAAACTGTCGCAACAAGCCGAACCCGCCCGCAGCATCTGTAACGTTTCCCGAACTCATAATTATGCAAGTTCCCCACGGCGGCGGCGCTGGTTCAATCTGCACCGTCCAAATGTGCAGGCGCTCCGCACCGACTACTCGATGTCGCCGGGCTGCCGATCAGCTTGTCCAAGGCGACAAAGCTGGAAGCTGGTTTGCCGTCCAGGCCTTCGATGGAGAGTGAGACCAGGTCCGGCGCGGCGTCATAAATCGCCTCTTCCAAAGTTGTCTGCACGGTTTTCGCGGTAGAGCCGCACGTGTGCTCTCCGGTTTGAACGCGCAGACGCACCACACCATCGCCCAGTTCCAGCAGTTCCACTTCGCAACCTTGCTTGCGCAATTGCGGCTTTACCCGCTCCAGCGCTTTCAGGACGCGGCTGTCCAGGTCCTCAGGATGGAGCGCGTAGAGCACGAGCACGCTGCTTACCAGGGGATCGCGTCCCAACCGGTCGATGATGCTCATTCCAGGCTCGCCCGCTTCGGCCACAAGCTCCAGGGCCCGCTCCAGCGCCGCCCCGTGCAACTCCATCAGCGATTGCACCAGTTGCCTGGTGCTGGCCCGTACGGCAGGGTCGGCGATGGTTTCGATTTCCTGCACCAGGGTGCCGATCCGCTGCACCCGTTCGCGAAACTGCTTGTCTTCCACCGCAATCCTCCGCGTTACAAATACTCCAGCGACTACTACGCCGTGGAGACGCAGCCTGGTGCGTCTCTGTCGCCGACGGCAAGACACAATGCCTCTCCAGCACTTTCCCGTTTCCCGGCAATCCCCACAAGTGGGGAAACCCCTATTTTTGCCATCAGGAAAGGCCCTATATTGAATGAATTAGCGGAAGGTAGCAGACGTTTTTCGACAGAGAATTTGGGGTCCGGGTTGGTTGCACTGGACTCTGCAAGAAATGAGAAAAAAAGTTCCGGCGAAGGCGCCGGCGCGCTCCCCACCACCGGCGGCTCTTCCGGGTGCGATACTAGCGCGCTGGATAATGTTTGGTGTTAGTCGTTCGAGAATTCAGAACGTCGAAGCTACCTTCCGGCCACGCAGTAAGCTCAAGATAGTTGCCCGCGTCCGGGCCCTCGGGGTTGGCGATAAACTCCGTAGGTACGTTGTGTGCAGCGCCACCCTCGTCGGAAAAGTGCAACTGCCACAGATTTTCGAGCCGGGGCGATTTCTCAATAATGTCCCACGCGGAGGGTGTTCCACCCTTCTTGGCCCCGTTATCCATGATCGCGACCCGTGGAGCGATCGCATCCAACAGCGCGGGACTGCTGCTCTGCGACCAGCCGTGATGCGAGACGATGTAAATATCAATCGCACCCAGCTTGTTTTTCGGGCACACAAGTTCCATTTCTTTGTCGCGAGTCAGATCGCCCATGTCGAGAATTCGCAACTTGCCGAAAGTGATCAGGGTGCCCACGGAGCGCACATTTTCAGTCTGATCGGTGGGATACACTTCTGCATTCTTGCAACTCGCATTCTCCTGTCCAGCGCCGGGCAAGGGGTGGTCAATGACAGCCCCATCGGCGCTCACGACCGTAGCCTGCATACCTCCGATTGGGAGCTTGTCTCCGGGCTTGACGGTCAGCCGTTTGAATTTCTTCGCCGCCAACAGTTCCTGGTAAGCCTGCCAGCCTTGAACGGTGGGAACGTCTGTACTCTCGCGGTTGTCCCCGTGATCGATGACTGTTCCGATCGGAATGCGCGCTGCCAGCTGCGGCAGGCCGCCCACGTGGTCAGTGTGAAAATGGGTAATCACAACGTAGTCGATTTTGGTGATTCCGGCTTTCTTCGTGGCGGCAACGATCCGGTCGGCGTCCCGGCCGTCACTGTCTGGCCAGCCGGTATCGATCAGCAGCGATTGTCCAGCGGGCGTAACAAATAAAGTTGCCTGACCTCCCTCGACGTCAACAAAGAATATGTGCAGCGCCTTTCGAGCCGAGTCAGACGACCCAGCCCAGCTTGAGAAAAGAAAAAGAAATGCCAACAACGACGGAAACAGCAACGAGGGAAATAACGATGGCATGCGAAGCATAAGAGAAGCCTTTCGCCAGCAATACATGGCATCGAGATCATCCGCCACCGTAAGTTTTTCGTCAAGGAGACTTCGGGCGCGCTACAAACATCGATTGAGTTTGTGCGGCGCTATTCCCGGTCGCGGTGCACCGTATCCATGGAGAACGCAGGCAGGCACACCGCGATGTATTCTGCGCCACCCTCCTGCGGTGTGGAATAGCGGACCCACTCGCCGGCGTGGACAATGACAGCTTGCCCGGCCGCGACCTCGAGCGCGCCTTCCTTGTGCTCCACACGCAGCCTGCCCTTCAGCACAATCGTGAATTCATCGAACTCGGGCGTCTGGCCGGGCTCGACCCATCCCTGGGGGCTGCGCATGTGGGCCACGCTGGCCGCCTGCGTTTTGGAATTGACGCGGCCGATGTATTCGTCGATCAGCTTGGGTTTGCTGCCGGCTGCTTGAATCCGTGTGGGTTGCGAGATGAGTGTAGGCATGGTGTCGGGTTAGGTTATCAGGCTTCCGCGCTTGGACGTCGGACCTCGGCCTTCAGCCCCTGCGGATCTATTAGACCACGAAGATTCGATAGGCTCTCGGTTCGGAAACAAACTGCTCGCAATAGAGATGTTGGTTCGCTACGTCTCTACCGGAGAATTTGCTTGTATGCAGCGGGGCTTACGTGCCGAAGCGAAAAGGGTTACAGGAATTATCGGCGTGCGCTATTGCGGCTTGTTCCAGCCACGCAGGCGCGGCCACCAGCGCCTCACGTTCCGGCAATATTCTTCATAGTCGGCTCCGAATTTTCCGCGCAGAGTTGGCTCTTCGTAGAAAACCACAAACAGATGTACGCCGAGCGCAACCGCTGCGACGGCACCAATCAGCGCTGGGTTGGGATGCCCGAAGATGACCCACAGGCCAACCCATCCTGTCACGAAACCCACGTACATGGGATTCCGCACGTAACGGTAGAAGCCCACCGCAACCAATCGTTGCGGGGGAGCAAACGGCGCAGGCGTGCCGTGGCCAGCCCATCCGAAATCCCAAACGCAGCGCAGAGCAACGGCAAATCCCAACACCGACGGGACTGCCGCCAGCCAGCGCCAGCGCGCCGCACCCGCCATGTCCACGCTGAAACCAAGCCATTGCGGCAACAGCCAGAACCACAACGCGAAGAACGACGCGCCAACCGCCAGCGATGCCGCTGCCGTCAGGCCGCGATATCCGTGTCCAGACTCTGGAAGCTGCGACTGTGTATCCGTCATGATTGTCATATTCTTGACCTTCCATATATGCATACGACGCTGGTGCGGGCAGAGTTGCAAAAATCTGCAAGGGAAGTGCGCAAGCAGAATTCAGTGACTTCGGCGCCGTCTTCCTATGGATGTCCGCGAGTCAACCAAAACGAGTCGGGTAGAATGTCTGGACCTTCAGGAGGCACACATGCGACACATCAACGCCGCGGCTCTCGCGCTGGTTTTCTTTCTGCTGCCGGCAGCCGCGCAAACGCCCGAACTTTCCAGGACCGTCAAGCCGTTTGTGCGGGTGGATGCGGCCAGGGTTGTGCTGACCCACGTGCGTGTCGTGGACGGTACCGGAGCGCCAGCCGTCGACGATCAAAATCTTGTGATCGAAGCTGGCAAGATCGTCGCTGTCGGCAAGGGCGCTGACGTCGCGGCGGGTCCAGGCACCGCGGTGCTTGATCTGCACGGATACACCGTGATCCCGGGCATCGTGGGCATGCACGACCATTTGTTCTATATCGCGCGGCCGAACCTGAACAGCCAGTGGAAGCACGATGAGCCATTGCTGGTGCCGCAGATGACGTTCTCCGCACCGCGGCTTTATCTTGCCGGCGGCGTCACCACAATGCGCACCACCGGAAGCGTCGAGACCTACGCCGACCTGAACGTGAAGCACGACATTGACACCGGCAAGCTGCCGGGGCCTCACATCGATGTTACTGGACCGTATCTGGAGGGCGCGGAGAGTTATTTCATCCAGATGCCGCACCTCACTAGTGCGGAGGACGCGCGGCAACTTGTGGACTACTGGGCCGATCACGGAGTGACTTCGTTCAAGGCCTACATGAACATCACGCGGGCCGAGTTGAAAGCCGCCATCGATGCCGCGCACAAGCGCGGCATCAAAGTCACCGGCCATCTATGCTCAGTCACCTATAAAGAAGCCGCCGAGTTGGGGATCGACGATCTCGAACACGGATTCTTTGTGAACACGCAACTCGACCCGGGCAAGAAGCCAGATGTTTGCAGCGAGAGCGAGGGAAATTACACGCTCGAACACATGCCCGTCGAGAGCCCGGAGGCCAAAGACCTGATCGATACGCTGGTGAAGCACCACGTGGCGGTCACCTCCACGTTGCCGGTATTTGAATCGCTGGCCAACCCGCAGTCTCCGATCCGGCAGCAGGCGCTCGATGCAATGACTCCGGACGCACGGGACGCGTTTTTCTTTCTGCGGCAGCGGCCCGTGTCCATCCCCGCGTCTAAGACAGACTGGGGGCTGTTGTGGAAGCGCGATCTCGCCCTGGAGCGGGCTTTCGTCGCGGCCGGAGGCCTGCTGCTTGCCGGCCCCGATCCCACAGGCGCGGGGGACGTAGTCCCAGGGTTCGGGGATCAGCGCGAAATCGAACTGTTGGTGGAGGCCGGGTTTTCGCCCGTGGAGGCGATCAAGATCGCCACGCTGAACGGGGCGGTCTATCTGGGCCGGGACAAGCAAATCGGCTCGATCGCCGCGGGAAAGAGCGCCGACATGGTCGTGATCAAGGGCGACCCTTCAAAGCAAATTTCCGACGTCGAGAACGTCGAAATCGTATTCAAAGACGGCGTCGGCTACGACTCGCAGAAGCTCCTGGATTCGGTGAAGGGGCGCTACGGGGAGTACTAGATCGACGAGCGTGAAGCCCACGTTTCAAAAGCTTTTGACCGCAAAGGCCGCAAAGAACGGCCGCGAAGATCGCAAAGAAGATCGAACAGCACCATGCCTTTTTGCGTTCTTTGAGGGGTTTCTTTGAGACCTGGGCGGTTAAAAGCTTTTGCTTCTTGACCTCGGAAGCCGAACCGGCCTATTTCGCTTTTTCGGCAATCCATCGCGAAACGGCCGTGACCAGCTTGCGCGGAGCGAAGCGCACCGATTCCGCGACCAGCCAGTTGTGCATCCCGGAAATTACCAGAGTGCGGCCGGCCATCATTCCGCGATAACCGTCGCTAGCCACCGCGGCCACGTTCATGGCTCCAATCTGCTTGAACAGACGTGAGCCTTCCAATCCAGCGCGCTTGGCGAACCCTGTATTGGTTGCGCCCGGGCAGAAGCAGCAAACCGTAACCCCCGAGCGCCGAACTTCGTTCGCCAGCGCCTCGGAGAACGACAGGACATAGGCTTTGCTTGCATAGTAGACCGCCATCAGCGGGCCCGGTTGAAACGCTGCCGTGGATGCCACATTCATAATGCGGCCGGCGCCGCGCTCAATCATCGGTGCGAGGAACAGCCTGGTCAGACGGGTAAGTGCGGTGATGTTGAGCTGAATCTGGTCGAGGATTTCCGCTTCCGGCATCTGTGAAAACTCGCCAAAAACCCCGAAGCCAGCGTTGTTCACCAGAATGTCCACGTGGATGCGCTCCCGCCGCAACTGGTCAAAAAGAAACCTGGGCGCCGCGGGCTCCGCGAGGTCGACCGGGACTACGCTCACCCGAATTCCATGTTGGGTTTGCAGTTCGGTGGCGAGTTGGTTCAGTTTCTCGCCGCTGCGCGCCACCAGAACCAGGTTGTAGCGGTCTTTTGCGAATAGCTTGGCTAATTCGTATCCGATGCCGCCGGAAGCGCCGGTGAGGAGAGCGGTTTGAGGCAAAGATGAAGATGTGGTGGAAGAGGTCCGCGAAGCAGGAGCGGAAGCGGGCGTCGAACCGTTCATGAGAGTAAGCAACCTTGCACGTTGGTCGTCTCGTCGATCGTCGCGTCAGTCGTCTCATGGAATTCTAACCTCAGCTGGTCGCAGATGTGCAATGCAAATTCCATGCGGACTGCTGAGGTTACGGCTCTCACAGGCGAGCCAGCCGTTACCTAGGTTTGACTTTTTGGCAAACATTAATTGCCTGCGCGGGCAACCTGTCTTACAACCACCGCAGACGAAAAAGCACCTAAGGTATGCCGCAACTTTGCCGATTAGACGTGAGGACGGTGAGAGCGATGGCCGCTTCAACAAACGCACGTTCCCTCCGGAAAGATCTTCTCTCGTTTCTCTGCGCAGTGCTCGCTTGCACACTAATCGGTTCAGTGGACCACGCGGCAGCCCAAAGCAGCCTTGACGACGCCCACATCACGCCGCGCGAGGCGACTGTGGCTGTGGCGAATGCGGACTACTCGCCGGAGTTGGCGCTCGCAGCGCCGGGCCCGCGCATCCGCGCGAATGTGGATCTGGTGCTGGTACCGGTGAGCGTCACCGATGGGATGCAGCGCCTGGTGACCGGCCTCGACCAGGAAAATTTCCAGGTGTTCGAAGGCAAGAAGTCTTTGCCCATCAAGCACTTCTCCAGCGAAGACGCTCCCATTTCAGTCGGCATTCTGGTCGATGTCAGCGGCAGCATGAAAAGCAAAATGGAACGCGTGCAGGAGGCTGTGAACCAATTCTGCGAGGCCTCCAACCCGGGAGACGAGTTTTTCATGATTACGTTCTCCGACAAGCCGCATCTGGCCAGCGATTTCACCAGCGTGCCCGAAGATTTGCAGAGGGAACTGCTGTTTGAACACCCGAGGGGGCAGACTTCTCTGCTCGACGCCATCTATATGGGGATTGGCAAGATGCGGCAAGCCAAGTACGCCAAGAAAGCTCTGCTGATTGTTTCCGATGGAGGTGATAACCACAGCCGCTACGGCGAACGGGAAGTGAAGGCGGCGGTGAAGGAATCTGATGTGATGGTCTACGCCATTGGCACCTTTGACCGCTATGTGCCCACCGCGGAAGAAATGCTGGGGCCGGCTCTGCTGGCCAGCGTGGCGGAAACCACGGGCGGCAGCGCCTTTGTGCTGGAAGATCCGCGAGAGATGCCGAAGGTCGCGCGTCGCATTGGGGTCGAGCTCCGGACGCAATACGTGCTGGCTTATCATCCCGAGCACGCGCCCCGCGACGGTAAGTGGCACAAGATCAGCGTCAAGCTGAAGCTGCCGAAACAGTTGGCATTCCTGCACGTTCGCGCCAAGACCGGCTACTACGCCAGCGCGGAATAAAAAAGGCGCAGGCTTGATGCCTGCGCCCACCCAAACTCCCGCGACTTACGCGGTCACTAACTCCACGCCGTAGATCGAGTGCCACGAGGTCGCCGCTTTCAGCTTGCTGTTCACGTTATTGATGTTCTTCACGCCTTCGGTTTCCAGCCACTTGCGAAATGCCGCCGCGCCTTGCTTGGCGTATACCGGGATGCCTTCTTTCCACGTCGCGCGGCCGCACAGCACGCCGTTGAACTTCACTCCGGATTCTCCCGCAAGTTCGAGCGTCTCGCTAAATTCGGCATTGCTGACACCGGCCGAAAGGTAAATGAACGGTTTGGTCGCCGCCGCCGCGGCTTTGTGGAACAGGTCAATTGCTTCTTTCTTCGTGTAAGCCTTCTGTCCTCCGAAGCACTGCATGCCTTCCACAAACTTCATGTTCACCGGAACTTCCACCTTGAGAACGTCGACGCCGTAGCGGTCTTTGCTGAATTCCCGCATGCTCTCGGTAACGATGTGCGGTTTCTTCTTAGCGTAGTCCAGGCCTTTTTCGTCCGCACCCTCTTCGTAACCCACGAACTCCAGGAAATATGGAATGTCGTTGGCGCGGCACTCGTCGCCGATGCGCTCCACCCAGGCATGTTTGATTTCGTTGACGTGTTTGGGATCGTCCGGCGTGTAATAGAGCAGAATCTTCACGCAATCCGCGCCCGCTTCTTTCAACCGGCGCGCCGACCAGACATCAAGCAGATCGGGCAGGCGGCCGGGGCCGGTCTTGTCATATCCAGTTTTTTCGTAGGCCAGCAGCAGGCCGGCATTCTTCGCGCGATGCTTGGAAGCAGGCAGTCCCCACTCGGGGTCGAGCAGAATGGCGGTGGCGTGCGGGGTGAGAACTTCGGTGACCAGCGTTTTGAATTCTTCCATCATGGCGTCCGAGACTTCGCCGCCTTTTTCCTTGGCCAGCGATTTCTGCAGCGAACCGCGCTGGTCCATGGCAGCGGCCGCGATGACACCGCGTTCGTTCGAGACTCTCTTGAGACCGGCAAGTTTGCCAGGGGTAAGCTTCATGGGAATCCTCCTATCAGGGCTGATTAAGATGAGTGCTGGAAACATTCAATTGTAAACTACGCGGGGCGGAAATCGACCTCGGGCGTTCGCATTCCTTCTGGACATGTAGAGTCTGCGCGATGCTACAGTGGAAAGACCGCCGTTGGGACGAGGCGGTTTGTTAGAGAAGTCCGCGAACCGTCGAGCGAGAGGAAAGTGCAATCATGGCCATCGCTACTATTAACCCCGCCACGGGCGAAGTCGTGCAAACGTTTCAGCCGCTCACTGCGCAGCAGATCGAGAGCAAGCTGCAACTCGCGGTTTCGGCATTTCGCGCCGAGCGTAAAACTCCGTTCGCGGAACGCGCCAGGCGCATGATGAAGGCCGCGGAAATTCTGGAACGCGACCGCGAGCTCTTCGGCCGCTTGATGACGCTGGAAATGGGCAAGCCCCTCAAGGGGGCGATCGCCGAGGCGGTAAAATGCGCTACCGCCTGCCGCTACTACGCGGAGCACGCGGAGAAGCTTTTGGCCGATGAAGTGATCGAAACCGGCGCGAAGAAGAGCTTTGTGCGGTATCTCCCGATTGGCCCGATTCTAGCGGTGATGCCGTGGAATTTTCCGTTCTGGCAGGTGATGCGGTTTGCCGCGCCGGCGCTGATGGCGGGGAATGTCGGTGTGTTGAAGCATGCGTCGAACGTGCCGCAGTGCGCGCTGGCACTGGAGAAGATTTTCCGCGATGCGGGTTTTCCCGAAGGCGTATTCCAGACGTTGCTCATCGGGTCGGGGCAAGTCGACGCGCTATTAAGCGATCCGCGCGTGGTCGCGGCTACGCTCACCGGAAGCGAGCAGGCGGGAATCCAGGTAGGAATCGGAGCCGCCAAGCGCATCAAGAAAGTTGTGCTCGAACTGGGAGGCAGCGATCCGTTTATCGTGATGCCCAGCGCCGATTTGGACGCGGCCGTGGCCACCGCTGTGGAGGCTCGTGTCATCAACAACGGGCAGTCGTGCATCGCGGCTAAACGGTTTATTGTCGCGGCTCCGATTGCCGACGAATTCCAGCGCAAGTTTGTTTCGCGCATGCAGAACCTGCGCGTGGGGGATCCCTTCGACGAAAAGACGGAACTCGGTCCGCTGGCCACACCCGATGCAGTCACCACGCTCGATGCCGACGTGCAGAAGACCGTGCAGGCGGGAGCAAAAGTGCTGACCGGCGGGCATCCGCTGAAACGTCCGGGAAATTACTACGCGCCCACGGTGTTGACTGAGATTCCCAAAGAATCGCCGGCGTATGGCGAAGAATTCTTCGGCCCGGTAGCGTCAATCTTTCGCGCAAAAGATCAGGATGAAGCCATCCGCATCGCCAACGATATTCGTTTCGGTCTGGGCGCCAGCGCCTGGACCAACGATGACCAAGAACGCGAGCGCTTCATCAACGAACTTGAGGCAGGTATGGTTTTTATTAATAAGATGGTCGCCTCCGACACGCGCATTCCGTTCGGTGGTGTCAAGCAGTCTGGCCACGGACGCGAACTGGGAGCCGTAGGCATCCGCGAGTTCATGAACGCCAAGACGGTGTGGATCGCGTAGGAACAGGCGGAACAGGCGCAAGACTTCACGCATTTCAGACCCTCGGACTCGGATAATCCGGCCAGCGCATCGACCTGGGACCACAAGCTGGCTTTTCCGGTCGGGTGCGCTGAAAACCGCATCCAGCAGTTGCGACTATTGCGGGGGTGTTTCGTCTAACAAGCGAACGTCGTGCTGTGGAGGATACATGAAGACAATGTTCCTGCGCTATGTGCTGCTTTCCATCGTTTTGGTTACGGGCGCAACCGTGGCCAGAGCGGCGGATGCGAACGACAAGACTGCTCCTAGTTATGACATGAAGGGTCAGGCCCTGCTTGACCTGGAAGGCGTACAGAAAAAATTTGTAGATCTGGCCAATGCGCTTCCTGCCGACAAACTGAACTGGCGTCCCTCGCCGGACTCGCGCTCGTTTGCCGAGGTGTTTCTGCATGTCGCCGGGGAGCGCTACGGAATCCTTGCGATGATGGGAGCTGAGAAGCCGGCCGGGTTCAACGGAAAGACGTTTGAGAAATCCACGACGGACCGCGCCCAGATCGTCCAGGAGTTGAACACGTCCTGGGGATTTGCCCAGACCGCGATCCAGAACATGAGCAATGCGGATTTCGCGAAACTGCTGCCGAAACTGGGCCCGCAGGCCAATGCAGGCGATGTGGTCTACATCCTGGTTGCCGACGCCCATGAACACCTTGGACAGGCCGTGGCCTATGCCCGCGAAAATGGGATTGTACCGCCGTGGACTGCAGAAGCGCAGAAAGAGGCGCAGAAGAAGGCCGCAGAAAAAAAGCAAGAGCAGAAATAAGACACCGGCGGGGAGGCTATCCTCAAACGAGTCTGGGCTACTGCCGCAGGGTCAGGGTTTTCAGCACGGCTTGCTGCTTGGCAATCAGCGACTGCACGCCTTGCTTGGCGAAGGCGATCATCTTGGCGAGTTGCTGGTCGTCGAAGACCTGGTGCTCGGCGGTAGCTTGCACCTCGACCAGTTTGTGGCCGGCTGTCATCACGAAGTTCATGTCGACGTCGGCGCGCGAATCTTCTTCGTAGCACAGGTCGAGCAGGATTTCTCCATCCACAATTCCCACGCTGACGGCGGCGACAAAATCCTTCAACGGGACCGAGGTCAGCGTTCCGGCGTCCACCAACTTTTCCAGCGCCAGACCCAGAGCGACGAATGCTCCGGTGATCGAGGCGGTGCGCGTGCCGCCGTCAGCCTGGATCACATCGCAGTCGATCCAGATCGTGCGCTCGCCGAGGCGCGTGAGATCAGTCACGGCGCGCAGAGAACGTCCGATCAGGCGCTGGATTTCGTGGGTGCGTCCGCTCTGCCGGCCCTTGCTGACTTCACGAGGCGTGCGGGTCAGCGTGGAGCGTGGCAGCATGGCGTATTCGCTGGAGATCCATCCTTTGCCCGAGTTGCGCATGAACGCCGGAACAGTTTCTTCGATCGACGCGGTGCAGATGACGCGGGTGTTGCCGACCTCAATGAGGACGGAGCCTTCCGCCGTAGAAATAAATTCAGGAGTGATGACGACGGGACGAAGCTGGTCAGGTGAGCGGTTATCCGAGCGAAAGAACATGCAGCGATTGTAAATGAGTTGCTTGTGTGGAGCGGGTACTCCCTTCGACTTCGCTCAGGGCAAGCTTTGCCCGCTTGCCGGCAGCGCCAAAGAACCTGCGGGCAAAGCTTGCCCTGAGCGAAGTCGAAGGGGCGGCTGTTCCCACATTCAAAATCTCAGATCGCGGCCAGGGCTTGATCGAGATCGTCGAGAATGTCCTGAATATCCTCAATGCCGACCGAAATGCGGACGAGACCGTCGGTAAGCCCGATGGCTTTGCGTCCCTTCTCGCCGAGCGCTGCGTGCGTCATGGTGGCGGGATGGGAGATGAGCGTCTCCACTCCCCCCAGCGATTCGGCGAGCGAGCACAGGCGTACCGCCTTCAGCATTTTGTTGGCGTTTTTCAGGGAGCCGGTTTCAAACGTGATCATCGATCCGAACCCGCTCATTTGCCGTTTGGCCAACGCGTGCTGTGGATGATCGGGCAGTCCGGGATAAAGCACCTGCTTCACCTTTTTGTGCTTCGATAAGAAATCGGCCACGATGCGTCCATTTCGGTCGTGAATCTCCATGCGCGCGGCCAGAGTTTTCACCCCGCGCAGCACCAGCCAGCACTCAAACGGAGACAGAATCGCTCCCGCGGCTTTCTGCAGAAAGGCGAGCTTGTCGGCCTGCTCTTGTGTCGTGCAGACTACAACCCCGCCGATCCCATCGCTGTGGCCGTTCAGAAATTTCGTGGTGGAGTGGACGACCATGTCGGCGCCCAGCGCAATCGGCTGTTGGAAGTACGGCGAAAGAAAGGTGTTGTCAACCACGAACTGAACTTTACGCGCCCGGCAGATGTGGCTGATCGCGGCCAGATCGCTGATCTGCATCAGAGGATTGGTCGGCGTCTCCGCATAGACCATCCGTGTATTCCTGCGGATCGCCCGTTCCACGTTCTTCTCGTCCGAGGTATCGACGTAGGAAAACTCCAGCCCAAAATTGGTCAGCACCTGATTGAAGAGTCGAGGCACGCCACCGTAAAGATCGTGTCCGCAGACTACGTGGTCGCCCGACTTCAGCGTGCTGGTGATCGCATTGATCGCGGCCATGCCGCTGGCAAAAACCTTTGCCGCCACTCCACCTTCGAGCGCGGCCAGGTTTTGCTCCAGCCGGTCGCGCGTGGGATTAGAAACCCGCGAATATTCGTAGCCTTTGTTCTCTCCGATGC
>JBEKDY010000067.1:0-21817 GCA_050014115.1 Candidatus Sulfotelmatobacter sp. | reverse complement strand
ACCAGGTACAGCAGAAATGTTGTGACGTTGCGGGCGTACATCTGGCTGGCGTGATAGGGGACGCTGCTGGCCAGATTGATGGCACCGATGATCGAAACACCGAACTCCTTCACGGTTTCTCCGGTCCGGGTGAGTTCGCAGTTGCCGCCGCGTTCGGAGGCAAGGTCGACGATCACGGAGCCGGGGGCCATCCCTTTGACCATGTCTGCGGTGATGAGCACCGGCGACTTCTTGCCGGGAATCACTGCGGCGGTGATGACTACGTCACTCTCGGCAACTACGCGAGTTAGAAGTTCGCGCTGTCTAGCGTAGAAAGTTTCGTCCTGGGCGGTGCCGTAGCCGCGAGCATCCTGAGCGTTCTGGGCTTCGATGGGGAGTTCGACGAAGCGTCCGCCGAGGCTCTGGACCTGTTCTTTGGCGGCGGGGCGCATGTCATAGGCCGATGAGACTGCCCCCAGGCGGCGGGCGGTGGCGATGGCTTGCAGGCCGGCAACTCCGGCGCCGATGACGAAAACGCGCGCGGGAGTGATGGTGCCTGCGGCCGTGGTCATCATCGGAAAGATTCGCAGCGAAGTTTCGGCCGCCAGGAGGACCGCTTTGTAGCCGCAGATGGTGCCCATGGAGGAAAGCACGTCCATGCTCTGGGCGCGGGTGGTGCGAGGCATGAGTTCGACAGAGAAGGATGTGACCCCGGCCTGCGCGATCTGCTGCACGATGTCGGCAGAGCCCATGGGGCGCAGAAACCCGATGAGAGTCTGGCCGCGGCGAAGAAGCGGAAGATCGGCTTTGCCGGTTACGTCGTTGGAGCCGTAGCAAAGGACTTGCACGATGATGTCTGCGGCGCTGAATACGGCCGCGCGATCGGGCAGGATTTTCGCGCCTTTTTCTAGATAGAGAGCGTCCGGATAGCCGGCGGCTTCTCCGGCACCCGACTCGATTACAACTTCCAGGCCGGCTTTGGCGAGATTTGGAATCACCACTGGAACCAAGGCCACGCGACGCTCGCCCGGGTAGCTTTCTTTTGGCACTCCGACAATCACGCGGCGTTGATCCTTTCGATTGAGAAACAGTAACAGATTGGCATAGACCTGAGAAGATGGCGAAAGCGATTTGACCACTGAGGATACTAAGGTGCACGAAGGAAAACCCTCCGGGGTAGCGGCTCAGTTTGAATTTCTCTGCGTACTTGCGACCTTACTTCGCACTCAGCGGTTAAAGTCTTTTGATTCGCACAAGAACAAGACCCTTTAACCGCAAAGTTCGCAAAGGAAAAGCCGCAAAGTACGCAGAGAAATTCAAATTGAGCCTCTACCCTTCCGGGTATTCGTTTTGGAAATGGTGGGGCTTGATGTTAAGTTAACGACTCAGCAGCGACGATTCAGATTGGTCCAGCGAGTTAAACCACGTGACTTCTGAACTCCGAGAATGGCTTAACCTCTTCGTCCGGTGGTTCCATGTGTTCGCGGGAATTATGTGGGTCGGGCAGACTTACTACTTCACGTGGCTTGATGGGCAATTCGGGAAGCTGGGGAAGAATACGGTGGAAGGCGGAACGGCTCCGCAAGTTTGGATGGTGCATAGTGGTGGTTTCTACACCGTAGAAAAAAAGAGTTCGCTTAGCGTAGGACCCGAGCAGGTGCGGTGGTTCCGGTGGGAAGCGCTGATGACGTGGCTGAGCGGAGTCGCGCTACTTTTTCTGGTCTATTACTCGAGCAGCGGGCTCATCGACCCGGACGTTGCGGATATTTCTCAGGGGCGCGGGATCGCCATTGGGCTGGGCGTTCTAGCGGGCGGATGGCTGATTTACGACCTAGCGTTGAAGTCGCCGCTGGGTAAATCGGAAGGTGGATTCGCGCTGTTTGCGATTCTCGTGATCGCTGCGGTCTCCTGGGGATTGCTTCATGTATTCAGCGGGCGGGCTGCTTACATTCACGTGGGCGCGATGATGGGGACGATCATGACGTTGAACGTGTGGATGCGGATTCTTCCGGCGCAACGGAAGATGATTGCAGCCGCGGCGGCTGGCAACAAGTTTGACGCGTCGCTGGGCGCGCAGGCGAAGCTGCGATCGAAACAAAACACGTTCATGGCCGTGCCGGTGGTTTTCCTTATGATCAGCAATCATTTTCCGGTGGCGACTTACGGGAATACGCACAATTGGGTGGTGCTGGTCGCGCTGGTGGTGGGCGGGTTCGCGGCAGCGGCGATTATTCGCAAGGCCTGAGGTCACTGTCGGCGACACAACCATGGCTGAACTCGATTACGCTGCGATGCTGGCGGTGGCACTGGCGGAAGCTCGGAAGGGACTGGCCGAAGGCGGAATCCCGATCGGGGCTGCGATTTTTGACGCGAGCGGAAAAGTTGTGGGCGCCGGGCACAACCGGCGGGTGCAGAACGGCGATCCGTCGTTGCATGGCGAAACTGACGCGTTCCGCAACGCGGGACGGCAACGCAGCTACCGCAAGTTGATCATGGTCACGACGCTGGCTCCGTGCTGGTATTGCAGTGGACTGGTGCGGCAGTTTGGCTTTCACACCCTGGTGGTCGGCGAAAGCCGCAATTTTCTAGGCGGCCTGGATTGGCTGCGCTCGCTGGGCGTGCGGGTGATTGATCTCGACTCCGACGAATGCTCGGCTCTGCTGGCCGAGTACATTGACGCCAATCCCGACGTGTGGCACGAGGATATTGGAGAAGAGTAGGTGGATATGAAACTCGACAAACGATTATTGAAGTCTCTTCCCAAGGTGCTGTTGCACGAGCACTTGGACGGCGTGCTTCGTCCGAAAACAGTGATTGAACTGGCGCGCGAGGCGAATTACACGGAGCTTCCCACGGAAGATCCGGAGGCGCTGGCGGAATGGTTTTTCCGGGGCGCGAACCAGGGGAGCCTGGGCAAGTATCTGGAGGGTTTTGCTCATACGATCGCGGTGATGCAAACAGAAGATGCGTTGGAGCGTGTGGCATATGAAGAGGCGGAGGATCTGAGCCGGGACGGCGTGGTTTACTTTGAAAGCCGGTTCGCGCCCGTGTTCCATACTCGCAAGGGATTGACCCACCAGCAGATTGTTTCGGCGGTACTCAAGGGATTGGAACGCGGACGCAAGGATTTTGGAGTGCGGTCGGGACTGATTATTTGCGCGATGCGCAATATGAATGTTTCTTTGGAAATGGCCGAGCTCGCGGTTGATTTCCGCCAGCGCGGGGTAGTGGGCTTCGATCTTGCGGGAGAAGAAGGCGGCTATCCTCCCAAGAAACACGTGGAAGCTTTTCACTACATTCAGCGGGAGAACTTCAACATTACGGTGCACGCGGGCGAAGGCTACGGAAAGGAATCGATCTGGCAGGCGATTCAATACTGCGGGGCGCACCGCATTGGGCACGGCACGCGGCTGATCGATGACATCGCGGTCAAGGACGGCAAGGCGGTGAATTTGGGCGACCTGGCGCAGTACGTTCTCGATAAACGAATTCCGCTGGAGATTTGTCTGTTGAGCAATGTGCATACGGGGGCGACGCCGAGTCTGGCGGAACACCCGTTCAAGATTCTTTATCAGGAAAAGTTTCGCGTGACCCTTAATACGGATAACCGCCTGATGAGCCGCACTTCGATGACGCAGGAATTCGAGGCTGCCGCGGAGACGTTTGGCCTGACGCTGGATGATTTCGAGAAGATCACAATCAATGCAATGAAGAGCGCTTTCTTGCCGTACGATCAGCGGATTGCGTTCATCTACTCGATCATCAAGCCCGGCTATGCCGGCATCCGTAAGTCCGCGGGTTAGACTCCATGCGCAATTTCATTCCATGGTTTATTCGCGGATTTATTTTTTCTCTGTGTGTTTCGAGTCTGCTCTTTGCGCAGATCGCGACACAGACTTCGCCGATTCGCGTCAAGGTTGTGGTGGTCACCATGTTCGAGCGCGGCGAGGACACCGGTGATGCACCCGGCGAATATCAGCTTTGGGTGGAACGCGAGCATCTTGACCAGATTCTTCCACTGTCTTCCGGCTATCACCACGTGCGCATGAACAAAGATGGAGTGCTCGGGATGGTGACTGGAGTGGGAACGGCGAAGGCTGCGGCGTCGGTGATGGCGGTGGGGCTCGATTCACGTTTTGACTTGTCGAAGGCGTATTGGATTGTCGCTGGCATTGGCGGCGGAGATCCGGCGGATGTGTCGGTTGGGTCGGCGGTTTGGGCGGATCACGTGATTGATGGCGACCTGGCATTTGAGATTGATGCGCGTCAGATTCCGGAAAATTGGCCGACTGGATACTTACCTCTTCGCAAGGGCACGCCCTACGAACAACCTGCGAGCGATGTTTACGGCGAAGCTTATACGCTGAATTCGGAACTGGTGGGTTGGGCGTTTCGGCTGACGCAAGATGTTCCGCTTGCGGATTCGGATTCGTTGCGCAAGTCGCGGGCGCGCTTTGCGGGGTTTCCGAATGCGCTGAAACCTCCGTTTGTGGCGAGGGGCGACACGCTTTCAGCGAGCACGTTCTGGCATGGATCGAAGATGAATGAGTGGGCGAATGCCTGGACTCGCTACTACACGGGCGGCAAAGGCAATTACATGGTTGCAGCGATGGAAGATACGGGCACGCTGCAGGCGCTCACATTCTTGAATCAAGCTGGGCGAGTGGATCTGCGGCGGGTGCTGGTGCTGCGGACCGTGAGCAACTATGACCGCGAAGCGCCGGGCGTTCCGGTGGCAGAGAGCTTGCAGGAGATGGTTTCCGGCAACTACTCGGCTTACATGCCGGCTCTGGAAGCGGCGGAGACAGTGGGCGATAAGGTGGTGCGGGATATTGTGGAACATTGGAGGGAGCGGGAGTCTGCGATTCCGCACGTGCCGTAGCGGCCGTCTCGCAAATTCTCGGCGGTTGGGCAGGGGATAGGCCCTCAGGGGCTAAAGCCCTACTGATTCCGGGGCGCTGACGCGGCGCCGAAAGCGCAGCTCTTCCACGTCACCGCATGCTTGCCACGCAATTGCATGCTTGCTGCGTTATTGCGCAAGATCAATTGGATAAGGCCGCCAAGGTTTCCGCCAACACTAGAACTCCTTTCGCAATATCTTCGGGCGATGCGTATTCATCGGGACGATGGCTGTATCCGTTGCGGCAGGGAATGAACAGCATGGCGACGGGAGCGATGCGCGACATGAAAAGTGAATCGTGATAGGCGCGGCTGACCATGGGAAGAAACTTCAACTGGTGTTTGCGGCAGGATTCGGAAAGAGCTTCAACGATTTCCGGAGCACTGGCCGCGGGGGCGTCGGCGTTCACTAGCTCAGTGTGGATCGTTACCTGGCGTCTGGCGGAAATCACTTTGCTGGCTTGCTCCATGGACTGAATGACGGCATCCCGACGCTGAGGATCGGTGTCGCGGATATCTGCGCTGAGATGAACGCGGCTGGGAATACTGTTGACTGCGCCGGGAAAAACCTCGCAGATTCCAACCGTGGCCACGGTATCGGCTGCGCCGCTGGTGCGCGCGGCGGTTTCAATGGCCAGGATTAATTCAGCGGCTGCGCAAAGGGCATCGCGGCGGTCGAGCATGAGAACGCCGCCGGCGTGGCCGCCGGCGCCTTCGAGAGTGATGCGAAAACTTGCCGGCGCAGCGATTTGCGTGACCACGCCCAGCGGAATTTTCTCGCGCTCGAGCAAGGGGCCCTGCTCGATATGCAGTTCTACAAATGCCTTGTAATAGTCGACCGGTAATTTTACTTGTTCGAGTTCGCCTGGCATCCCTGCCTGGCGGCGAACTTCATCGACCGTGGCACCGGACTTGTCCGTTAGTTTTCTCGCGGCATCGGGAGAGAGCGCGCCCGCAAGCAGGCGGCTTCCCAGGCATCCGATTCCGAAGCGAGTGGGTTCCTCGGCAGTAAAAATCAGCAGCTCAATCGAGTGGGTGGGGCGAAATCCCGATCGCTGAAGTGCGCGGATCGCTTCGAGGCCGCCCAGAACGCCGACTACGCCGTCATATTTGCCGGCGTTTGGAATCGCATCGATGTGGGAACCAGTGCCGACGATCGGCGCCGACGGGTTGGAGCCGTTCCAGCGCGCGAAAGTGTTGCCGATTGCATCCTGGCGAAGCGTGAGACCGGCTTCCTCGCATTGCGATTTCATCCACGCTCGAGCTTTGAGATCAGCAGGCGTGAAAACAATTCGAGTTACGACCGGAGGTTCGGCTTCGGAAATTAAGCCCAGCGCTTCGAGCTCGGTAAGCAGGCGATTTTGATCGATATCGATCGCGAGGGGCATAATTATGTTTGTGACTATTTTTCCGCCAGCGGATGCCGGTTCCAGTCTTTGTAGATGAGATATTTTGCCGGCACTTTGCCGATGGCTCCAAACCATTGCGGGCACCACGGGCCCATCCAGATGAAATCGCCATTGGTTACCGGATACCAGGAATCGCCGAGGCGGTAAATGCCGCCGCCCTCGAGCATGAGGAGTCCGTGCTCCATGATATGCATCTCGACCGTGCTGAGAGCGGCGCCCGGCTGATAGACCATGGTGTTGACCGCGAAATCGAACTTCATTTCGTCGGGAAGCAGGCACTTGACCTGCAGGCCGGGATCGTCGTTGAGAGGATGAGAAGGAATCGCGTCTTCATTGGAAATGATCAGCTGCGGTGGTTTGGTCGACGCTAATGCCTGGTAGCGTTTTTCAATCACGGCCACGCGGCTGGATTGCGACGCGGTCACGCGGTGAGCAGAACCTTCGGGTAAATACGCGTAGCCACGCGGACCGAGTTGGCTCCTTTTGTTTCGACCCTTCAGTTGCACGCTGCCCTCGATCACATAAATAAAACGTTGCGTGGAAGTGCTGCCCAGTTCACCGCCCGCTTCAAATTCGGCGGTGTATTGCGCGAATGTCGCGCCTAGCGCCGGGCCGGCGTGGACTACGGCGGTGCATGCCTTCATACCGGGCAGTGGGGTGCGCACGAACGTGTCGGCGGTTAACAGGAGGTGGTTCGGCTGTTGCGAGCTTCGAGTGTGGCCAAGATTTTGCACGTCACGTCCTTTTCAAGAATTCGGATGAGGAAGCCAGGCGGCGGAGCAGATGCACTCCGCATTCGATTGCCTTCTCGACGTCTTCAACGGCAACAGATTCGGCGGGGTCGTGGCTGATGCCGCCGGGCGTCCGTAAAAAGATCATGGCGGCGGGAACTTTTTCGGCGAGGATCATGGCATCGTGACCTCCGCCGCTCGCCATGCGGTGCGGCTCGCATCCGGCCTGGCGGATCGCCTCTTCGATTTGATTTACGAGAAATGGATCCATAGCAACGGCTTGCTGGTTCATCAGGATATTTCGACGCACGGAGAGACCGCGGCGTTGGGCAGTTTCCTCGGCCTTGCGGATGAGGTCGTCCACGGCGCGGACGCGAACTTCGTCGGCGCTGTGACGAACGTCGAGGGTGAGCAGCGCTTCGCCGGCGATGACGTTTGTGGCTCCGGGCTTGGCTTCGATTTTACCGACGGTTGCGACCAGGCCCGGAGTGCTCTGCGCCAGACGTTCGACTGCCGAGATCCACTCCGCGGCGGCCGCAACAGCATCGTGGCGAAGATGCATTGGAGTGGTGCCGGCGTGGTTGGCGCGGCCGACAAATATGAACTCCAACCGGCTTTGCCCGGCGATGGCCTCGACCGAACCCAGCGGGCGGGCCAGGGTCTCGAGAACCGGCCCTTGTTCGATGTGGAATTCCAGGTATGCGAGTGTGTTCGCGGGGACGTGCGCTTCGGGAATTTTTTCTGGCTGCAAACCGAAATCTTCGATGGCCCGGCGTACAGTTACTGCGTTCGCATCCTGCCGGCGCAAGAGTGCTTCGTCGAGCCGGCCGACCAGCGCGCGGCTGCCGATGAAGGGTTCGCCGAAACGCACACCCTCTTCTTCGGAGAAACCGACCATTTCGATTGCGAACGGAAGCTTTTCTCCATCCAATGTAGCCAACAAGGCAACGCCGAGCAGCACGCCGAGAACGCCATCGAAGGCTCCGGCATTCGGAACCGTGTCGAGGTGTGAACCGATCAACAGGCGCGGCGCGCCCGACTGGACGGCGTCATAGAGGCCGCGCAGATTCCCGGCGGCATCGATGCGGACCTTTGCGCCCAACGCTTGCAGCCAAGACGAGATCTCACGGTGAACCTCGCGCATGGGAGGAGAAAGAAACGTACGGCGAGTGCTGGCGGGATCTTCGCTGATGCGCGCCAGTTGCTGACAGCGGGCAATGGCAAGCTCCGCGCTGGTTTTGAATGGACGCGCGCGCGGCGGCTCTTTGCTCTGTGTTTGCAGCTGGTTCATCACTGTCTGGTCCATCGCTATCTGATCCATCGCTATCTGATCCATCGATGGCTGATTCGTAGTGGCTGATCTATGCCGAGAAGGTTCAGCTTCCCCGGTACGTCGTATATCCATTGGAACTGAGTAGCAACGGGATGTGGTAGTGCGATTCGCCTTCGCGGACCTGAAACGTAATTTCGACCACCGGATAGAGACCATCGAGCTTCTGCGCGCTGTAGTAACTTGCGGTATCGAATAGCAAGCGATAAGGCCCCGAGGGCAGTGGATGGTCTGGCGGAAGCAGTTGTGCGCAGCGGCCGTCTGAATCGGTATGCGCGGACGCCAGCAGATGCCAGACGCCGGTTGCTTCCTGCCGCTCCAACTTCACGGGAACGTGGACCGCGGGCTTGCCGCGGGCGGTGTCGAGAATGTGAGTCGAGATACGGTTCATTGTCTGTGTTTCATTGTCTGCGGATCATTGTCCGCGGATCATTGTCTGCGAATCATGGTCCGAGCCACTTCTTCAGGCGAATCTGCGTGATCAACCGCTGCTGCTCAGCCGCTTCGCGCAGTTCTGTTGGCGCGTCATTGCGCAGGCGGCGGCGCAGGATCGCGAGAATTTCCGAGGCCGTCTTGCCGGTTGCGCACACGATGAAGATGTGCGGAAAGCGGCGCTCGTACTCGCGATTGCCTTCGGCCAGAGCAATCTTAACAGCGTCGGCGGCATCGGCAACCTTCTGTTGCTCTTGCGCCGGCCATGCGGCGGACTGGGCGGTGGAAGCATGCGTCACAGATTCGCCGATTCGGGGATGACTGCGAAAGGCTTGCAGCCAGTCGGTTTCACTTAGGCTGCGCCAGATTTCGTCCGAGGCAGCCAGCAGCGCTGCATCGTTTTCCAGCGGCCGTCGTTTCGCCATCCACGCGGCCCATGCGGTTGACCCGCAACACGGCAGAATCTCGTTCTCGGCTTTTTTGTCTGGAAGCTCGTTCCAGTGCGTGAGCACGGCGCTCATCGAAGTGGTCCGTCCTGCAGTTTTGAGTTATCGACACGCAGGTCACGCGCGGCGCCCAGTCGCGCGAGAAATTCGACGATTAAATTGCCGGCGACGGTGGCACGATAGCGGGCCGTGGAGCGGATGTCGTCAATGGGGCTGATTTCGCTGATGGCCGTTTGCTTCGCCAAAATCAACAAAGTTCCATCGATGACTTTGCCTTGCAATGCCTTTTCTGTCTCGACCAGGCGAAGTGGGACAGGCGCAACGCTTCCCAGAGCGATGCGGACGTCTTCGATACGCGGAGTGTGCGCGACATCGCCCGCGAGCAGGCCTAGAGCGGCGATGCATACTTTTGAAATCGCCTGCGCGTTGCGGGCGCCCACCTTGCGCGCATAGGGAACAAAGTTCGAGAACTTTCGCGGCAGAGATATGGCGCGAATCAGTTCGTCGGGCAAGAGTTGCGTCTTTTTATAGCCAGTGTGAAAACCGAGATATGGAAGACGGCGTTCGCCTCGGGCGGAAACCAGAATCAACTCCGCGTCATAGACCAGCAGTGCGGGCAAGGAATCCGCGGCGGGCGAGGCATTGACGATGTTGCCGCCGATGGTGCCGCGATTCTGATTGGCGATTCCGCCAGTCCATTGCGCCGCACTGGCCAGTAGTGGCAACTCGCGGCGGACAACTTCGTGGTTGCGCAGGTCGGTGTAGGTGCAGCCGGCACCGAGCCGAATCTCATCCGGCAAAACGTCGATCTGGCGCAACTCGGGAAGGTTCCAGATGCTGAGCAACTTTCTTGCGCTAAGCTTTCCTGCAGCGTATTGCACCATCACGTCCGTGCCTCCTGCGATGGGGAGCCACGCGCCCGGCTCGGCGGCGAGCAGAGACACGGCGGCGTGCAGGCTGCCGGGAGCGACGAGTCGGTAGTCGGATGGATCGCTTCTCATGATGGTGAGGTACGGTATGTGATGCGGGATGTCTTACGCAGATGTGCCACGGCGGGCTGCCTCCAGGACGGCTTCGAAAATCTGCATGTAGCCGGTGCAGCGGCAAAGATTGCCCGAAAGTCCTTCGCGGATATCTTCGAGCGTGGGCTGCGCTTGCTTGTCAAGCAAATGAACCGCGGCGAGAATCATGCCGGGGGTACAAATGCCGCACTGGGCGCCGCCGCATTCGAGAAAAGCCTGCTGCATGCGGCGCGACGGTTCGTGCGCGGCCAGTCCCTCGATCGTAAGAATTGCGGCGTCTTTGGCTTGCAGAACTGGAACCAGGCAGCTATTCACCAGCGCGCCGTCCATCAGAACGGAGCATGAACCGCACTCGCCTTCGCCGCAACCTTCTTTCGTGCCGGTCAAGTTGAACTCGTGCCGCAACACGTCGAGCAGGCGTTCCATGGGATAGACGCGAACCATCTTGCGCTCGCCGTTAACCTCGAGCGACAGTTCGCACGTGCCGTCATCTTTTTTCGCCGGTGATTGGGTCATCGTGTTCCGCCGATGGGTTGAGGCTCGCCTGGTGGCGACGCCTGAGAGGTGAGTGTCTCGAAGACGTCCTCGGCTAGCAGCGGAATCGAATTGAAGGGAATGCCCAAGGCATCGACGACGGCGTTGACGATGGCAGGCGCGGGACCGTCCATGGGGAGTTCGCCGATTCCCTTCGCGCCAAACGCGCCGTGAACATTGCCCAGTTCTTCGAAGAAGACGCGGATGGGTGGAAGGTCGGCAGACGTGGGCATGATGTAGTTGGTCATCTGGCTATTTTGCATGCGTCCGTTCTGCCAGATTACTTTCTCATACAACGTCATTCCGATTGCCTGCGCGACACCGCCCGTGATCTGGCCCTCCGCCAATATCGGATGCAACACCTTGCCGACTTCCTGCAAGGCGACGAAGTCATCTACTGAGACGCCGTAGGTGGTTAGATCCACCGTGACTTCGGCGATATACACCGCCCATGCGAATGCTGCGTAAGCTTCGCCCCGGTATTTCGCATCGTCCCAGAAGACGCCCGCCGGCGCTTCGTAGCGCGCCAGCGAACGGAATGGGCCGTGGGCGGCAACGTAGTTCCGGCAGGCCGTTCGAAATTCGTCGGGAGAGTATGAATCGCCCAGAAGGCCGGCAGCTTGCAGCGTTTGTTTGATTCCCACAGCGGCAGACTGCACAATTTTTCCGACGACCATTACGGTGCGCGATGCGACTGTGGGACCGCTATTCGGCACTGCTTGCGTGTCCGCGGGCGCGACTTCCACATCTTCATATTGCAGGCCGAGCGTTTCGGCCACAATCTGCGAAAGCACGGTCTTGGTTCCCTGGCCGAACTCTGTGCTCGAAACTTGAACGCGCACCTTGCCGTCGGCACATCCCTCGACGGCTACAAGAGAATTTAGATAGCGCTCCCCGGATCCAGTGAACCCAGCGCCGTGCAGAAAAGTGGCGATGCCCATTCCTTTCTTCTTCGTACTTGTTTCATTTTGCGCAACGAATCGCTTTCTCTTCGCGGTATAGTCCGAGAGTTCGAGCGCGCGGTCGAGAAGCTTGTCGAGATCGATGGGTTCCCGCACTGTTTGATCGGTGGTGGTGGTCTGTCCGGTCTTCAGGAAGTTTCGACGGCGAATCTCGATGGGAGAAACGCCGATCATTTGCGCGATATGATCCATGTGCCGCTCCATGGCGAACAGGGACTGCGGCGCTCCGAATCCTCGAAAAGCCCCGTGCGGCGGAGCATTGGTGGCGACTGCGTTGGCACGGATGCGGATGCTGGGCCAGTAGTAAGCGCCGCCTGCGTGAATGGTGCCGCGCGAAAGCACAACGGACGACAAAGTCGCATACGCCCCGCCGTCAATCGTAAAATCGATTTCCCCTCCAAGGATCTTGCCGTCTTTACTCACCGCCGTGCGGTGACGCGTGCGCGAGGGATGCCGCTTGGTGGTGGCAACCATGTCTTCCGTGCGGTCGTAGATGATCTTCACCGGACGTCCTGACTTCATCGCCAGCAGCGCGGCGTGCCCGGCGATCATCGAAGGATATTCTTCCTTGCCGCCGAACGCGCCTCCGGTTTCCATCTGGACGACGCGCACTTTGTCCTCGGGCAAATTACACAACTTCATCAGAGCCTTGTGCACATAGTAGGGACATTGCAGCGAGCCCCACACGGTGATGCCCTGGGTGGGATCGAAGGCCGCGATCATCCCGTTATTCTCAATATAAAGCTGCTCCTGCGCGCCGGTGGTGTACTCGCCTTCCACGATGAATGCGGCCTGGTCCCAGACCTGATCGACGTTTCCCTTCTCGACCAGATAAGTCTTGAATGTGTTATCCGAACCCCAAATGATTTCGCAGCGTTGCTCGCTTTCGTCGATTGTGAATATCGCCGGAAGAGTTTCGTATTCGATGGAGACCGCCGACACTGCTTTGGGAAGAGCATGACGGTCGGGATGCGCCAGCAGCAAAATCGGCTCCTCCGGATGGTTGACGAATTCGCTGGCCAGACAAGGCTGATCGTCGACGATGAGGGCAATGCAATTCGCGCCGGGAATGTCTTTGGACGAGACGATTACGAATTCGTCCCATGCGATCCCCGGACCGAAGGTGATCTTCTTGATTTTGCCGCGCGCGACCTGGCTGCGAACGGTGGCGCCGTGGAGCATATTGGGCAGAACCATGTCGTCCACGTATTGCGCTTGCCCGGCCACCTTCTCGCGACCTTCCTTGCGTGGAACCGGCGTGCCGATGATGCGATCATTCGCCATTCGAGTAGAGTTCCCCGCGGGCAGGACCTGGGGATGGGATAGTGTATGACAGACGAGGGCAGACTGGCTGGAAGTTTTGGGCGCGACGAGAGGCATTCATGACCACGCCCCGAGGCGCTAGCGGCGCCACTCCTGGCCGCGAGGTCCAAATGGAAAGCCGCCTTCGAGGAAAACCGTCGCTCCGCGTAAATACGTTGCCTTCACCAGTCCGCGCAACTTTTCTCCCATGTAAGGAGAAATCCAATGGCGGTAGTGCAGCCGGTCTTCTGTGACCATGAACTCAGCATCCGGATCGAACACGACAAAATCTGCATCGTAGCCGGCGGCAAGCCGGCCTTTGCGCGTGCACCCCGCCAGTTTCGCGGGTTCCTCGGACATCCAGCGGGCGATGTCCTCAAGGTTGAATCCGCGGCAGCTGGCCTCGGTCCACATTAAGGGCAGCGCAACCGAAAGACTGGCAATGCCTCCCCACGCTGTTTTGAAGTTGCCCTCGTCGAGATGCTTCATGGCTGGCGGACAGGGAGAATGGTCGGTCACGACCATATCGATGGTTCGATCGCGGAGACCTTGCCACAAGTTCTCGCGGTTGTCGCGGCTGCGAATGGGCGGCGCACATTTCGCGAGCGTCGCCCCGTCGGGAATCGTTTCAGCCGCCAGGTGAAGATAATGCGGACAGGTTTCCACGGTGACGGGCAGGCCGGCAGAGCGCGCGGCTTGCAGTTGCTCAAGGGCTAGGCTGGTCGCGAGATGAACGATGTGCAAACGAAAACCATATTCGCGGCAAAGTGACAGCAAGAGGCGAATCGCGGCTAACTCCGCTTCATCGGGCCGCGATTGCAAATAGGTTGCGTAGCGCCTCCAATCGGCGCTGGTCAATTTCTCGGAGGCCGCATCGATGGGCCCCGGAAGCTCGGCATGCACCAGCAGGGGCAAGCCGCTTCGCGCGACGTGAGGCAACGCCGCACGCAGCTGCGGCTCGGTGACGATGGTGAAACCATCGATACCGGGATGAATCAGGAAGCATTTGAATCCGGGCACACCGGCTGCGGCCAGAGCTTCGATGTCGCTCTGATTGTCGGCCACGACTCCGCTCCATGCGGCCCAGTCCGCCCAACAACGGCCGTGGGCGGCCGCGCGTTTCGCCTCCAGGGCGGCGACTGTCACCGTTGCAGGCAGGCAGTTTAGGGGCATATCGACGACTAGCGTATAGCCGCCTGCGGCCGCCGCGCGGGTCCCGGTTTCGAAGCCTTCCCACTCGGCGCGTCCGGGATCGTTGATATGCACATGCGAGTCCACCAGCCCAGGAAGAATTGCGGCATCGCCAAAATCGTGCACCTCGGCGTGCGCTGGCACCTGTTCTGGATTGACGACAGCGCGAATCTGCTCACCTTCCACGAGTATCGCCGCTGGGCGCGTTTTGCCCGGCGTCACGACGCGCTGCGAGAGATATGCCTGCAAACTCAACGATTTGACTCCTGCTTTCCTGAGGACGTTTCCTGAAGACATCGGAACCGAAAAGCCAAGCGTATCAAACTCTTTCGGAATCCACGCAGTTTGCTTATACTCGTTTCCCAGCCAAGCTGCCGCGAGAGGGTCCAGGTCGACCGCTGGGTGCGCGGGTCGCGGGTTGTTGAGGCCAGCACACCGAATGATGCTTACTTGACGGAAGTGAACCCATGGACAACCCTTTCATGGCCCGCGCAATTCAGCTTTCGGTTGACAACGTGAACGCCGGCGGCGGACCGTTCGGCGCGGTGGTGGTGAAAGACGGCGCGATCATCGCCGAAGGCGTGAATCGCGTGACGGCAACTCACGATCCAACCGCCCACGCGGAAATTTCCGCGATCCGCGCGGCTTGCGCCAAGCTGGGTGCGTTTGAACTTAAGGACTGCGATCTCTACACTTCCTGCGAGCCCTGCCCCATGTGCCTGGGAGCAATCTACTGGGCGCGTCCAGCGCACGTTTACTTCGCCAACCTGGCCGCGGACGCTGCCAGAGTCGGCTTTGATGACGCTTTTATCTATCGCGAGATCGCGCAGCCCCACGCACGGCGCGAGATTCCGATGATTCAGATGATGCGCGAAGAAGCGCTCGCGGCTTTTCGCGCCTGGGAAAAGAAACCCAACAAGATCGAATACTGAAATAAAGCCGACATTTTCTTCCTACCTGCCGCGGCTTTGCCTATCCGCGCTAGCAAAATATTCGCAGCCAGGATGAACCGGCGATACCGGCTCCGTCGCGTATACTAACGCGATCATGAGCGACGCCGAAATAGTGATTGCGCCGGAAAACGGGAGCGGCGGCCCGAATCACGCTCGTGGGAAATCGCTGATCGATCGCTATTTCAGGCTCACCGCGAATCAGACGACCGTGCGGCAGGAGATGCTCGGCGGCCTCACCACGTTCGTGACCATGGCTTACATCGTTGTGGTGAACCCAAAAATCCTGGCGGACGCGGGAGTCCCGGCCGAGGGCGCGTTGTTCGCCACCTGCATTTCCGCGGCGGCGGCCACGCTGGTAATGGGGCTCTACGCCAACTACCCGATCGCCCTGGCGCCGGGGATGTCGCTGAACGCCTACTTCACCTACACCGTGTGCCTGACGATGCACATTCCCTGGCAGACGGCGCTGGCCGTAGTGTTTTTTTCAGGCGTGCTTTTTCTCGTGCTCACGGCGACTCGGGTTCGCGAGCAGATCGTCAACGGAATTCCGGACTGCCTGAAGCATTCCACCGCGGCTGGCATCGGAATTTTTATCGCCTTCATCGGCATGCGCAACGCCAAGCTGGTTGTGGCCAGTAATGCAACATTTATCGGTCTCGGCAGCTTCTCTGACAAGGAAGTGCAGACGGCCTGCCTGGGTTTGGCGTTGACCATCATCCTGATGGTCAGGCGGGTGCACGGCGCCATTCTGCTGGGCATTCTTGGGACCGCGGTTCTCGGATTCGTTCGCCACATTTCCCTGTGGCCAACGGCGATTTTTTCCATGCCTCACCCGTCATCCACTTTTCTGAAGCTGGACTTTCGCGGGGCCACCCATCTCGGCCTGCTGGAAATTCTTTTTGCGTTCCTGTTCGTCGATCTGTTCGACAATGTGGGGACGCTGGTAGGAGTGTGCGAACAAGGCGGGTTCATGCGCGAAGGCAAGATTCCGCGCGTGGGCCGCGTGCTGACGGCCGATGCCGTAGGCACGATTTTCGGCTCCCTGACCGGCACTTCCAGCGTTACCAGCTACATTGAGAGCGCCGCCGGAGTCGCGGCCGGAGCCCGCACTGGATTGAGCAACGTTGCTGTCGCCGTGCTCTTTCTGCTGGCCACATTTTGTGCGCCGCTCGCGACCGCCGTGCCCAGTTATGCCACCGCGCCGGCTCTCATTCTGGTGGGCGTTTTGATGTCGCAATCCATCGGGCACGTGCAATGGAGCGAGTTCACCGAAGCGCTGCCCGCCTTCATCACCATGGTCGCCACACCGCTCACGTTCAGCATTGCCACCGGGCTCAGTCTCGGCCTGATTTCCTACACCTTGATAAAAGTTGCATCGGGCAAAGTCCGCGAGATCAGTCCGCTCATCTGGATTCTTACCGTTCTGTTTATTCTGCGATACGTTTATCTCGCTGCACAGGCCTAGGGCGCGGAGTCAGGAAGATCGCCCGACGGCTTGAATGCTGCTAATGCCGCCTGGCCCAGGCTGATGCCTCCGTCGTTCGGGGGAACCACGTGATTCGTCCAAACCTGTAGCGATGCCTCTGACAGGAGCGATTTCAGATCTTCCAGCAGCAATTCGTTCTGAAATACTCCGCCAGAGAGAACGACGGTGTCTAACCTGTGAGTGTGAGAGATCGAGAGCAGAGAGTGCCGCAAGCCTTGAGCAACTCCCCGCTGGAAGGAGCGAGCAATTTCTTTGGCGTCCCGTCCGCGAACGCGGTCCTGAGCAATGGCCAGCAACAACGGACGGAAATCGAGTTCGTTGTCGATGAAGGGAAACGGATAGGGCTCAGTCGGAGGTGCACCGCGGGCGAGTTGCTCCAACCATATCGCGGCTTGTCCTTCATAGGTGACCTCACGAGTAAAACCGAGGAGAGCAGCGGCGGCGTCGAACAGGCGTCCCACAGAAGTCGTGGTAAACGTGCGCACTTCTTTTTGTACTAATTCCGTCGCATTGCGGTAGCGCTGGGGAAAATCGAACGGTGCCGCAAGAACGCCGGGAACTGCGTCTACCTGAGCGAGGAATCCAGCCGCCGCCTGCACGGGATAGCGCGCGGCTGCGTCGCCGCCGGCGAGGGCCGCGCTGCGCAAATGAGCCACGCGGTCAAAACCTTCTCGCACGCTGCCCACGAAGATTTCGCCGCCCCAGATGGATCCGTCGTCCCCGTAGCCGGTGCCATCGAAGCTTACACCGGCGACCCGTTTCGCCCACTCGCCGCGCTCCGCAAGCACGGAAGCTACGTGCGCGCGATGGTGCTGTACCGCGTGAGCTTGCGGAACTCCAAGCGCGGCGGCGTGAGCCCTTGACAGATATTGCGGATGAAGATCGTGCACGAGAACGAGTTCGTCGCGGCGAACTTCGTACATCGAGACCAGGTCTTCGATGGTTTCACGAAATGCGCGCAGCGATTGGTAATGGTCGAGGTCGCCAATATGCTGGCTGACAAAGGCCTGGCCGTTAACGACGAGGGTGATGGTATTTTTCAGGTCGGCACCCAACGCGAGAATGGGCGCAGAACCACAGGGCCGCAGGCTCCCGCACGCGCAACGGAATCGTCAACGCGGCGGGCGATGGGCCGCTGACCGATCAGGAATGAATCCGCGATGCCCGCAAGTCGCTGCAGCGCGTCTTCATCCTCGTAAGCGATCGGCTCACTCGAGCGATTGGCGCTGGTCATGACGAGGACAGCCGGAGCTCCGGCTGCGAATAGCAAATGGTGCAAAGGAGTGTAGGGCAACATCACGCCGAGTTCGTTGTTGTCTGGGGCGACTCCGTCGAGTGCAATTCTTGCGGGCGCGAGCACAATCGGCCGCGCGACGGAAGTTAGAAGAGTTTTCACCTCAGGCGATAAATCGACCAGAGACCGCGCAATGCCGAGATCTTTCGCCATCACAGCGAAAGGCTTTTCCTTGCGGAACTTGCGATCTCGCAAAGCCGCTACTGCAGCGGGATTCCAAGCATCGCAAGCCAGGTGGTATCCACCAAGGCCCTTCACCGCGAGAATGCCGCCGGCACAAAGTATCTCGGCGGCCCGGCGGATGCTGCTTTCACTTCCCCGTGCGGCATCGTCATGTGGGTGAAGATAATAGCCGGGGCCACAAGCCGGACAGGCTACCGGCTGGGCATGAAAGCGACGATTCGCTGGATCGGAATATTCCTGGTCGCAGTAGTCGTCGAGCGGCCATGCCTTCATCGTGGTGTTGGGACGGTCATAAGGCAGAGACAGCACCACGCTGTAGCGCGGACCGCAGTTTGTGCAGTTGATATAGGGATAGAGGTAGCGGCGATCGGCGGGGTCGAAGAGTTCCTTCAGACATTCGTCACAAACCGGCAGGTCTGGTGAAATCTGAACCGTCGGGTGCTGTCGCCGCTGGCTTTCCCGAATCGTGAATTCGCGCAAGCCGACGGGCTCCGCAGGCAGGACTTCAATTTCCGAAATGCTGGCCGCTGGCGGAGACTGAGCTTTCAGGCTGGTGACGAAGGCTTCCAGACCCTGCGGCTCGCCCTCCAGATGAATCTCGACTCCTTGTTCGGCATTCAACACCCATCCAGCAAGAGTGTTGATCTGAGCCAGGCGATAGACGAACGGACGAAAACCCACTCCCTGCACCACGCCCCGAACCCGTATCGAGCACGCGCTGGGCATTGTTTATTCCAAATCGTCTATTCCAAATCCACGTTATTCCAAATCCACGATGCAACCGTGACCCTGCCAACCCACTTGAACCACTTTGCCGTCTTCCACCAGGATCGGCACGGTGCGCTGCCCGCCGCAGATTTCGCGCATCCGCACGCGGGCTGCGGGATCGATTTCTACGTCGTATTCGACGAACTTACTGCGCTTCCACTCCAGCCACTCTCGCATTTCGCCCGTGTGGGGACAGCGAGCCGTCCCATAGAGTTCAAGCTTGGCCACGGCTCAGGACCTCCAGCGATTCGCGCATTACATGGTAGAGGGAAGCCTGCACTTCCTGAATACGCGGGATGTAGTCGCAGTTCACCACGACAGGGAAGTCTGCGAGCCTCTTGCGCTTGATCTCGCCGCCGTCATATCCGAGCAGCGCGACAGTCAGCAGTTTGCGCTTGCGCGCCTCTTCGAGCGCCGCGACGATGTTGCGCGATCCGCCGCTGGTGGAGATCGCCACGGCTACATCTTCGGGACGGGCTTGCGCGATCAACTGGCGAAGGAAGATAGCGTCCGTGCCGATATCATTGGCAACGGCCGTAATGTTTGCCGGCTCCAGAGAAAGAGACACCGCGGGGATCGACTGATAACCGGACGGCGGGAGCACGCAATCGATGGCGAAATCGTTGGCATCCGTGGCGGACCCGCCATTGCCGAAGATGATGAGTTTGCCCCCGCGGAGCAGACGCTCGTGAATCGCAAGCGTTGTGTTGCCGATCTGCTCAGCTTCGTCGCGCGCGACTTGCGCGCGCAGTCTGGAATCTTCCTGAACCTTCATCACAATCGAGGCCGCTACTTCGCCTGCCAGGTCTGTGGTTCCCTGCTTCTCGCGGCCAAGGAAAGGATACAGAAACTCCGACGCTCCCACATCATGGCCCAACTCGCGATGCTCGAAATAAACGTGCACAGTTTCCCACAACGTGTGATAAAGAATTTCGATCATCTCCTGATGCAGAAACGGATCGGCCGTGGCCGCGTCCACCGCGTAGGAGGCTTCCATGCCGGGAAGAGCGAACGTCATTGCGTCGCGGGCGCGCGCCCGCTGTAGGGTGGCCCAAATTTCAGGATCGCCTTCGGGGGGAGCGAACCCCATGACGATGTCTTCAGGATTGAGGATGGCTTCGACCCATGGCCGAAACAGCATCGATAGATCGAGCGCGGGCAATGCTCGCTTGCCCACGATCACGGGATGAACGAATTCTACCGAGACGTGCTGCGCGTCCGTGGCATAAGGGCCGCGCCCGAAGGCGAGCAAGCGTCCGCCACGAAGAAAACGTTCTGACATCTCGCGGCAAGCTTCGGCCAGGCGCGGCGCCTCGCGAGAGAAGAAACTTTCGCACAGTGGATTACGCTGCAGCAAACGTTCTTCGATTTGGCTCGCGAGTTTGCATGCAGTCGCCATGGGGTCTGGATCAACAAATCCGCGGCAGTGGATCGCCTACCAGCATATCGATGATGCGGCTGCCACCGTAAAGAGTAGTGATGAGAACTGAGCCGGCCGGTTGCTCCCGAATCTCGCCGATCACCTGCGCTTCGCTGCCGCCGGGCGCCAGGGCGAGCGCGTTGATCGCAGCGTCAGCATACTCCGGGGCCACGACCGCGAGGAACTGGCCTTCGTTGGCAATGTGGAGCGGATCCAGTCCCAGCAATTCACAAGCGCCGCGGACCGTATCGCGCACCGGAATCCGTTCTTCAAAGAGAACCACTCCGAGGCCGCAATCGCGAGCCAGTTCGTTGAGAGAAGTGGCAGCGCCTCCGCGAGTGGGATCGCGCATCCAGCGGACCCCGGGACCCGCGGCGTGCACCAGAGCTTCGACCAGCGGAAATACGGAACGCGTGTCAGAACGAAGATCTGCCTCGAAGTCTAACTCGCCGCGAGCCAGCAGAATGGTGATGCCGTGGTCTCCGATCGGGCCCGACAGCAGAACCTTATCACCGGGCCGCACCGAGCCGGGATCGATCACAACTCCGCGCAGCAAGCGGCCAACGCCGGTAGTGGTGATGTACATCTGGTCGGCTTTGCCGTGTTCGACAACCTTGGTGTCGCCCCCTGCGATTCTCACCCCCGCGTCCTTGGCCGCCTGGGCCATGGCACGAACTTCCGCCTCGAGAACCGACGTGGGAAGCCCCGCTTCGAGCACGTAGGTTACGACCAGAGCTTCGGCCTTCGCTCCCGAAACAGCCAGGTCGTTCACGGTTCCATTTACGGCGAGCTCGCCGATCGAACCGCCAGGAAAAGTCAGCGGCTTCACTACGAAAGTGTCGGTCGTGAGGGCCATCTTGGTTCCGCCGATGTCCACGACCGCCGCATCGCCCAGTGGACCCGGACTATTTCCGAAGAGCAGCGGAGCAAAGAGTCCCTCGACCAACCTGCGGCTGGCTTTGCCTCCGGCTCCGTGAGCCATCTCGATTTGGGGGTCGCGGAAGCGGACGCGTGCGGGTTCGGAAGGAATGGCGGCCGGAACGCTCAAGCGATCGAGGTCAGGCTGTTCACCATTGATGCCTTGCGGTGTTCGTAGTTGAAGTATGCGGCGCATGATCCTTCCGATGAAACCATCAGCGCACCGATCGGGTGCTCGGGGGTGCACTCGCGCCCGAAGAGTTTACACTGATGCGGCTTGAGCACACCTTTCAGCACCTCGCCACATTGCGCGGCTTTGGGATCGGTAACGCGGATTCCGGGAACCTGGAAAAGCTGTTCCGCGTCCCACTGGGCATAGCTGTCGCGCAGGCGCAGAGCCGATTGCGAGATGAAGCCGAGACCGCGCCACTCGAAGTAAGGACGCAGCTCGAAAACTTCGGCCATCGCGCGAAGCGCAGCACGATTCCCTTCCCAGGGAACGACGCGCTTGTATTGATTTTCGACTTTGGCCTCACCCTTCCGCAGCTGGTGCAAGAG
>JBEKDY010000066.1:0-20487 GCA_050014115.1 Candidatus Sulfotelmatobacter sp. | reverse complement strand
CAGTGCTGCACCACAAATTTCGTAGCGAACGGTTCCCCCCATTTGATCAGGATGCTGTCGACTTGCTGCATTTGCGCCAGATCGATCACGACCCACTGCGGATGCAAGGAATCGCTTTCGCCCGTGAAGCGCTCCGTCAGATAAGGATTGCTCTTCCAATAACTATTTTCATCGCCATCTGTAATGCGCGAAAACCCGGCATTCGGCGTGCCCCCATTCCGTGTGAAGCCGCGATGCGGCAGCGAATATCCGTACGAGTAGCGGATCGGTTCGCCGGGAGTTGTCGAGCCCACGAAATATCCTTTCCCGTTGCCTTCGCTCCAGGTGCCCTGCGGATTCCAGTGCCACGCCTCGATGGATAACTCCGTATTGTTTCGATAGCTGACAGGCTGCCACCCGGAAGCCATTGCCCTCGCCAAATTCGGCTGCGTCAATCCGCTGTCAACGGCCTCCGACGGGATTCGGTCAATTCCCGCGCCCAGAGTCTCGTTCGGACGAAAGTGATTCGTGGAGTGCGCCGGAGTGATATCGACCTGGATGGTTTGTGCCGCTGACAAGGTCACGAGAACGACACACGCAAAAGCAAAACTCAGGGCCGCAGAAAGAAGACTTGTAAAAAACACAGCGGTTTTGTTCAAGGCATAACTCCTGGGAATCGACATAGTCGCATTCCATCCTGACTACCTAATTATGACTGCATAAGAATTTCGGTGCATTCCCGTTCATCGCGAGAGTCGTGCAATGTATACGGCGAATGGATCAAGGACGATCTGATCCAATCGGCCACTGGGGGCCGCGGCCACAGTCGTCAGCATAGTTGTGACCTTTGCGGAAGCGAAGCCTTGTTCGGAAAGATTAAAACCGACTTGCTGCGGGGTCGCTGACATATTCAGAACAACCAGTACCGCCTCATTCTTATAACGGCGGAGGTAGGAGAGGACATTGGGATTGTCCTGGTTCAACGCGACATAGTCTCCGTCAAGCAACGCGCGATCCTCGTGCCGAAGCGTCAGCAGGTGTTTGTAAAATTGCAGAACCGAGTCAGGGTCTTTCAGTTCGCTGGCCACGTTGTGGGTTTTGTAGCTGGCCGGAACCGGCAACCACGGCGTAGCCGCGCTGAACCCGGCGTTGGGCGCGTCGCTCCACTGCATGGGCGTGCGTTCGCCATCGCGCCCTTTTTCCTTCGGCCATCCGGTAACCCCAAGCGGGTCCTTTACGTCTTCCTTGCGCACCGGGTCGTTATTCTCCATCGCCAGTTCCTCACCGTAATACATGATCGGCGTTCCGCGAAGAGTCAGATACATGCCAGCCATCAGCTTGGCGATCTGGTCGTTGTGTTTTCCGTCGCCATAGCGCACGGCGGATCGCGGCATATCGTGATTGCCAATCACGTAAACCGGCCAGCCGCCCGTCGATTCAGCGTTTGCGATCTGCGTACGAAAGTCGTTCGCCGACAGCTTGTTCACCGTGCAGAACATGAAATCCATGGGCAATTGGATTTCGTCATTATGATCGCCGTAATACTCTTTCAACTCCTGTCGATTCGACGTGTAAGTCTCTCCGATCAAGACCGCATTATTCTGGTCGGCCACCTTGCGCAACTTTTTAAGTTCAATGTGATTTTCCGGCAATTTGTCGTTGTACTTATTTTCCATGTTGGGATCGCCCAAATCACTCGTGCCCGGCAAGACTGGATTGTCGTGAAGGGCCGGGTCTTCAAACAAGAGATCCACGGCATCCAGCCGAAACCCGGAAACGCCGTTCTTGTACCAGAAGCGAGTCACGTCGAACATGGCTTTTTCCACCGCCGGGTTGCGCCAGTTGAGATCCGGTTGCTGGACCTCAAAGAAATGGTAGTAATACTGGCCCGTCTTCGGATCAAACTGCCAGGTCGACCCGCCGAAATCGGAAATCCAATTGTTCGGAGGAACGCCGGGCGCTTTCCCATCGCGCCAGATGTACCAGTCCCGATGCGCCGAAGTTCGGGATGATGCGGAATCGAGGAACCACTTGTGCTGCGCGGAACTATGATTCAGAACAAAATCCATGATGATGCGGATGTCGTGCTTCTTCGCTTCCTTCGCCAGATGCTGGAAGTCTTTCAGCGTTCCGTACATCGGATCGATATTTTCGTAATCCGAAACGTCATAGCCGAAATCGAATTGCGGCGACGGATAACAAGGCGAAATCCAAATGGCATCCACGCCGAGATCCTTCAGGTAATCAAGTTTCGACGCGATGCCGTTGAGGTCGCCAATCCCATCGCCATTACTGTCGGCGTAGCTGCGCGGATAGATTTCATAGAAAACGGCATGCTGCCACCACGGGTGGACGTCCGAATCTGCGCCCCGGTCCTGCGCGCCGGCGAAGAAAAGTGCATAGCCTACGGCCACAACCAGCAAAGCTACGGTTCGAACTCTTCGAAACATGGTGGGTCGAAACATGGTGCGTCGAAACCTGGTGCGTTGAAACATAATGCGTTGCTCCCTGTAATGCCAAAAGCCGAAATGCAAGATTCTCCGAGAGTACAACAAAATGAAAAATGAAAAATCGCCACGAGCCTATCTATGGCGTAGTCGAGGGCATCATCGAGCAATCTGGCACTCCTTACTTCTGCTTCAAGGATCTGGACGAGGACAAGCCCACCGGATCGATCAGGATTCGCGTCGAGACCATCGATTACTTCCTGCGGCGCTACCGTGAGGAGGTTATCCGGAAGCGCACAGCATCTGAAGGCATCGAGACGCGGTTAGCGGCGCTGGAAGCAGAACTGCGAGGGCAAACCACACCTGAAGCTCTCCAGACCCAACAATTCGAACCAGAGGCACAGAGTATGGCAGCTGACTAACCTGGGCTGACTAACCTGGACCCGCGACAACTGGCGTTCGGCCGGTTTCATACTTGATCGCTGCAGTGTGCACTCGTTTCAATTCTCCGTGAAAAGCCTTGTCGTCAAGGTCTCAGGGTGAGGTCCTTTCACTCATCCCTTTCCGGTCCGAAGACAGCTTTAACGCTCATCATTGTTTCAGTGACCACAGGCCCCAGAGCTTGGAGATCCTGCCACTCGCTATAATAAATGGGGCGCACTTCTGGGAAATGTCGCCAGGTTAAGGCCGAATCGAAGGCTGCTTAAGATCATCAAAAAGACATGAAGAAAATCCACCAGCATCCTCTGGGAAAGATCCTGGAGAATCGAATCGCCATCATCGACGGAGCGATGGGTACGACCATCCGCACCTACGGTATGACGGAAGCGGATATCCGAGGAGAGCGATTCAAGGATGCGACAAAGAGCCTGTTGAACAATGGTGACCTGTTCTCGCTGACGAAGCCGGAGATGATTGGCGACATCCATCGCCGGTTTCTCGAGGCTGGGGCGGACATCATCGAGACAAACACCTTTGGAGCAACCAGCATCACTCAGAGCGAATTCTTTGTCGAG
Organism: Candidatus Sulfotelmatobacter sp.; assembly: GCA_050014115.1. Lineage (GTDB taxonomy): Bacteria > Acidobacteriota > Terriglobia > Terriglobales > Acidobacteriaceae > Sulfotelmatobacter. The sequence continues at coordinate 17,045 of JBEKDY010000066.1, read as the reverse complement.
GATCCGCGAGAGCGCGGCGGCCGCAAGGATCCCGCGTTCTATCAAAAAGTCGTCGACGATCCATTTCTCGGCAGCCTGGCTTGGGATATCAATGAGCAATCTGCGCGGCAGTGCCGTGAGTGGGCCGATCGTGTGGGAACCGCAACCTCGCGCCAGCGCTTCGTGGCGGGAGCGATCGGGCCGCTGACCGTGTCTCTCTCGAACTCGCCCGATGCCGACGACCCGGGATTTCGAGTCGTCACCTTCGATCAGGTTAAGACAGCCTACGCGCAGCAGGTGCGGGCTCTCATCGCCGGCGGCGCAGACTTGCTTCTGGTCGAGACGATCTTCGACTCGCTGAACGCCAAGGCCGCACTGGTCGCCATTCGCGAAGTCTTCGATGCGGACCATAAAGAACTGCCAGTGATGATTTCGGCGGCGGTGGGGCGCGGCGGCGAGACGATGATCTCGGCGCAGACGACTGAGGCGTTCTGGAACGCGGTGCGGCACGTGAAACCGTTGTCGGTGGGCCTCAACTGCTCGCTTGGTCCCGATCTGATGTATCCGTTTCTGGAGGAGCTCTCGGAGAAAGCGGACGTTGCGATCTCGTGTTACCCGAATGCCGGCCTGCCGAACCCGCTGTCGGAAACTGGCTTCGATCTGGGCCCGCAAGACATGGCCCGTTATCTGGGCGACTTTGCACGGGGAGGGTTGATCAACATCGCCGGCGGCTGCTGTGGAAATACTCCCGAGCACATCGCGGCCATCGCGAAGGCGCTCGAAGGCCAGCCTCCGCGAAGGTGGGGGTCGCAGCTCTCCGAGGAACCCTTCGTTCGCCAGAGCGAGACTGGGCCAACCGAGATTGAGAGTCGAGCGTGAGCGAGTCGGAGGGCGGGAGCAACGAACCCACGAAGGTGAAACCACTCCGTCTCTCGGGATCGCAACCGTTCACCCAGCAGCCCGGCGTTTACATCATGATCGGGGAGCGGACCAATGTGGCCGGTTCGCCCAAATTCGCGGAGCTCATCAAAGCCGGTAAATATCAAGACGCTGTAAGCGTCGCCCGCCAGCAAGTCGAGAATGGAGCGAACGTCCTCGACATCTGCATGGACGAGGGCATGATCGACGGCGTCACAGCAATGACACGCTTCCTGCAACTGCTCGGGAGTGAGCCGGAAGTTGCCAAGGTGCCTTTTATGGTGGACTCCTCGAAATGGGAGGTCATCGAAGCCGGGCTGAAGTGCCTGCAGGGCAAGGGAATTGTCAATTCGATCTCGCTGAAAGAAGGCGAAGACAAATTTCGCCAGAACGCTGCGAAAGTCCTGAAATATGGCGCGGCGGTGGTCGTGATGGCTTTCGACGAGCAGGGGCAGGCAGCAACATACGAGGACAAGATCCGTGTGTGCGAGCGCGCCTACCATATATTGGTCGATCAGGTAGGGTTTCCACCCGAAGACATCATCTTCGATCCGAATATTCTCACCGTTGCCACCGGCATGGAGGAGCACAACAACTACGCGGTCGACTACATCAATGCCACGCGTTGGATCAAGGCCAACCTGCCGCACGCGAAGGTGAGTGGCGGCGTTTCAAACATCTCATTCAGCTTTCGCGGCAATAACAAGGTCCGCGAAGCGATCCACTCTGCATTTCTTTATCACGCGATCGCGGCGGGCATGGACATGGGCATCGTGAACGCGGGCATGCTTGAGGTCTATGAAGAGATTGAACCGGAACTGAAGGCACTGGTCGAGGACGTGCTGCTGAACCGCCGTCCCGACTCCACAGAGCGACTCGTGGACTACGGCGAAAAGCTCAAGGGGGTGGGCAGGGCAGTCAATGAGAAGAAGGCCGAAGAATGGCGCAGCGGCACGGTCGAGGAACGCCTTTCTCACGCCCTGGTCAAAGGCATTGATGCATACATTGAAGCCGACGCCGAGGAGGCTCGCATAAAACTCGGCCGTCCTCTGCTAGTCATCGAAGGCCCGCTCATGGCGGGTATGAGCGTAGTGGGCGATTTGTTCGGAGCCGGCAAGATGTTCCTGCCCCAGGTGGTCAAGTCTGCGCGCGTGATGAAGAAGGCCGTCGCGCACCTGACGCCGTTCATGGAAGCCGAGAAGGAAGCCAGAGCTGCGGCGGGCGAAGTCGTCAAAGCGCAGGGAAAAATTCTTCTCGCAACCGTCAAGGGCGACGTTCACGATATTGGCAAGAATATCGTCGGGGTCGTCCTCGCCTGCAACAACTACGAAGTGATCGACATGGGCGTGATGGTCCCGTGTGAAAAGATCCTCGAACGCGCCAAAGCGGAAAAGGCGGACATGATCGGACTCAGCGGCCTGATCACTCCATCTCTTGACGAGATGGTGCATGTAGCCCGCGAGATGGAACGTCAAGGCTTCAAGTTGCCCCTGCTGATCGGAGGCGCAACCACCAGCCGGGCGCACACGGCCGTGAAGATTGCGCCGCATTATAGCGAACCGGTAGTCCACATTCTCGACGCCAGCCGAGCAGTGCCCGTCACGACCAGCCTTCTGAGCGACGAGGGTAGGTCCGCTTTCGTGGTAAAGCATCGCGCCGATTACGAGGCGCTTCGCAAGACCCACTCCTCACCGAAGTTAAGTGTTGTCTCACTTGAGGCTGCTCGAAAAAGGCGCACTCCGATCAAGTGGCGCGCGGAGGATCTGCCCGCGCCCGCTTTTACGGGCGTGCGCGTGCTGGATAACTTTCCGCTGGCGACGTTGCGCGAGTTCATTGACTGGAGCCCGTTCTTCCATACCTGGGGACTGAAGGGTATTTATCCTCGCATTTTCGAGCACGAAGAGCACGGTGCGCAGGCGCGCCAGCTTTTCGCCGAGGGCAATGTTCTCCTCGATGACATCATTGAGAAGAAACTGATCACGGCCCGAGGCGTATACGGCTTCTTCCCCGCTAGCACTGTGGGCGACGATGTCGAGCTGTACACGGACTGCGCACGCGGAACGGTCCTCGAACGATTTCACTTCCTCCGCCAACAATCAAACAAAGAGGGTAGCGAGCCGTGCCGGTCTCTCTCCGACTTCATCGCGCCGGGCGAAACCGGGCTACCCGATCATATCGGTGCGTTCGCGGTAACCAGCGGGATCGGTTTGAAGGAACTGTGCGACTCGTACAGAGCCAGGCACGACGACTACAACGCGATCATGGCGGAGGCCATTGCCGATCGCCTGGCTGAGGCGTTCGCCGAATGCCTGCATAAACGCGTGCGTGAGGAATGGGGTTACGGTTGTGCGGAGGGCCTGAGCAACGCGGACCTTATTCAAGAGAAATATCGCGGCATCCGGCCGGCCGCGGGTTATCCGGCATGCCCGGACCACACCGAGAAGGGCCCTCTCTGGCGGCTGCTTGATGTCCAGGCTAATACCGGGATGCTGATCACGGAGTCGTTTGCGATGTGGCCTGGATCGAGCGTGAGCGGACTCTACTTCGCCCATCCGGAGTCGCGATATTTCAGCCTCGGCAAGATTGACCGCGACCAGGTCAGCGACTACAGCAAACGCAAGGGAATGAGCGTAGCTGAAGTCGAGCGATGGCTCGGGCAGAACCTGAACTACGACCCTGCAGACTAACAAACACTGCTGGCAGCATCGCTGAGCGCAATCGACGAGCATGAGCCCATAACCGGCAACGGTTGACAGACCATGCGATTGCTACCGAAAGCGACCCCTTGCTATCACCGGACCCCCGCTGGTGGATGAGCCCTGGATGGACCGCGTCCACCCTCGGCCAGATCTGCCAAACGACGGCAACGTTCTCTCACGTTAACCCATCATACTTTCTCCAAGCGCGCGGTTTGAGAACAGGCCGAACGCTGATTCCTGCACTTTCCTGAAGTGCCTGGAGAATTATGCAGGCCCCATCCGATGCCCGCTCGATGTTGAAAAAAAGCGCCAACACCTCTAAGAAGCCGGGGAGCCTCCAATGAAATTTCGCATTTGCAAGAATCTGGCTATTAGCCGACTGTGGCTGTTTGCCGCCGCAATGGCGGTGGCGATTCAACCTCTATCTGCCCAAGCGCAGTCCTATAAGGTCCTTTACAGCTTTACCAAGGACTACACAACCGGGGAGGATCCGTCGTCATCCCTGGTCCGGGACCCTGAAGGTAATCTGTACGGAATCGCGCTCGGTGGGACCTTCGGCAGAGGAATCGTCTTCGAGTTGAGTAATACCGGGCAGGAAAGCGTGCTCTACAACTTCAAGGGATCAGATGGCGATGGCGATGTTCCCGATTCGATGTCATTCCGCGATGCAGCAGGTAGCGTTTTCGGCACCACATACCAAGGTGGAGCATACAGTTTCGGCACCGTGTTCAAAGTCGACACGCAGGGGCACGAAACCGTCGTCTACAATTTCTGTCCGGAAACTCCTTGTACAAAAGGGGCCTATCCTGGCGGAGTGATTCCTGGCAAAAACGGAAGTATTTATGGAATCACTTACGCCGGCGGAAATTACGCTTGCGCCCTTACCGCGTGCGGCACCGTGTTCAAGATAAATCATGCCGGCGATCTGACCCTTCTGCACGCCTTCGGGGGCGCAGACGGCCAGAATCCTAATCCCGGGCTGGTTCTCGATGCATCCGGAAACGTCTATGGCACCACGCAGTGGGGTGGCGATACCGGGCGTGGCGTGGTGTTCAAAGTGACATCCGTCGGGCAGGAGAGTGTGGAATATAGCTTTACCGGTGCCGCCGACGGTGAGTACCCCAATGGAGGATTGGCCCAGGACGCGGAAGGAAATCTTTACGGGACTGCCTATCAGGGTGGAACTTACAACTACGGCACGATTTTCAAAATAACCGCGTCGGGCGAGTTTGCAGTTCTATACAGTTTCCCAGGCGGCGAGTCCGGTGCAAACCCGTACGCCGATCTGACCCTGGATCAACAAGGAAACATTTTCGGCGTAACCGCGACGGGCGGAGTTAACAACTTTGGAACTATTTTCAAGCTTGACACGAGCGGAAATGAAAAGGTACTGCATAGCTTCGGGCAAGAAAAGCAGGGAGTACATCCATCAGGCCTCATCCTCGACGCGAGCGGAAACTTGTACGGTACGACATACCAAAGCGGCAAATACAATTACGGCTCTGTATTTGAAGTAGTGCCGTGAGCGCACTTTCTGCTTCTACGATTCCCGCTTCTACACTTGCTCCTTCTTTGAAAGAGAAGGATGGAAAGATGAATGGAACTGAGCAATTGGGAGCATCTTTCCTTTCAGCGCGCTGCCATAGTCCAGAGTGCACGCTCAGAGTGCAAGTTCAGAGTACAAATTCAGAGTGCAAGTCGAAGGGCGCCGTAAAGAGCCAATCAAAGATGCGGGCTTTGCCCTCTGACCTTTCGCTCGTATCCCGCAGGCGCGGTTTTCTGAGACAGCCTCAGCCTCTAGTCATCCAACAAAGGAGAACCACGTGTCAAAAACTTGGGAGCATTACCATCACGCCGCTCGTGACCACGAGAAGGCGGCATACCATTTCAATGAGGCGGCAAAATACAACCAGGCCGAGGAGCGGGAAAAAGCCGCGCACCACGCATACCTGGCTCACGGACACAGTCAACAGGCAGTTCATCACGCAGCCGAGGCCGCAAAACTTCACGCGGAGCAGCACAACAACCGGCCAGCACTCGTTGCCGCGGACGATACAAAGAAAAAAAGCGCCGCTTCGCTCAGGGATGAAACAACAGCCAAGACGGCGGGAAGAAGCTGACTAAAATGGATCTCCTCAGATATCGCTACGTTGCCCCACTGCTGTTGCTGGCTGCGCTCACGGGCTGCACTCAACAACAAAGCTCGCCCGACCTGAAGGAACAAACCGCCCAAGCCACCGCCGAAGTAAAGCGCGATGCCCAGGAAGTAGTCGCCGGGATACGCGAAGGCTGGAGCCAGGACAAACCGCTCGATTTGAACATCGCGACAAAAGAGCAACTGCTGAGCCTGCCAGGCGTGACCGGAGCGCAAGCCGGCCGGGTGATTGCCGGGCGTCCCTACAACGAACCCCACGAAATGGTGACGCGCCACATCATGCCGAAAACAGAGTACGACAAAATTTCAGACCGGATCACCGCCAAGAAATAATGTCCACTCGTGCTGCGCAGTAGCGGGCGGGGCACGGCTCACGCGGCGACGGACGCTTCGTGAGAGCGCAGCTCGACCGCGCACCGTCCCAAAGCTCGCATCCGTAATCGGAGTTCCGGTCGGAGCCCGACTAACGAGCCGAACACTTTTTCGATCGGCCCGGTTTCTTCTCAACGTTGCCGGTTTTCCGGAGCGATGGCTGGTGCACTCTCACGCAACCGTCATCGTCCCATTTCACTTCCGCGTCATCCTCGTTCGATCGCTGAACAGTGCCGAATTCTCCACTCGGCTTGCCGAAGTCCCCTAAGCCTTCCACGCGATCTCCGCGAATCAATTCCTCGCCGCTCGCAGGGAGTTGCGCGAGCGGAGGTCTCCTGGCACGATCCGAATCCGGAGTCGCTCCGCGACGTGACAACGGCGGTTGAGAAACCTTAGGTAACCTGGGCATCGATTTGCGTGTGATACGGGACATATTTGACTGTTTCTTCCGGACGGTCCGAACACGAGGCCCTTGCCCGGAGCCCTGAGGACTGCCCCGGCCGCGAGTGCTTTCTCTTCGATAGATACAGCATAAGGCTTCGCAAGCATGCGCGACTGCTCCATACTGCTCAGTTCTAAAAATTAAGCTGGCTTTAGTTTATCGGCCATGTCCGCGGCCTGGCGGCCCGACAAGGACATCTGGGCAAGGCAACCCGGGCTGCGCCATTCTCATCGAAACCCCGCCTCATAGACGATAAGTCGCAGGCGAATAGCTCGCAATCGCAGGAGCTCGCAAGGCAAAGCTTGCAAGCCAAATAATGAAAGCTAAAGAATGTGCGGCCCAATGTTTAAACGCTATACCGTGGTTTTCTGTCTAAGTTTGACCTGTCTTATTCTTTCCAGTTGTGGCGGAGCGGCGAACAGCACCCCACCGCCTGTTTCCTTTCAGCTCAGCGTCCAGGCCACCGGTGCTGGCGGAGGAACGATCAGCAGCACTCCTGCTGGCATCACCTGCGGTCAATCCTGCAGCGCCAGCTTCGCCAGCGGGACCCAGATAACTCTCACCGAGTCCGCCGCCGCAAACTCAACCTTCGCTGGATGGTCCGGGGACTGTAGCGGCAGCAAGTCAACCTGCAGCGTGACGCTTAGCGCGAGCCAGCAGGTCACCGCTGGCTTTGCCGCAATTCAAAACGCAGTTGTGCTCACCGTGAGCGTGGCGGGAACCGGCGCGGGTACTGTCGCAAGCACTCCCTCCGGAATTGGTTGTGCTCCCACTTGCAGCGCCAGCTTTACTCCCGGAACTTCAGTAACACTCACCGAGACTCCCGCCGCAAACTCAACGTTCGCAAGTTGGGCCGGAGGCGGCTGCAGCGGAACCAATTCAACTTGCGGGCTCACTTTGAACACGAGTCAGCAAGTGACTGCAACCTTCAGCACCACCCCCAGCATCGCCTCGCTCACTCACATCATTTTCCTGGCGCAGGAGAATCGCTCGTTCGATCACTACTTTGGCGCAATGCGGGAATACTGGGCCCAGAACGGCTATCCCGACCAATCGTTCGACGGCCTGCCCCAGTTCAATCCGGCCACAGGCGCAGCGCCGCTTCTAGGGCCGGCTCCAGCCATCCCAGGGTGCGATCCCGCCCAGCCTCCGCCCATGGATTGCACTTTCGATACCAATAATATGATCACTTCGTACCACCTGATTACTCAGTGCATCGAAAATCCCAGCCCCTCCTGGAACGAGGCTCATGTGGATTGGGACTTCAACGACCAGGTGGGCGCGTCGCCTGCCACGATGAACGGCTTCGTCTGGACTGCCGGGCACGACGCCCGGGCTCTGCCCTTCTACGACGTCGACGGCCTCCGAGCCATGGGTTATTACGATGGCAGCGACCTTAACTACTACTATTTCATGGCGTCGAATTTCGCCACATCAGACCGCTGGTTCAACCCGGCACTCACTCGCACCCAACCAAACCGCGCCTATCTTGTCGCAGGCACCTCCCAGGGATATGCATATCCCAACTCTACCGACCCCCAAGACACAGCGCTGATGACCGCGCCGACCATCTATCAGGAACTCCAAACCGCCGGCATCACCTGGAAGATTTATGTCGATCCCGTGGGCAGCCCTTGCACCGGCCCTCCCTACGATCCCGCCTGCCTGCTCACCTTGAGCTCCTTACAGTTCTTTCAATGGGGCGAGACCATCCCGACTTTGTATCCGCAGAACATTGCTCCGATCTCGCAGTACTTCACCGACCTGGCGAACGGAACCTTGCCACAAGTCGCCCAGATCGAGCCAGCCTATGACGCCGGTTTCGACGAGCATCCCTCCAACACCGATGCCGAGCCGAACGATATCCAACGGGGCGCCAATTATGTCTCGTCGCTCATCAATGGCCTGATGACGAGTTCCTCCTGGAGCAATTCGGCCTTCATTTTCACCTACGACGAATTCGGAGGCCTCTACGACCACGTCTCTCCGCAGCCGGCCGTCAGTCCAGATGGCATAGCGCCCGTAGATTTGCTTCCCGAAGATGTTTGCACGGGAGTAACCGGGCCGACCTGCAACTTCGTCTATACCGGTTACCGCATTCCGCTGATCGTGATCTCGCCCTACGCCAAGAAGAACTACGTTTCGCACAACGTAGCCGATCTCACCGCGATTCTCAAGTTCATCGAAACTCGCTTCAACGTGCCGGCTCTAACCGCGCGGGACGCTGCCCAAATCGATATGACCGAATTCTTCGATTTCACCAACCCGGTTTGGATGACTCCGCCAACCCCACCGGTCCAGGCAACGAACGGTGCGTGCTACGTGAATCAGTTGCCCTAAGAGGCGCAAGGCCGGTACGCGCCAGATCGCCGAAATACAGATCGACGCAACACAGATCGACGCAACACCGACCCACATGAAGACCAACGACAGCGATCACAGCCGCGAAGAACAATTTCCCGCGCCCTCCACTGCGTTCCAGAGTTGGCGCCGCAGCATCCTGCTGGTTGCCATATGCTGCGTCCTCGCTCTGGTAACCGCCGAAGTCGAAGCGCAAACCCCGTCAATCCCCGCTCCGCCCAGCGCTGCCGACGTCGCGCGAACGGGCCCCGCACCCGATGCCACGCCTCCGCCCCAGAGCACTGACGCGACCGCGCCGGAGCCGCCGGCCGGCCAAGCGCCGCCGGACGATAGCGCCCTCTTCGTATTCAAAAAGCAAGTGCAGGAAGTGGTCCTGCACGCCATCGTCGTCGACGATCAGCGCCGCCTGGTGACCAATCTCGACCGCCCGGCATTCACCGCATTCGAAGACGGAGTGCCCCAGACAACCACCGCATTTCACCGCGACGACGTTCCCGTGGCCCTGGGAATCGTCATCGACAACTCCGGCTCCATGCGCGAAAAGCGCGAAAAAGTAAATCAGGCCGTCCTCAATCTGATTCGAGCCAGCAATCCCAGGGATGAAACTTTCGTCGTCAACTTCAGTCAGAATTCCTACCTCGACCAGGACTTCACCTCGAACATCGGCCTGCTCCAGCAAGCTCTGCAAAAAGCCTCCACGAAGGGCAGCACCGCGCTCTATGACGCCATCGTCGCTTCCGCAATCCATTTGAAGAACGATCACCGCGTGGAGAGAAAAATTCTGCTCGTCATCACCGACGGCCGCGACAACGCCAGCCAGCAAACCTTAGACGAGGCCATGCGCCACTTGCAGGGAGAGAACGGTCCCACGCTCTACGCCATCGGCCTGCTCGGCGACGAACTTCACCAGTCCGATAGCGGAGCCCTGAAGAGTCTCGCGGAAGTCACCGGCGGCGTCGCCTATTTCCCCAAAAGCCTCGACGAAGTCGAGGACATCGCCCGCACCGTAGCCCGCGACATTCACAGCCAATACACCATCGCCTACAAGCCCACCAACCACAGCCACGCCGCCAAATACCGCACCATCGAAGTAAAAGCCCAGGCCCGCGGCTACCACACCCTAACCGTCCGCACGAGAACGGGATACTACCCCGGCCAAGCCCTCCGCTAAGTTGTTGTCGGAAGAAAGAAGTAAAGAAGCCCGTGTGGACGCGGACGCGGGCGACTCGCCCGCGTCTTCTGACTTTAGCAAGTGCGGCGACTCTGCAGGCGTGGAGATTTTGCAAAGGGTGGAGACTTTGCAAGTGTGGAGCGGGCACTCTTGCCCGCTGCCTTTGACGTTGACTTTGACGACGCACAAAATCTGCGAGACAAGTCTGAAAGAATCTTAGAAAAAAAGCCGGGTGCCCGATCCTTTGCGTCCTTTGCAAAAGGTGGGATTCCCCGACTGTAAGCCTCTAGGGATTTTGACTCGGTACTTACCTCAACGTCAGGGTGCCCCAGGTCTCGCCGCTTTTGTGAGACCCTTCGGCTTCGCTCAGGGCAAGCTATGGGAGCCGGTGCACGGACCCTCCCACGACCAGAACACTGAATACTGGCGCCCTTGCCCGCCTCCGCGCCGCCACGACAGAGGCTGCCCCACCTTTCGCGGTTTTCGAAAGGTGGGTTACCCCAGGCCCCGACGTCATGGCTCTCGGACTCCTGTTCCATGTCAGATTGTGAGGGCTCCCGCCGACGGAAGCACAGCATCGTGCCGTTGGGTCGCGCCAGTTATGCTGGGTGTCGATTAAAAAGAAAAGGCAGGATGGCGCTCGAGATCAGCGGCCTTCGAGATTCTTGAGCCGGTCCGACAGAGACTCAACCTCGGCATCCAGAGCGCGAATGGCGGCGGCGTGGCTCCGCTGACGCAATTCGACTGGAGACGCCCACTTGTGAAACTCGGTCAGCAAGGTAGTTTCCACCTTCTCTAGCCGGGCGCTAATCCACTGTTTGTCTTCTTCGGTTAGCACTCGCCAATTATAGGGCAAAGTCCGATTTGATCCCAACGTTTTCTCGCTACGAGTGAGGCTGCAAATCTTTCCCACAAGCTGGACCAATACTAGGGCATGCCCTACCAGATCCCCTTATCGCTCCCAGTAATCTTCTGTCCCACCGCGGCCGCCGTAGCCAGGCAGGGCAACAAGCTAAGCCGCACGCTGTTCCTCAACTCCCGATTCAGCAGCAGAGTCGTCAGTTGCGAGCCGTAGAGCTTGGCCGATTGCGGCATGATCGGGATACGCAGGAAACCTCTGTGGAAGCGAATCTCACTGCCGCCGAATCTTGCGGCAATGGTCACAAATGCCGGCAGTTCGAGACCTTTGTCGCGGTAGCATTTCACGTAGTCCGAAACAATCGCCAGATAAGTGCTCACGCCTTTCCAGATGCCGGCAGATTTCGCCGCAAAGCGCAGGTCTTCGTAATCGATGGCGCCGGTCGCCGCCAGTGTGGCCGTGTCGACAATGTCGCACAGCCGGAAATAAAAATGCCGGTACATCCGTTGCAGGGAAGAGATCATCAGGCGGTCCGCGGCAATCGGCACGCGAAACGTGTGGCTTCCAAAATGCGCGAGCTGCGAACGTCCGGCTAGAGAGCTCGCGATTGCCACCTGTTCTCCAGTTTGCCCCAACCGGCCCATGTGAATCTCAACCGACTCGGGCAATCCAGGAATCTCGAAGTTCCACTTGCGGGCCAGGCGATCTCCCCAACTGCGCGACGAAACTTTTGCGTCGAAATGTTCCTTCATCAGGCGCAGCACATCCGCCGACGGCGCGTTGGTGTAGAGATCCAGGTCGCTGCCCAGGTCCGGCCAGTGATCCAGCGACTTGATCACTGCGATGTCGCGTCCCTCCGCTTCGAACGCGGCGCAAACCGCCGTCAGGAACGTCATCGCGTTCTCGATGCGCGCACCCTCCGCCGCGAGGGCGGTTGCCGCCCACTCTGCGCGGATCTCGTCTTTCGCCTGGAACATGACTTGGAGAAAAGCTTTCAGCCCGCGCATCACCACGTGATGGGAGCTGGCCAATGCCAGCATCTCGTCAAATTCTTCACGGCTGATTTCCGCAATGCCCAGTTCTGCAGCCGTGGGCAGAGTCGATCCGCCGCTTGTGCTCGGGGGCAACAGAAGGCGGGAAAGGAGAATCAGGGATTTACTTGAACCGAAGGGGGAAACGGTTAGAGGAGAAGCAGTCTTAGTGTTGATCGATGTGTTCATAGATGAGTTCGTTGAATGGCAAGAATTGACAGATTGGCAAGCATTGATCGACAGAGCATTGATCGACAGCGAATAGATTGACAAGAATTCATATTTGCTATTGCGGCGGTTGCGATGCTGTTGTTTGAGAGGCGGTGGATGGAGCCCCTGTTGATGGCTCCACGGCGGATGAGTCTGTGGTGTGCGGAACAATCGGCGGAACGCTCGACGGTGCAACTGACGACTGCGGCTCGTCCGGCGACGCCGTGGGTTCCACCACCGGCGTGTCGTCGCGGTGTTTCAATTCGATCGGACCGGCATGCCGCCGTCTTGCCTGGTTCTCCTGGATAATCCTGCCGTCCACTTTCTGGTCGCTGTCGACGGCAACGGCGAGCAGGTGCTTCCCTTCGGCAGAACTTCGGCTCGCAAGCCCAACCCGGACCTTGGCGTCTTCAGCCTTCTCGGCCCTGGCATAGAAGAACTCCGCGGTCTCGAGGTCGCCGTCCATTTCCGAGAGATAACCGATGTTGTTGAGTGAAAATGCGCTGTATGGGTCAAGCGAATAAGACTTGAGGAAGTCCTTCCGCGCCGTCGGCCAATCGTTGCGATTGGTCGCCGAAACTCCGCGCACGGCGAGTAAGACCGCCTGCGCCTGGGAGCTGGCGGCTTTCTGCATGCGTTCTCTCAGCTTTTTCGCGCTATCGGCGGCCATGAGGCTGACCGGTTTGCCTCTCCACGCGCGGTTCAGCGTGACGATGACTGGTTCGGTGGAATGTGAATCAGAGGCCGCCGTGTAGTAGGTGAGCGCCTCGTCGTAATCTCCGCGCGCCTCTTTGGCAACGCCTATGTTGTTCAAGGTGAAGATGTTGCGCGGATCGAGAGCCAGCGCTTTCTGCAGCAAAACATCAGCTTCCGGGGCTCGTCCCGCGGCTAAAAGCCGAACCGCCTCAACATTCATGCGATTTATCTGCATCGGCTTGTCTTGCAGGGTGCCGAAAGCATCCCGCATCGGCTTTCCTTCCAGGCGTTTAGCGTTGGCGCGGTCAATCACCGCGTCGGTTGCCTGCTCTGACGACAGCGCGTAAAACTTCTGCGCCCGTTCCAACTGCCCCTGCAGTTCAGAAATGTAGCCCAAGTTGTTCAAAGTAAATGGGTCGCCAGGATCGTAGAGATAGGCCTTGTAAAACAGCGTTTCAGCTTTCTCGTACTGTGACTTGCGGATCGCATCAACCCCTTCACGATTGAGACGCTGCACCAGCGTGAGCTCGCTATGCCGGGGGAGGGTGAGTTTGAGATCTTTTGCCCGTGCATTCAGAGGGCCAAAGCTCACCAAGACGGCAATTATCGCCAGCAAAATCAGTGGTTTACGAAACATACTCAGTTCCCTGTTAGCTTGGTCTTGGATGCGCTGAGTGAGAATGCGTTGCCTTACGCCGAGTGCAACATTTTTGCCGCGGGAAGGCACCTTGGGACCACTGCTGGTCACTTTTAACCATCAAATACGCGGCGAAAATCCAGGCAGCGGGTAAAGGTGTCTTAAATGTGTCGTTTCTTAGCCTTAGTCATTCTCAGCAGCGTGGCGTTTGCGCAGTTGTCGTCGTCCGCACAGTCGAAACCAGCGCAGGATCAGGCTGCGCCTTCCACATCAGGATTGGTGGGGGCTCCAGCTGGAGCGTCCAGCCTGCCGCCCGCGCCACAGGGAAAGAGCACCGTGATTGGGGGCGCTATTCGTGGAGTGGACCGGGTTCGCGATCAGTTCACGCTGGATGTGTTCGGGGGTCGGGCGCTGAAGGTGCTTTTTGACGAACGTACGCACATTTATCGGGATGGAGTAAAAGGCTCGATGGGCGATCTGCGCGCGGGCGACCATGTCTCGGTCGAGACAGTGCTGGACGGAACCACCGTGTTTGCGCGCAGCATCCACATGCTGTCGGAATTGCCGCGAGGCGACTCCCAAGGCCAGGTAACTGACTATAATTTCGCCGATCACGAATTAACCATGCTTGATGCGCAATCCCGCCAACTCGTCAAGTTTCGGGTGCCTGACGGCACGGCTTTTGTGCGCCAGGGTCAGGCCGCGACCTCTGCTGTGGAGCCTGGTCCGGGAGATCTGGTCACGGGAACTCTGATCTCCGTCAAATTTCAGTCCGATAATAAAGGTCACGGTGTGGCCAGCCAGGTCGCGATCCTGGCGACTCCGGGAACTGCGTTTGTGTTTGCGGGAAATGTTGCATCGCTGGATTTGCACTCGGGGCTGTTGGTGGTGGTCGATCCGCGCATGAAGGGGCGGATGTGATGGTGACTGCAGACTTTGACGGGGCTCGTTACGTGGCGAATGCGATCACGGTCAGGCCAACAGCCGTGGTTCCAGAGAGGTAGATTAAAAGGCAGGGACCAGACGGCAGGGATCAGGGGTCAGTTAGGCCTACGCCCGTGGAATCCAACCCCTCTAGGTCTTATTTTGAACCGTAGACGTCTAGTTCGCCCTGGGGATTTGTCACCGTCGATAGATCGTGTGCTGTGCCGATGTAGACTTTTCCGTTGGCTACGATCGGGGAGGTGAACTTGATTCCGTATCCTGGGGCATCTCCGGCATTGATTCCACTGTTGTAGAGCTCATTGGTCAGGTTGTTGGGATCATAGGCGCGCAGAGTTGCGGTGGTCGGGGCAGTGACGGTGGGGTTCTGGTTCTGGATCGGATCTCCGTGGTCGACAATCCACAAGACTCCGTCCGTGGTGCCGTTGGCAGAAATGAATGTCGTAGTGCCGTTGCTGCCCCTCTGCATGGGGGGTGAACTCACCAGGCTCGGCGTCAAGGTTGTTGAATATTCAAACTGAACGATCCCGACGGGGATGGTGGTTGCCGTCGGAGTGATTCCGACATAGACCGATCCGTTGAAGTAGGAGGCCGTAGAGAAGAACTCGTAGGAATTGACGTCCGTGGTCCATGTTCCCGCTCCAGGGTATCCGGCGACATCGGTACAACTTTGGGGATAGGGGTTGAAACCCTGATCGGTCAAGACGCCAGGTACGGTTTGCGTCGCTCCCGCGTCAAGGGCCTGCTCGTGGCCAAGAGTCGTGGTGTTCACCAGATAGAGCTTTCCGGTTTTTCCTGCCGCCAGGGCTTCGGTGCTTCCTGGAATCAGCAACAAACCGCCCGCAGCCAGGTCCGCGTCGTTGCAATTCATGTAGCGATACGAAGCCAAGTCCGCGTCGTTGCAATTCATGTAGCGATAAACATCGGGGGTGAAGTAGTCGGTAGGTACACCGGATGCTCCTTGTGTAGCGGGTGTCCCCAGTGTCCCGTCGTTCGGGAACTTCAGCACCGAATCGGCCCAAGCCGTCATGCCGTCCCATGGTCCGTTTCCGGTGGTGATGTATATATTGCCGTTCGCGTCGGCAGCCGGGCCGCCGCCGCCCATCCAGACCCCTCCGGCGCTGGCGTACAGACCCTCGCCGTTCAGGTTGGGACTCGCATTGAAGACGCCAGTCTGGGCCAGGGACTGGGCAGCATAAGCCAGCAGCCATCCGCTGTGGCAACCGCCGAAACCTATGTAGACCGTGGCGTTGGCCAGAAGCAGAGCCGCACGCTGCACACAGGATGTCTTCAGTTTGTCCACGCCGGTGGGCGAATCTGAATTCGTTCCCGGCACCGAAGCCTGAATGGTTACTGGTCCGCCAAACTTTTGTTTCCCGGTGGTGATATCCAGCGCGTTCAGGCGGAAGGTGGATGTGCTGGCTGCAGTTTGCGCTTGTGTCGAAACCACATAAATAGTATTCGACGTCGTATCGACCACGGGCGTTGACGTGATGCCCTGAAACGGCTGAATGGGACCATCGGTCATCGGCGTTTCGCCCGCCTGCAGCAGCGAAGTCTGCCACAAGGGCGTGCCGGTGCCATAGTTGTCGGAATCAAAGGCGTACACGCTATCGTTTTCGGTCGCCGCGAACACTACGTTGTGCAGGCCGCCGGCGATAGTCAGTTGCGACACCAGCAGCGGCTGGCCGTACTCGTACCCGTCCAGCAGATAAGAGAAGAGCTTGCCAAAAGTTGCAGGAGCGACGTTGGCCGGCGTCAACGATGCCTCGGTCGGGTTCAACCCGGAACGTTCGGCGTCGAAGTGCCAGGTTACGACATTCGTTCCAGCCATCACGGTAAGCGACGCGTTCCCGCTGATCCCGCTTAACGAAGCAGTCACCGTCGTGGAATCCACAGTTGCTCCGGTGGCAAGGCCGGTCGAATTTATCGTCGCGGCCGCGGGAGTTCCGGCGGACCACGTGGCGGTCGAACTTACATTGGCGGTCGTGCCATCGCTGTAGGTCGCAGTGGCGGTGAACTGCTGGGTGGTGCCCACTACAACGCTCGCGGTGGCTGGCAATACCGAGATCGAGGTCAAAGGCGCGGTGGTCGCGGTTACGGTCAGTGACTCAGACCCGCTGATCCCGCTGAGCGACGCAGTCACCATGGTTGAGCCGACGGCAACTCCAGTGGCCAGGCCGCTCGAATTTATGCTGGCGAATGCTTGGGTCGCTACCGTCCAGGTGGCCGTGGAACTTATGTTGGCCGTGGAGCCATCGCTGTAGGTCGCCGTGGCGGTGAACTGCCGCGTAGCGCCCACTGCAACGCTGGGAGTGGACGAGGTCACCGAGACCGACGTGAGAGTCTTGGTCGCCGGAGCGCTCGCGACTCCTCCGCATCCCGTATTTGCAATCACCAGCGGGAGTGACAAAAGGCAGGCAAGGACGGAAAGCAAGGAGCGACGACGAATGGCCACGTGTATGAATCTCCCCATATTAATTTCCCAAGAAGAGCGAGTAACCGAAGAACGTGTAGGTGCGAAGAACGCGCGAGATAGCGTCCACAATCGTCGCGAAAGAACGGGCCGCTAC
>JBEKDY010000065.1:0-18177 GCA_050014115.1 Candidatus Sulfotelmatobacter sp. | reverse complement strand
CTGCTGGCATGGCACGCCTTCCGGCGCGGGCGATTTCGCGGACTGAAAGCCTGGCTGCTGCTGGCCTCCGTTCCGGTGGCAGTTTTGGCGACGATGACCCGGGCAGTGTGGCTTTCGTTTGTCGGGACCATTCTGGTGATGATCGTGCGATTTCGAAGGGGGGGTTGGTGGCGGGCTGCGGTTGCGCTGGCGCTGGTGGGGAGCGCGGGTTTGCTCTGGGTGCTTTGCAATCCCGAACTGGAAAGCACGATTGCGGAACGCTTTGAGGAAAGAGGGCCGGTGGATTTCCGCGAGGCGGTTTATGCCGGAGGGTGGCAGATGTTTTTGGAACGTCCGCTTACGGGATGGGGCATCAACCAGATGCCGGTCGAACTGGCGCGTCACGTGAGCGGATACAAAGAGAAGATGCTCTATCCGCACAATACTTACCTGGAGTTGCTGGTGGAGCACGGCGTGGCCGGGTTGGCGCTTTACCTCTGGCTGATGTGGGAGATCTGGCGGCTGAGGCGGGGGTGTATTCCTCGCGGGGAGCGGGGCGGCTTTCTCGACGGACAGTTCCACATGCTGTGGCCAATCCTTCTGGCGGTGTATTGGGTGAATGCGGCGCTGGTGGTGATGAACTACCAGTTCGTAAATGGACTTCTCTTCACGCTGGCGGGGATGCTGGCGGCACAGCAGAGGAGAGCTTCGCTGGAAGCATGGATGGAAGCACCGGCGGAAGGGTGGGCCGAAGCATGATGACGGTCGCTTATCTCGCGAATCAATTCCCTTCCCCGGTCGAGCCTTACGTCGGGGATGAGATCGAAGAATTGCGACGCCGTGGAGTCGCTGTGATTGCGGGGAGTGTGCGAAGGCCGGAGGGGCGCGTGCGATTGAGTTGTGCTGCTGAGCGTGATTCGGACCGTGTGGATCTGGAGACGGTAGTTCTCCAACCGGTCCCAATCGCTCTCATGGTACAGGCGGCGTGGTTATGCTTGCGGCGTTGGCGGCGAATCGCGGACCTGTTGCAACGCGTGATTTTCCAAGGGCGGGAAACTCTTGTGCAGCGCGGGAAGGCGCTGCTGCACACGTGGTTGGGAGCTTGCTTCGCGCTGCGACTGCAGAGGCGGGGGGCGCAGCACATCTTTCGTGTGCAACATATCCACGTACACCACGGATACTTTGGCGCGTGGGTCGCGATGGTGGCGGCGCGGCTGCTGAACGTGAGCTATAGCATGACGCTGCATGGGTCAGACCTGCTGACGGGTGCAGCTTACCTCGACGCTAAGCTGAAGAACTGCCGCTTCTGTGTGACGATTTCGGACTTCAACCGGCGCTACATTCTTGAGCACTATTCGACCATCGAACCGGGCAAGGTGATTGTGGCCCGCCTGGGAGTGGATCTGCCCGACGCTGGGCACTTCTCGGCAGCCAAGGTTCGGTCCTCAATATTCGAGGGATCAATCGTCCGTAGCTCCGGCGATTCGCAGTCAGATTCGCGGCTTCACTTGCTGGCGGTGGGGCGGTTGCATGCGGTGAAGGATCACGCGTTTCTTCTGCGGGCATGCGTCCAGATTGGCCAGCGCGGGCTGGACTTTCACTGTGAAATTGCGGGCGAGGGTCCGGAGCGGCGCAACCTGGAACGGCTGATTCAGGAATACAGGCTCGACGAGAGAGTTCGGCTGCTCGGGCATGTGCCTCGCGAACAGCAGGACGCGCTCTATCAGAGGGCAGACGTGGTTGTGCTCACGAGCCGAAGCGAGGGCATCCCGCTGGTGCTGATGGAGGCGATGGCGCGAGGAAAAATCGTGGTGACGCCGGCGATTACAGGGATTTCTGAGCTGGTGGTGGCGGGACAGACTGGATTCCTTTACGAGCCAGGGTCAGTCGAGGACCTTGTGGCGAGGATCCTCTGGATTTATTCACTGGTCTCGGCCGGCGGATCGGCGGGCGATTTTCCGACAGAGCCTGGCGCGAACCAACCTGACCGGGATCGTCTTGACCACGTGCGTCTGCGGGCGAGGGAGCAGGTTCGCCTCCATTTCAACCGAACGAAGAATCTGGAATTGTTCGGCGATCTTTTTCTGGAGCGGGTCTTTCCGGAGCGAATTCTTCCGGCGCGGCAACATCCTGGAGCAGATCGCCGGACGGCGTAAGAACTCACCCCATGAGGATCCTCTACTGCAACAAATATAACTTTCCCTTCAGCGGCACTGAGGTTTACCTCTTTGAGCTGATGGAGCTGATGCGGAGGCAAGGCCACGAGGTGGCGCTATTCTCGATGGCCGATGCGCGGGGCGAGGCTACTCCGTACGATCACAATTTTGTTCCGCATGTCGAATTCAATCAGCGGGCGGGACTAGCGGAGAAGGTGCGGCTGGCGGCCCACGCGGTCTATTCGCAAGAAGCACGATTGCGGATGCGGGCCATGATCGAGGAATTCCAGCCGGACGTGGCGCACGTACGGAACATTTACCACCATCTTTCGCCGTCGATTCTGTGGGAGCTGAAGTCGCGGGGCGTTCCGGTGCTCTATCACATCAATGATTTCAAACTGTTGTGTCCTGCCTACAACCTGGTGCGGCAAGGGGAGGCTTGTGAAGATTGCCGGGCAGGAGCATTTTGGCGCGTGCTGGGCTCGGATTGCTATCCAGGGCTGGGGGCGCGAGCCGCGCTGATGATGGAGGCTTATGTTCAGCGAGGGCTGAGGACGTATGAAAAGTGCGTGGACCTTTTTCTGGCGCCCAGCCAGTTTGTGCGTGACAAGTTCGCTGAACACAAGTGGGACACGGGGAAATTCAGAGTGCTGCCGCATTTTCAGGTCGCAGCGGCCACGGTTGAACCCGCAGCGGAGAAGAATGCTTTTCTACTTTATTTCGGAAGATTGTCCGCGGAGAAAGGCGTGAGCGATCTGTTGCGGGCAATGCGGCGACTGTCCGAACTGAGGCTGGTGGTGGCGGGCGATGGTCCGCAGGGCAGCGAGTTGCGGGCGCTGGCCGTAACCCTGGGCCTGACTAACGTGGAATTTGTGGGCCACGTGCGGGGTGCGGAACTCGATGCGCTGATTGCGCGGTCACGCTTCACGGTTCTGCCGTCGCACGCGTATGAAACGCTGGGCAAGAGCATCCTCGAATCGTATGCCAGGGCGCGGGCGGTGGTGGCTTCGGACCTGGGATCGCGGCGGGAGTTGGTGCGGGAGGGCGAGACCGGACTCTTGTATCCGGTGGGCGATGTGGAGCAGTTGGCGGCGGCACTTGTGTCGCTCTCTGAGCCGGAACTGGCGAAGAGGATGGGACTTGCGGGCTGGCAGTTGGTGAAGAAACGGTACACGCCGGAATCGCACTATCGGGCCATGTTCGGGTTGTATGAGGAGCTTATAGCGACGAACCGCCACGCGGATGTTGGCTCGACAGGTGGACGGGGGGGCTTGCGAAGAGCGGCGGGATCGCCGGTTCCCAGGGAGGTTGTCGCCGGGCTTCCGAGGCGGCGACTACGCGTGGCGTTTATCGGGGGACGCGGAGTGGTTTCGAAATACAGTGGCATCGAGAGTTACTACGAGGAAGTGGGCGCACGATTAGCGGAGATGGGACATGAAGTCACGGTGTATTGCCGCAACTATTTCACGCCGCCACGCAAGAAATTCCTGGGCATGCGGGTCGTTCGGCTACCGACAATACGGTCGAAACATCTGGAAACCGTGGTGCATACCGCACTGAGCACGGCTCACGCGCTGACGCAAAATTTTGACATTGTGCACTATCACACTTTGGGGCCGGCGCTGTTCTCCGGGTTTCCGCGATGGTTCGGGAAGAAGACGCTGGTCACGGTGCAGGGACTGGACTGGCAACGAGGGAAATGGGGACGGCTGGCATCTTTCGTGTTGCGACTGGGCGAGCGTGCATCGGTTGGGCTGCCGAATGGGACCATGGTGGTGTCGAAGACTTTACACCAGCGCTACCGGGAACGGCACGGTGCGGATTCCTTCTATGTGCCGAATGGGGCAACATTGCGGAGAAAGCGCGAGCCGCGAAAGATGTTCGACTGGGGGCTGACCCCTGGGAAATACATTCTGTTTCTCGGAAGGTTTTCGCCGGAGAAGGGATGCCATTTGCTGGTGGAAGCCTACGAGCGGCTGAGGACAGACGTGAAACTGGTGATGGCGGGGGCGTCGAGTTACTGCGACGATTATAGCCGCGAATTGAGGACTCATGCCAGCGACCAAATCAAGATTCTCGACTGGGTCTCGGGTGAGTCGCTCGATGAGTTGCTGACGAATGCCATGCTGTTCGTTTTGCCATCGGACATGGAGGGCTTATCGCTCGCGCTGCTCGATGCGATGGGGGCCGGGCTATGCGTGGTAGCCAGTGACGTCCCGGAGAATCGCGAAGTCGTGATGGATGCGGGATACACTTTTCGTCGAGGCGATGCCGGCGACCTGGCCGACCGATTGAGCTTCCTGATTGGCAATCCGGCGGTGCGCGAGGCAGCCGGACGCGCGGCGAAGGCACGGGTTCTTGAGCATTATCTGTGGCCGAAGATTGCCGGGGAGATTGAGCGGGCATACTTCCAGGTGCTGGGTTGGGAGCAGACGACAGTGGCGAAGAAACCGAGCCGGAGCGTAGACGACGCAGGCAAGATAGCCGCGCGCCGGGCTGGTTAGCAGGGGAGTCGAAGCTACTGGACTGGGCAGTTTAGCCGAAAGATAACGTGCTTTCTTGAAGAGGACGGGCTAAGCCCGTCCTTTTTTATTACAATCGATGATTCATGCAAGATTTCATCCTGGTTACCGGCGGGGCGGGGTTTATTGGGTCGAACTTCATCCTGCAGCAACTGGAAACAGACGCGGCGACTTCGCTGGCTAACCTCGACAAACTCACCTACGCCGGAAACCTGCGGAATCTTGAGGCGGTCGCGACGGATCGGCGTTACGAATTTGTGCATGGCGACATTGGTGACCGCGGGCTGGTTCGGCGGTTGCTGGAGAAGCATCAGCCGTCCGCGATTGTGCACTTCGCGGCGGAAAGCCACGTAGATCGCTCGATCCTCGGGCCTGACGATTTTATTCGTACGAATGTGGACGGGACGTTCGCTCTGCTGGAAGAGGTGCGCGCTTATTGGACGAGATTGAACGGCGACGAGAGCAAGCGTTTCAGGTTTTTGCATATTTCCACCGATGAAGTCTACGGATCGCTGGGTCCGCACGATCCGCCGTTCTCCGAGACCACTGCGTATGCGCCGAACAGTCCTTACTCGGCGTCGAAGGCGGCGTCTGATCACCTGGTGCGGGCCTATCATCACACCTATGGGCTGCCAACGCTCACGACAAATTGCTCCAATAATTATGGAAGGTTTCAGTTTCCGGAGAAACTGATCCCGCTGATGATTTTGAACGCGCGCGACGGCAAACCGCTGCCGGTGTATGGCGACGGTCAGAATGTGCGGGACTGGATTTACGTGGCGGACCATTGCGAAGCGATTGCCGTGGTGCTGGCGCGAGGAACTCCCGGAGAGACTTACAACGTCGGCGGTTGGAATGAGAAGCCCAACCTGGAGATCGTGCACGCGGTCTGCGACATCGTGGATGAAATGGCGCCACGGGCGGCAGGATCTCGACGCGAGCTGATCACGTTTGTGAAGGATCGTCCCGGACACGACCGACGCTATGCCATGGACGCGCGGAAGATTGAACGCGAACTAGGTTGGCGGCCGAAGGAAACTTTTGAAACCGGAATTCGAAAAACCATTCGCTGGTATCTTGAGAATGAGGAATGGGTAAAAGACGTGACCAACGGAAGCTACCGGCAGTGGATTTCAACGCAGTACTCGGTTTGAGTCCGTCGGTTTGAACGCAGCCGGGTTGACCTCGAAAAACCAGATCATGAAAACCAGCGCGCACCACAAGGGAATTATTCTGGCAGGCGGATCGGGCACGCGCCTTTATCCGGTGACGCACGCCATGGGAAAAAGTCTGTTGCCGGTTTACAACAAGCCCATGGTGTATTACCCGCTGTGCACGCTGATGCTGGCGGGGATTCGGGAGATCCTCGTAATCTCGACGCCGGACGATGTTCCGAAATTCAAAGCTCTGTTGGGAGACGGAAGCCAGTACGGGATCCACTTGCAATATCAAGTGCAGGCAAAACCGGAGGGAATCGCGCAGGCGTTCTTGCTGGGCGAATCGTTTCTTGACGGCAGTGCGTGCGCGTTGATCCTCGGCGACAATATTTTCTACGGACATGATTTCGCGAAGGATTTGCGCGAGGCCGCGCGCATGGATCGCGGAGCGCGGGTGTTCGCTTATGGAGTGCACGATCCGGAGAGGTACGGGGTAGTGGAATTTGATGGCAATGGCAAGGCGTTGAGCATCGAGGAGAAACCGAAGCATCCGAAGTCACGCTATGCCGTCACCGGACTCTATTTTTATGACAAACAGGTGGTGACGGTCGCCAAGTCGCTGAGGCCGAGCGCGCGCGGAGAGTTGGAGATCACCGACGTCAACAAGGCCTATCTGGAACAAGGCAATCTGGAAGTGGTGGTGCTGGGGCGCGGCATGGCATGGCTGGATACGGGCACACACGAGTCGCTGCTGGAGGCTTCGCTCTACATTCAGGCCATCGAGAAGAGGCAGGGACTGATGGTGGCGTGTCCGGAGGAGATCGCGTACCGTTCCGGCTACATCACGGCGGAGCAGGTGGAGACGATCGGAAACTCGATGAAGAACAACAGCTACGGAGCGTATCTGTTACAGATGTTGCGGGAGAAAGTGTTCTGAGCAAATGAATCTGCGCGCGCGAGTTCGCCGCGATTCCTGCCACTATGGATGCGATCAAGAAAATTCCGACATCTTTGCCGGGAGTATTCATCCTGGAGCCGCGCGTGTTCAGCGACGAGCGGGGATTTTTCTTCGAGAGCTACAACCAGCGGACGATGGCGGAAGCAGGAATTCTGGAAGACTTCGTGCAGGACAATCATTCCAGCTCCCGCCGCAACGTGTTGCGGGGATTGCATTATCAAGTGACGCAAGCGCAGGGAAAACTGGTGCGCGTGGTGGAGGGAGAAATTCTGGATGTGGCCGTGGATGTGCGCCGGAGTTCGCCGTCGTTCGGGCGATGGGAGGCGGTGCGGCTGTCGGCTGAGAACAAGCGGATGCTGTGGATTCCGTCAGGCTTTGCCCATGGATTTTGCGTGAAGTCCGAGAAAGCGCAGGTGCTTTACAAGGCAACTGACTTTTACGCTCCGGCCCGTGAGCGCACGGTGATTTGGAACGATCCGGAGTTGAAGATTGACTGGGAACTGAAAGGCGAGCCGATCGTGTCGGCGAAAGATCAACGCGGCGTCGCTCTTCGCGACACCGAAACTTTCGACTAGTCCGCGGGAACTCACGACGGGAATTTTACAACGCGCGTTCGTAACGGAAATTTTACAAAATGAGAGTCACGATTCTTGGAGGCACTGGGCTTCTGGGCAAGGCGCTGATGCGGGCCTGGAGCGAGGATGAGGTCAACGCACTCGGCTCGCACGACGTCGATATTCGGGACCGGCAGAAGGTACGCGAGGTGGTGAAGACAACGCGTCCGGACTGGATTGTGCTGGCAGCCGCTTACACCGATGTGGATGGCTGCGAAAGCAATCAGGACTTGGCGTTTTCAGTGAATCGCGATGGTGCGGTCCACGTTGCACACGCGGCGAAAGAAGCCGGGGCGCGGCTGCTGTTTCTCAGTTCCGACTATGTTTTTGACGGGCGCAAGACATTCCCGTATGAGACCGATGACCCGCGGAACCCGCAGAGCGTTTACGGACGATCGAAGGCTGAAGCCGAACTCGGATTGCTCGACGCGATACCCGACTGCTGCGTCGTACGTACGTCATGGTTATTCGGCACGGGTGGAAAATGTTTTCCCGATACGATCCTGAAGCTGGCCGCGACCCGCCCGGCGCTTGATGTGGTGAATGATCAACGTGGGTGCCCCACATATACCGTGGATCTGGCCGAAGCGATCGTTCGACTGTGCCGTGCGAATGCGAGCGGAATTGTGCACGCGACCAACCGCGGCGATTGTACCTGGTTTGAGTTTGCCCGCGAGATCATCGGCGTCAGCGGGCTTCAAACTGAGGTACGTCCGGTGAGCAGCGCGCAGATGGCGCGTCCCGCGCCGCGCCCGGCATATTCGGTTCTTTCTTCAAAGACCTTGCAGCGATTTGAGATCACAACTCCCACCTGGCAGGATGCTTTGCGGCGGTATCTGCAAGCGCGTGACTGAGAGGCTGCCGATATTGCGCCGCCTTATTTCCCCTGCTACGATTCGGCGCGGGAGCGGGAAATCTGCGCGAGCAGTGGTAGCCATTCCTTTATTGTGATTTTTTGGGCGTGATCGTTTGGCGTGATTCGTGAAGTCAATCCATAACTACATTAACGGGCAGTTTGTGCGCGGCAAGCGCGAATTCGCGGACGTGAATCCCGCTGACGGCAGCGTGATCGCGGAAGTGACCGAAGCAGATGCTGCTCAGGTGGACGATGCGGTGCAAGCTGCCCGCGGGGCTCTGCGCGGGGAATGGGGGCGCATCGGAGTGCGTGAGCGCGCGGCTCGTTTGCACAAAGTTGCAGACGCGATTGAAGCGCGGTTCGATTGCTTGCTGAAGGCCGAAGTCGCGGACACGGGGAAACCGATCGCACTGGCGGCGAAGCTTGACGTTCCGCGCGCTGCAGCAAACTTCCGCATATTCGCAGACGCGATCAAGATGGCGGGGCTCGAATCGTTTCAGACGGAGACTCCGGACGGGCGAAGCGCGTTGAACTATGCGGTGCGCAAACCGCTGGGTGTGGTCGGGATTATCACTCCGTGGAACCTGCCGCTACTGCTGCTGACCTGGAAGGTCGCTCCGGCACTGGCCTGCGGAAACACGATCGTGGTAAAGCCCTCCGAGGAAACTCCGGCGACCGCAACGCTGCTGGCCGAGGCCATGCAAGAGGCCGGAATTCCGAAGGGCGTTTACAACGTGGTCCATGGCTTTGGACCTGGTTCCGCTGGAGAGTTCCTCACGCAGCACCCGGATGTGAATGCGGTTACGTTCACGGGAGAATCGCGGACGGGCGCGGCAATCATGAAAGCCGTGGCCCCGACTGTAAAGCCAGTGTCGTTTGAACTGGGAGGAAAAAATGCCGCGATCGTGTTCGCGGATTGCGATTTCGAGGAGACCGTTCGCGGATTGGCCGATGCAGTATTCCTGAACACAGGACAAGTTTGCTTGTGCGCGGAGCGGATTTATGTAGAGCGCGCAATGTTTGAGCGATTTGTCGATGCGCTAAAGCTAAAAGCAGAAAAACTGAAAGCTGGCTGGCCCATGGACGAGGACACAAACCTGGGTCCGTTGATTTCGGCGCAGCATCGCGACAAGGTGGTGGGATACTACAATTTGGCGCGAGAAGAAGGGGCTACGGTGGTGACTGGAGGAAGCATTCCCGAGTTTGGCGACGCGCGCGACAAAGGCTTCTACGTTCAACCGACGATCTATACTGGGTTGGCGGAATCGGCCCGCTGTGTGAAGGAAGAAATTTTCGGGCCGGTGTGCCACATCGCGCCGTTCGATTCCGAGGACGAAGCCGTGGGCATGGCCAACGACACGAAGTACGGGTTGGCGGGTTCGGTGTGGACGAGCAACTTGAAGCGCGGACACACAGTGGCACAGCAGATGAATGTGGGCATCACCTGGGTGAATTGCTGGTTCCTCCGCGATTTGCGGACTCCGTTTGGTGGAGTAGGGCTTTCCGGGATTGGACGAGAAGGCGGAATTCATTCGCTGAACTTCTATTCCGAGCTGAACAACATTTGCGTGCAGCTTTAGGATCCGAGGTTGTTGCCCTCGACGTGACGGCGAAAAAGCTTAAGCTGGAAAATGAGTGCAATGAGCAAGGTCGAGACAAGCAAGACCGGGAGCAAAGTTGTAAAGGGCAAAGCCACGCCGCGAGGAAAGTACCCGCACATCAAACGGGCCGGCGATTTTTTAATTGTGTCTGGAACCAGCGCCCGACGCCTTGACAATTCCATCGACGGAGCGGAGGTGGACGAACTGGGCACAACTCAACTCGACATTCGGGTACAGACGCGCGTGGTGATTGAGAATGTTCGTGACATTCTGCAAAGTGCCGGCGCGAGACTGGAAGACGTGGTGGAGATTTCCACTTATCTCGTGAACATGAACGATTTCAGCGGATACAACGAAGTGTACGGCGAGTATTTTGGACACGATGGCCCGGCGCGAACTACAGTGGCGGTGCACCAGTTGCCGCATCCGCATTTGCTGATTGAGATTCGAGCTCTGGCTTACAAGCCGTTGCAATAGGAGGCAATGTGCCGTCCATACGAAGCATGAGGGCTTTCAACTTTCAGGCATGGATTGAAGAAAATAAAGACAAATTCAAACCGCCGGTGGGCAACGCGCAGGTCTGGGAAGACGGCGAGATGATGGTCACCGTGGTGGGCGGCCCGAACCAACGGCGCGATTACCATGACGATCCGACGGAGGAATTCTTCTACCAACTGAAGGGAAATGTTTCTGTTCGCATTATGGAAAAGGCTGGGCAGCCGCCAATCGAAATTCCCATCAGGGAGGGGGAGGTTTTTCTGCTTCCAAAACATACGCGGCACTCTCCGCAGCGCGTGGCTGGCAGCATCGGTGTGGTCGTCGAGATGCCGCGTCCAGATGGCGTTCTGGACGGTTTCGAATGGTATTGTCCGAACTGTCATCAGCTGGTGCATCGCGCAGAGGTGAAACTGAAGAGCATTGTGCGGGATTTGCCGCCGTTGTTCGAACAGTTTTATGGCAACGAAAGCCTGCGCAAGTGCAAGCACTGTGGCACGGTGCATCCGGGCAAACAGTAGATGGTCATCGACATCCACAATCATTTCTTTCCTGCCGCGTGGCCGGACCTGGCTGAGCGGTACGGCACGCCGAACTGGCCGTGGATCAAGCACACTGATTCGGGCAAAGCCGACATTATGGTGGGCGAGCTTTTTTTTCGGCATATTTATTCCGCGTGCTGGGATCCGGAAGTGCGACTGCAGGAGATGAGCCGCGACGGCGTGGAGATGCAGGTGATCTCCGCGACGCCGGTGCTGTTTGCCTACGACCGTCCGGTGGAACATGCACTGGATTGCGCGCGGCTGTTTAATGACGCGGCGCTCGAGCTTTGCAGCCGTGGCAGAGGCCGATTGAAGTCGCTTTGTCAGGTTCCGCTGCAGGACATTGACGCGGCTTGCGCGGAACTCAGCCGCTGCATGAAGGCAGGCCATCTGGGTGTGCAGATCGGAAATCACGTCGGCGACAAGAACCTGGACGATCCGGGGATCGTGACGTTTCTGCATCATTGTGCGGACGAAGGCGCTGCCGTGCTGGTTCATCCCTGGGACATGATGGGCCAGACGCGTATGCCGAAATATATGATGCCGTGGACGGTGGGCATGCCGGCGGAGACGCAGTTGGCGGTGGTGGCGCTGATGCTGAGTGGAGCGTTCGATAAGCTGCCGGCAAACCTGCAGATTTGTTTTGCGCATGGCGGTGGAAGTTTTGCTTTCCTGCTGGGACGTCTGGAAAATGCGTGGCACCACCATCCCGTGGCGCACGGCGCATGCCAGTTTCCACCAAGCCACTATCTGAATCGCTTTTATGTGGACTCCGCAGTTTTCGATCAGCGCGCTCTGCAATTTCTGGTCGCGACGATGGGCGCGGATCAGGTGATGCTCGGGTCGGATTACCCGTTTCCGCTCGGAGAAGAGCGCGTGGGCGCGCTGATTCGTGGGAGCCAACTTTCGCAGCACGCGAAGGAGAAATTGCTGAGCGGCAATGCATCTCGGTTTTTGCGACTCGAGTGCAAGCCACTTGAGACAAGAGAGATTGGCGCGGCAACAGCGGCCGTAGAAATGGTTCACCCAAAGAGCGAACGGCTTACTTATAGTTCCTACTTGAAGATTCCGGAATTGCTTGAGTTGCAGCGGCCGCGGTCTTCGCCGCAGCATCACGATGAATTGCTGTTCATCGTAGTGCATCAGACGTATGAACTGTGGTTCAAGGAACTGTTGCACGACCTGGACGCGGTGGTCGCGAATCTGCAAGCCGCGGGGGCGCATCCGGGGTCGCGGGATGAAGTGTATGAGGCGGCGCGGTTGCTGCGACGGTGCACGGAGATCACGCGCGTGCTGGTGGAGCAGTTCACGATTCTCGAGACCATGCTGCCCACGCATTTTCTGGCGTTTCGGGACAAGCTGGAGCCGGCCAGTGGCTTTCAGTCGGAGCAGTTTCGCGAGCTTGAGTTTCTGTGCGGATTGAAAGACGAGAAGATGTTGCGCTATCACAAGCCGACACCGGAAGCTCATGCACAGCTCGAACGCAGGCTGCGCGATCCGTCGCTGCACTACGTTTTTTTTGAGGCCTTGCGGGGTTTGGGCAAACTGGCGGCCCTGCCCGAGGGCGCAACGGAGCGCGAGCGGTTTGATGCGCGAGCCCGCGCGGTGCAAGCTCTCTATCAGGATGATCGGCATCACCGCGACTGGATTGATGTGTGCGAACGGCTGACGGAATTCGACGAGCTGGTTGTGAGCTGGAGGCTGCGACACATCCAACTGGTGGAGCGGACAATCGGAGTCAATATGGGGACGGGCGGAAGCGCGGGCGCTTCGTATTTGAAGCTTACGCTGGAAAAGAAATTCTTCCCTGAGCTATGGGAAGCGAGAACTTTATTGATGAAGTGACTGCGCGGTGTGACGCCACTCTGTTTGCAAGTTGCTTATCCAAGAGTTATCTCCGCATGAAGGGGCAACCCGAAACAATCACATTAATCGGTGCGGGCTTGAACGGTCCGCTGCTGGCGATTCTTCTGGCGAAACGTGGCTTTCGCGTCGAAATTTACGAGCGCAGGGCGGACCTGCGGCGCGTCCGCATGACCGCCGGGCGGTCGATCAATCTGGCTTTATCGACGCGGGGAATTTACGGGCTCACGCAGGCGGGTCTGTGGCCCGCGATGCAAAACATCATCATCCCGATGAAGGGGCGCATGATCCATTCCGTGGCAGGAGACCTCACGCTTCAGCCGTATGGGAAGGATGCGGGCGAAGTTATCTATTCGATTTCGCGAGCTGAGCTGAACATGGCGCTCATTTCTGCGGCGGAGGCGGAGGGTGCGAAGATTCACTTCCAACAGCGCTGCGTAGGAATCGATCTGAAGAGTGGCGCGGTTCGTCTGCACGATGAACAAACGGGCGAGGAGACGACGCTTGAATGTGCGGTGACGATCGGATGTGATGGCTCGGCCTCGGCGCTGCGCGCAGAAATGCTGAAGCAAAACCGCTTCAATTTTTCGCAACAGTATCTCGACTACGGATACAAGGAGCTAACGATTCCTGCGAGCCCCGCGGGGAAGCATCTCCTTGAGAAAAACGCGCTGCATATCTGGCCACGCGGTAATTACATGCTGATCGCGCTGCCGAATACTGATGGCAGCTTTGCATCTATCTTGTTTCTGCCCTTTGAAGGAGCGGAAAGCTTTGCCAGCCTGGTGGCGTATTCCGACGTACGGGAATTCTTTAAATCGCGATTTCCCGACGCACTCGCATTGATGCCGCAGCTTGCCGACAACTATTTCAGCAACCCGACGGGAGCCATGGTCACCATCAAGTGCTCACCATGGCACTCGGAAGGCAAGGTTCTGATGCTGGGCGATGCGGCACATGCGATCGTTCCCTTTTTCGGTCAGGGAATCAATTGTGGATTTGAAGACTGCACATCTCTCATGGAACTGTTGGACCGGCACGGGTCTGATTGGGCTCGAATATTCCAGGAGTTCGGAGCAGCGCGAAAAATCAACACGGATGCGATTGCGGATATGGCCGTGGAAAATTTCGTGGAAATGCGTGATCGGGTGGGCGATCCGCGATTCCTCTTTCGTAAAAAAGTGGAACTGGCGCTGGCGGCGAAATATCCGCGTTCGTTCGTGCCAAAATACGCGATGGTAACGTTTCACCGGATACCCTATTCGATCGCTCTGAGTCGGGGCACGATTCAGGACCGCATGTTATCGGAGTTGTGCGATCCGATCGACCGGGTTGAGGACCTGGACTGGGACATGGCCGACCGCCTGATTCAACGAGGCCTCACGCCGCTGGAGCAGATTTCGTGACCGGCACGCAGTATGAAACTGGCGCTGCGTTCGCAGTCAGGATGGATGCAAATGATCCGCTCGCAAGGTTCCGCACTCGCTTTTTGTTACCGAAATCCGCGAGCGGCCAAGAATGCATTTATTTGTGCGGACACTCTCTTGGTTTGCAACCGAAGAAAGCAAGAGACTACATCGAACAAGAGTTACGAGACTGGGCTGACCTCGGCGTGGAGGGCCATTTTCACGCGCGAAATCCGTGGATGCCTTACCACCGGCTTCTGACAGAACAGACGGCAGCGCTCGTGGGAGCGGAGCCGCAAGAAGTTGTGGTGATGAATTCTCTGACGGTCAACCTCCACATGATGATGGTGTCGTTCTACCGGCCGACCCGGCAGCGGCACAAAATTGTTGCGGAACGGGGAGCGTTTCCGTCGGATCAGTACGCGGTGAGATCGCAAATCAAAGTACACGGATACGATCCATCATCGGCCTTGATCGAATTGACGCCGCGTCCCGGAGAGTTCTGCGTTCGCGATGAAGATGTGGAGGAGTTGATCGAGCGCGAGGGTGAGTCGACTGCGCTGATTCTGCTTGGCGGTGTGAATTACGCCACGGGCCAGGCGTTCGATATGCAGAGAATCACCGCGAGTGGCCACGCGCGAGGATGTGTGGTGGGCTTCGATCTGGCGCACGCTGCCGGGAACTTGCCGCTGAGGCTCCACGAATGGGGTCCGGATTTCGCCGTGTGGTGCAGCTACAAATATCTGAATGGCGGTCCGGGATGCGTGGGTGGTTGTTTCGTGCATGAACAGCATGCCCGAGACTGGGAACTGCCGCGCTATGCGGGATGGTGGGGTCACGAAGAAAAAATACGATTCGACATGGGACCTGAGTTTCAGCCGATGGCGGGGGCCGAAGGGTGGCAGTTGAGCAATCCGCCGATTTTGGCGCTGGCCCCGCTGCGCGCGTCGATGGAGATTTTTCACGAGGTTGGCATGGAGCGGCTACGAGCCAAGAGTGTGGCCCTTACCGGCTATCTGGAATTCCTGCTGCAAGAAATCGCCTCGTCGAAGTTTTCGGTCATTACTCCGCGCGAATCGGAGCGGCGAGGAGCGCAGATTTCGATACGGATTCCTGACAAAGGAAAGGCGTTTTGTGAGGAGTTGGCTGGCGCCGGAGTGATTGGCGACTGGCGCGAGCCGGACATCCTACGAGTGGCGCCGGTACCGCTATATAACTCATATCAGGACGTTTATGAGTTTGTGCGGCGATTCTCAGCCGGCTTGCGGAAAGGCTGACCCGGGAGTTCCGCGGGGGCACCGAAGGTTACCTCAGTAACAATTCCAGCCTGTTTAACGAACATACAATTCTAATCGTGGGGAATTCTCCGCTCCAGCACGCCCGGAAGTGGACCGCCATCGTGTGCGGAGTGGTGTGTCTGCACAGTCTGGTTTCCTTCCTCGCTCCTCGTGGGGCTGGGCTCACAGCCTTCGGCGATCTCACCCAGTGTTTTCTTTTGTTGGGCGCAACGATTGGAATGCTTTCCAATGCGCGGAACGGCAACACCAAGTCCCGACTGTTTTGGGGATTGATGGGGTTAGGTTGCGCCATGTGGTTCGGCTCGCAGGTGCTGTGGACTTATTTCGAGGTTTTCCTGCGACAGGAAGCGCCCAACCCGTTTGTGGGGGACGTGGTGTTGTTCCTGCACATCGTGCCCATGATGGCCGCGGTTGCGGTGCTGCCGCATTTTCAGGAAGACGACCGGGCGGTCCGCATGGGATCTCTTGATTTGCTTCTGCTGTTCACGTGGTGGCTTTATCTTTATCTTTTTATTGTCATCCCGTGGCAATATGTCTACCCCGTCGAAGCTGAATACGGCCGCGCCTTTAACGTGCTCTACCTTGCAGAACATCTCGTATTGTTTCTTGGTCTGATTTTGGTGTGGCGGCGCAGCGCGGGGGCATGGCGAGGACTCTACGCGCAACTGTTCGGAGCCGCTGTGCTGTACTGTACCGGGTCGTACTTGGCCAGCCGGGCGATTGATGCGCACGTTTACTACACGGGCAGTTTCTATGATGTTCCGCTGGTGGCCGCGATGGCGTGGTTTGCAGCGATTGGATTCGTGGCGCGCTCGGCGTCTGAAGAGGGATCGCTTCGCGGAGTAGCGGGGCAAGGTCATGGCATCTGGAAAACTCGGCTGGCGATGGCAGCTGTGTTTTTTACTCCTCTGATGGTGGCGTGGGCTCAATTCGGCGGGAACGCGCCGCAGCGAGTGCGCACCTACCGGCTCTTGCTGACCGTAGCCGTGATGGTGCTGATGGGAGGGTTGGTTTTCCTGAAGCAGCATCTGCTGGATCAGGAATTGCTCAGCCTGCTTCGCCTGTCACGGCAAAACCTGGATGAGATGTGCATTCTAAAGGACGAACTCGAGAATAAGGAACACTCGCTGCGCTGGCACGGCATGGAACTGCAGCGCAAGAATCTTGAATTGCAGCAGATTTCGTTTACCGATCCGCTCACCGGAGTCTGGAACCGCCGATATCTCGAGGAGATCCTGACTGCGGAAGCGGGCCAGGTTTTACGAAACTACGAGCGAGCGCGCGGCGGCGACATACGAAAAGTTGACCACCGCGATCTGGTGTTCATCATGGTGGACGTAGACTTTTTCAAAGAAGTGAACGACCGGTACGGCCACCCGGCAGGAGACCGCTTATTGAATCTGGTCGCGGAGCGGCTCTCGCGGGTGGTCCGCAAGTCGGATGTGCTGGTGCGGTGGGGTGGAGAAGAATTTCTGATCATGAGCCGGTCCACGGACCCGTCGGGAACTCCGGCGTTTTGCGGCCGCATTCTGGAGATCATGGCGTGGGAGCCGTTTGATCTCGGATATGGAATCAAGGTGAAGAAGACTTGTTCGGTGGGTTGGGCTCCGTATCCCTGGTGCCGCGGGGCGTATGAGGCGATCTGCGCCGAGGAAGTGATTGCGCTGGCCGATGCCGCGCTCTATCGGGCGAAGGGATTGGGACGGAACGTCGGGGTCGGAATACTTCCGACGGACGCAGCGAGCAAGACTCCATCTGAGGTCAGCTTGATGTCCGTTCATGAGGATGACAGCACGCTGGCACGGAACGTAAGGACCGAGTGCCCGGAGCAGGGCCTGGGTCGGGTCGAGGAATCCATCGAATCTGTTGAACCTGTTGATAACGCAAAGAACTTCTAGCTTTTCTCTTCTGATGTTTCTTCTGATCAGCGGTTCCTCGGGCTATTCTTTGGCAACGAGTGAGCGCTTGACCTTCAACTCCCCGTTGAATACATTGAGAGGCCGGTCTCTGAGGGCGATACCGCGCAGTCCGGCGTGAGGAACGAAATTCTACGAGGCATCTCCGAAAATGAATGCAAAAAGTAAGCCTGGAAAAACGGGCCTTCGACAAAAGGCGCAGTTGATGTCGCCATCCGAGATCGAGCGTACTCTGGTGCGGCTCGCCTACGAGATCGTTGAAAAAAATGGCGGCGTGGAGGCGTTGGGCTTGGTCGGGATTCGGCGGCGGGGCGTTCCGATCGCCGAGCGGCTGGGAAGAATCATCACCCGCATAGAAAATGCCAAAGTGCCGGTGGGCACGCTGGATATTACTTTTTATCGCGACGATCTGTCGACGCTGGGGCCGAAGCCGGTGGTAAAGGAAGAGGAAATCGGCTTTTCGATTGAGGATAAAAACATTGTGCTGGTGGACGACGTTCTATTCACCGGCCGCACGACGCGCGCCGCGCTGGATGCGTTATTTTCGCATGGACGTCCGCGGCGGGTGCAGTTGTGCGTGCTGATTGACCGCGGACATCGGGAGATCCCCGTGGAAGCGAGCTTCGTAGGGCGCAACGTGCAGACGACCATGAACGAGGTGATCGAAGTAAAGCTGACTGAGATCGACAATGCGGAGAAGGTGCTGCTGATGGAGAAATGATCCGCGTCAAGCTCAGCTTTTGTTTTGAAAAATGCGAAGGACGGCGGGAAGCTGCCGTCCTTCTTAGTTTTGCGCATGCTTTAGTTCTTTAAA
>JBEKDY010000064.1:0-18310 GCA_050014115.1 Candidatus Sulfotelmatobacter sp. | reverse complement strand
CGCGCAACAACCTTGGCGCCGGGCGCGACCACCGCGCCATTCTCCACCACAAAGCCGGTAAACATGCGGTGCACGTTGCCGCGCGCGCGAATGCGTTCGACAATCTCCTGCCCGATGTAGCATCCCTTGGTAAAACTCAACGCCCGCGCCTGTTCCGTTTCTTGCGGCAGCTCGCGCTCGCGAATGTCCACGCCATAAAGCGGAACGCCCGAGAGGATGCGATGCGTCTCCAGCGCTTCGCCGCCCACCGGAGTTGCACCTGCAGCCGTCAACGCGTCCCACAGATTTCTCACTTCACCCGGCGCGAGCCATATCTCGTAGGAATTTTCGTCGCTGTGCACCAGCGTGCAATCTACGCCGCGCCACTTGATGTCGTTCAGATGCAAGTCGCCCGCTTGCAGAGCAGCCAGTTCCGGCAATTCGAATCCACAAGCTATCAGCACCTCACGCGCTTTCGGCCCGCTCACGCCCAGAGCAGTCAGCTGCTCGCTGAGATCGCTGACCTCGACTTTGTCCATGATGATGTATTTGCGGAAGATGGCCAGAATTTTCTCAGCCTGGCTGCGATCCGTATCGACCAGCAGCGACTCGCCGCGATTGTAGGCATTGAGGTCGCCGAGAATGTGTCCCTGCGGATTCAGAATAAACGCATACACGCCATGCCCGGCGGCCAGGTCGCGGATGTTGTTGCTGACCATTCCGTTCAGCCAGCGCACGCGGTCTTTGCCGGCCAGCGCGATCTTCGCCCGGAAACCCAAATCGTAAACGCCGCAACCCGCGCGCAACGCGGCCAGCTCGCTCGCCGGATCCGAGAACGCAGCGGCAGTGGTCGCGCCGCGGTACTCGCCCATGCGAGACGCCCCCAGGCCTTCCACGTACGTCGGCAACACAGTCACGCCCATGGTGATCTCTCGATTATAGCGGAGGCTGCGGGCAAGGGAATTTTTCGCTTGTGTAGGACGGACACTCCTGTCCGTCGCTTTTGACTTTTACTCGACGCTTCCTGCGTCATCAAGAAACAACGTCATCAAGAAACAACGTCAAAGGCGACGGGCAAGAGTGCCCGTCCTACATAATCAAGAACCAAGTCAAAGGCCACGGGCAAGCCTGCTCTGAGACGCCGAAGGGAATGCCGGCGCAACACAATCCTGCCCACACGACCGCGTGACCCAGAATCAAGCACTTGCACGCAGACTCAACGACTTCCACGAAGATTCAATAACTTGCACGCAGGCTCAACAACTTCCACACAGCGTCAACAACTTGCACGAAGATTCAACAACTTAGCTCGAAGTTAATCAAGAATGCGATTAGAGGCGATTTTAGGCTGTGGAAATCTTTTGACGACCCTGATGCTGGTTCGCCCTGTAAAAATCGCACCACGGGATTGCCAGCGGCCCTGGCGTCGATCCTGCGTAGCAGGCAGCGTGAGGAAACGTCCGATTTGCGCATGCGATCGCTGCGGCAACAGCTATAGCTGGGCGATAACTTCTCTCTCGTCCTGCTTGGGCTACCCCCGCTCCATTCACGCCTAACCGTTCCCACTCGTTCTCAGTTAAATCTCACGCCGTTGTCGGAATGCCGGAAGCGACGGATTTAACTTCTGCATTCTGACCTCTCACTTCTGACGTCTCCCCTCAGCTTATGCTAACGTTTTGCCGTGAATTCCATCACTCCGTCGCCTACGACAACTTCCCGGAAGCGCATCGCGATCATCCCAGGGGACGGCATTGGTCGCGACGTCATCCCGCAGGCCGTCAAAGTCATCCGGGCCACGGGCGCCGAGGTTGAACTGTCTGAGTTCGATTGGGGCGCCGATCGTTACCTGCGCGACGGGATGACCGTTCCTCCCGACGGTTTCGAGATGCTGGGGCGCGACTTCGATGCGATTCTGGTCGGAGCCTTCGGCGATCCGCGGGTTACGTCGAATGTTCATGCCAAAGAAATTCTGCTCGGGATGCGCTTCCAGATGGACTTATACGCCAACGTGCGCCCGGTGCGGTTGCTCGATGCCGCGCTGTGTCCGCTGAAGGGTATTGAGCCGAAAGACATCGACTTCGTGGTGATCCGCGAGAATACCGAGGGCGTCTATACCGACGCGGGCGGCGTATTTAAGCGCGGAACGCCGGATGAGATCGCGATTCAGGAAGACATCAACACACGCAAAGGAGTCGAGCGGATTATTCGTTACGCGTTTGAGTATTGCGAACGTCACACCAAGCTTGACGGCTCGCGACGAAACAAAGTTCTGATGTGTGACAAGTCGAACGCCATGACCCACGCCGGCGGCCTGTGGCAGCGCGTTTTCAACGAAGTGGGCGGGGAATATCCGCAGATCACGGCGCAGCACCTTTACGTGGACGCGCTGTGCATGCACCTGGTGCGCGATCCGCGGCTGTTTGATGTGATCGTGACCAATAACATGTTCGGCGACATCATCACCGACCTGGCCGCCGGCTTGCAGGGCGGCCTGGGCATGGCAGCCAGCGGAAATATTCATCCCGGGAAGACGTCGATGTTCGAGCCGGTGCATGGATCGGCTCCGCCGATTGCGGGGAAGAACGTGGCGAATCCGTTTGGTGCGATTCTGACTTCGGCGATGATGCTGGCGCATCTGGGGCTGACGCGCGAGGCCGAAAAAATTGAAGCCGCGGTGCTCGAAGCTGTGCGGCAGAAGAAGACCACGCAGGATATCGGCGGGGCGCTCGGGACGCGGGAAGCGGCGGAGTGGGTGGCGGATTTCGTCAGCCGCTGACCTCTCAGACACATTGTCATCCTGAGCGAAGCGTGCCGATTCGCGAATGCGAATCGGGGCGCGCGGTCGAAGGATCCCTACCGCCACTTGGGCTGCTGGATGCGCTTCAGGAATTTTCTCCGCGTCGCAGTTCTGGGTCGGAGTGTGAGGCGAACTCCCTGAAGGGCCGGCTGCGGTTCAGATGCTAGGGGTCCTTCGACTCCGCGGGAAGCGCGCTTCCCGCGCTTCCCGCTCCGCTCAGGATGACAGAGCTACTTGCGGTTCGCGCCCAGTGCTTGAGCCATAGTTACGGTTTGCGCCCGGCCAGCAGCGCGAGTTCTCGCCACTTCCAGTGACAGTCCACATCCGCGAAGCCGAGTTCGCGCAGCCACTCGAGTTGCGTTTCGACGTCTAACAATTTGTTGGAGGGGTCTTCGGTTTCTGCGCTGTAGCCGATGCCGTGCAGGAATTCTTCGTGCAGGCGTGGGGTGGGTGAGGACACGTGTTCAAGGTTGCAGAAGACGCCGCCGGGGTTGAGCAGGTCGTGGATCTCGGCGTAGAGGGCGCGTTTGCGTTCGTGGACAACGTGATGAATGGCGAAGCAGGAGATGACGGCATCGAATTTGCCGAGACTCGGCAGGGGTTCGTCGAGGTTGTGAGCGACGACGGTGACCGAGGAGTCTGCAGCGAAGCGCTGGCGGGCGGCTTCCAGCATGGACGGGGAGAAGTCGATGGCTACGGCTTCGGGTTGGTGGCGTGTCCGCTTCGCCAATGACTGCGCGGCCAAATGTTTTTTGACCAGTGCCAGCAGGCGTCCGTCGCCGGTGCCGAGGTCGAGGATGCGGTGAGTGTTTTCTGGAATGAATTCCAGCAGGGCGGCTTCGCCTTCGGTGCGGTGCGAGATGGAATCGGCGCGCTCGAGATAGTCGCGCGCGTGGTCGGGTGACGACCAGAGATTGATGGGCGGATTTGCGGTCATGTACTTTTGCCTTTTTGTGAACTTGAAGGGAGTATAGGGAAACAGGGTAGACTCGATCCTAATGAATAACGTTGAGAGGCGAATGAATAGCGTTAAGAGGCTTGGACAGGGAGTTTTGTGGCGCGTTTGGGCGGTTGTGTGGATTGGGGTGGCGAGCTGCGGCTGGGTGGCGGCGCAGGATGCGGGTGCGCAGCAAGACCAGAATCGAAATCAAAAGCAAGACCAGAGTCAAAAGCAGACGGACAAGAGTGTCCGTCCTACACAGGGCGATCCCGCGCAAGCTGATGCCACGCAGGCGCAGCCTCCGCAACCAAAAGAGGAGACCAAGATTACGCCGCGGCAGGCGGAGGAACTTTTTCATTCGGTCGACGAGATTCTGGCTTTTGACAGCAAGCAGACTGGGTTGCCGGTAAAGAAAGAAGTGAAACGCAAGCTTACCAGCCGCGAGGAAGTGGTCAGCTACTTGACCAAGAACAAGGACGACAAGGATACGCAGCGGCTGCGGCGTTCGGAACTGGTGCTGAAAAAGTTTGGGCTATTGCCGCGCGACTTCGATCTGGAAAAACTTCTGGTGGCGCTGCTGCGCGAGCAGGTGGCGGGGTATTACGATCCGAAGACGAAGACGGTGCACCTGCTGGATTGGGTTCCGATGGAGGAGCAGGAGCCGGTGATGGCGCACGAGTTGACGCACGCGCTGCAGGATCAGGCGGTGGGACTCGACAAGTGGATGAGCCGAGGCGAAAAAGATCTGGCGGAGACGCGAAAAAATCCTACGGCAACCGATATTGAGAATGACGAAGTGGATAACGCGCGGCAGGCTGTGATTGAAGGGCAGGCCGAAGCGGTGATGCTGCAATATGCGCTGGCTCCGGTGGGGAAGTCGATTGTGGATTCGCCGGATCTGGTGGAGGACATGGAATCGAGCATGACGAACGGCACTCCGGATTCGACGGTGTTCAAGGATGCGCCGATTTTCCTGAAGGAGTCGCTGACGTTTCCCTACCGGTATGGCCTGGAATTTGAAATCAAGATGATGCAGAAAGGCGGCCGGGAGAAGGCGTTTGCCGGGGTGCTGGCGAATCCTCCGCACACCACACGGCAGATTATGGAGCCGGAGACTTATCTTTCGGGAGAAAAGATTGAGCCCATGCGCGTGCCGAATTTCAAGCAGGACTTCAGGAACTATAAGAAGTTCGATGTTGGCGCGATGGGCGAGTTCGACGTGGCGGTGCTGATCGAGCAATACGCGAATCAGGAACTGGCGAAGTGGATGTACCCGGAGTGGCGCGGCGGATATTACTATGCGGCGCGGGTTAAGGAAAATGCGGCCGCTCCGCTGGGGCTGCTCTATGTGTCGCGGTGGTCGAGCGCGGAGAAGGCGGAGGACTTTGCGGGGATCTATGCGCGGTCGCTGGCCAAGCGATATAAGAAGGCGGAGGAAGTTGGCGGCGCGGAGGGAGCGCCGGCATCCGGAAAATCTGGGCCGGACGAGGTGGGGGCGAAGGACTCGTCGCAGAAGGACGCGTCGGCGAAGCATAAGGGGTTCAAGGTGGTTCCGTTGAAAGGGCGGCATGTGTGGTCTACCGAAGAGGGCACGGTGGTGATCGAGGAGCAAGGCGATACCGTGCTGGTGAGCGAGAGTCTGGATGCGGGGACCACCGCGACGCTGGAGCGGGAAGTGTTTGGCAAGTAAATCCCCACTTCTCGCAAAGAAAGCGAGAAATGGGGCACCCGGTGTCTGATATACTTGTAATACATGTAATACCGGTCGAGCTATGGAAGGAGATCATTCATGTTAACGGTTCGCCTGCACCCAAAACTGGAGGCAAGACTCAACCGGCTCGCCAAACGGACGGGGCGGACGAAGACGTACTACGCCAAGAAAGCGATCGAGGAGTTCCTGGAAGAGCAGGAAGACTACCTCATCGCGCTGACCCGGCTCGAGGGGAAATTGCCCGGCATTCCACTGGAAGATGTGGTGAAAAAGCTTGGGCTGGAAAGTTGAATTCGAGCCGCGCGCCTTCGCGGAACTTGGCAAGTTAGACCGGGTCGCGCAAAAACGTATCGTGAGGTTCTTTCAAGAGCGGGTTGCGGGGCGTCTTGATCCGCGCGAACAAGGCAAGGCGCTGACTGGGGAGAAGGCTGGTTTCTGGCGTTGCCGCACAGGCGACTACCGGGCAGTGTGTTTCCTTGATGATGAGCGACAGATCGTCAAAGTAATGCGGGTGGCGCACCGTAAAGAGGTATAGGTTTGAACGGTTCCACGAAGTCCAAATGATCTAGTTTTTCTTCGATGACTTCTTCTTGCTGCCCTTCTCGTCGGGAACTTCTCCCAGAAAATGTTGCACGTGGGCGACGACGTCGAACTGGTTGCCGTTGCGTTCGATTCTGAGTTTGCGTTCCTGGCCGGGAGTGCCTTCGAGCAGCGACCAGACCTGTCCCATGGTTGAATCGGGGACCGGGACGCCATCGACGGCGACGAGGTGATCGCCAATTTGAACTCCGTCTGGAGGCGCGGGGACGGACGGCTTGCCGTCGAAGTCGGCGATGCCGAGGATGGTGAAGCGGCCGTCGTCTTCGGGGCGGAGGGTGAATCCGATGACATCGAAGTCGGGAGCTTTGAAGGTGCTGCCGATGTCGAAGTAGACGGTGGAGTGGGCGTAGTCGAGGCCGACACGATAGTTGAGCAAGGCGTTCGATCCCAGCAGGCCGATGGTAGCGACGCCGGCGCGTTTTTCAAACCACGACATTCGTTCCCTGGAAAAATCGGCCATGGGCACGCTGGTGAGGTAGAGGGGGCCGTACTGCAGGCGGTCCACGCGCAGGAGTTTCCACTTCGGCTCTTCGTCTTGACCCCAGTCTTGACCCCACATGTTGGCGGGACCCACGGCTCCGGTCATGTGTGGCCAGTCGGGGTGGGCGGCTTGCAGCTTGTCGGAAAGATCCTGCGACAAAAAGCTGATCGATGCGCCTACGTCGAGGGCGAGGTTGTATTTTCTGTTTTCGATCTGGCTGGGGATCTGGATGAGTCCGTTCGCGGAGTTAACGAGGACTTTGCTGCTGATGCCTTTGAACTTCAGGGTGCCGGGCTGGGCGATGGTGAATTCGCGGTCCGGGAAATCGACGAGCACGTCGTAGTGGCGGAGGACGGAGGAAGGAAGATTAATTTCTGCGGACATGCCGGGAACCATCACGGCGGCGGCGCTGACGGGCTTGAGCGGGATTTTTACTTCTGGGATATTCGCGAGCGAGATGGGCATGCCATTCTTGGGATCGCCGAGCATGATTGCGGCGGGCGGGGGGGCGGTGCAGGCCTTGTCGTCGCAGGTGACGTTGAGTCCCAGGAGCATGGCGGCGCGGCGCGACATTTCGAGATCGGGATTGCCGTTGTCGACCCATCCGCGAATGCGTTTAGTTGTGCCGTCGGGAAGTGGGAGATAGACGTCGATGACCACGCGGTCGTGGTCGAGCGTGATCGGGACGGTGACGCTTAGTGGTTTGACCTGCGCGAGGGCGGTGGTCACAAGAGACAGCGCGACGAGGAGGCGGACTCGCATCGGGAGATTGTAGCGGGTTGCGGGTGGGAGCAGCGAAGACCGAAAATCTAAAATCTAAAATCTAAAATCTAAAATCTTCAACCACCAAGAGCACCAAGGCACACGAAGGAAAGGCTTAACCACGGGGGTGCAGGGAGGGTCTTGTATAATCACCGGTTTGGCTTTGGGTGGTGAACTTCTCTGGGGGAACGGTGCCACAGGCGGAAATTGGGATCATCGGCGGCAGCGGGCTGTATTCGATGCCGGGGCTGACGCGCGTGAAAGAAGTGCGGGTGAAGACGCCTTTTGGCGCGCCTTCGGACGCCTATGTTTGCGGGATGCTGGAAGGGCGCAAAGTGGCGTTTCTGGCGAGGCATGGGCGCGGGCATCGAATTCTGCCGAGCGAGTTGAATTTTCGCGCGAATATTCACGGGTTCAAGCAGCTGGGAGTCGAGAGGATTGTTTCGATTTCCGCCGTGGGATCGCTGAAGGAAGAACACAAGCCACTGGAGTTCGTGATTCCTGACCAATTTTTCGATCGCACGCGGCATCGGGTGGATACGTTTTTCG
This sequence comes from Candidatus Sulfotelmatobacter sp., assembly GCA_050014115.1. Classification (GTDB taxonomy): domain Bacteria; phylum Acidobacteriota; class Terriglobia; order Terriglobales; family Acidobacteriaceae; genus Sulfotelmatobacter. Next base: position 10,491 of record JBEKDY010000064.1, on the reverse strand, counting down.
GCGGCGGGGTGGTGGCGCACATTGCGTTTGCCGATCCGGTGTGCGGGAAGCTGGCGGCGGTGGTCGCGGCGGCGTGCAAGCAGGCCGGCGTGGTGGGCAAGCGCGGCGGAACTTATTTGTGCATGGAAGGTCCGCAGTTTTCGACGCGGGCGGAGTCAAATGTGTATCGCGGGCTGGGCATGGATGTGATCGGCATGACCAACCTGCAGGAGGCGAAGCTGGCGCGCGAGGCCGAGCTTTGCTATGTGACGGTCGCGATGGTGACGGATTATGACTGCTGGCATCCGCATCACGATTCGGTGACGGTGGATCAGATTGTCGCTGTGCTGGTGAAGAATGCGGAGAACGCGACGAAGGTGGTGCGCGCGACTGTTGCGGCGATGCCGCGGGAGCGGTCGTGCAAATGCGGGTCGGCGCTGGCGCATGCGATTTTGACGGATCCGAAAAAGATTCCGGCGGCGACGAAGAAGAAACTGAGGTTGATTTTGAAGAACAGTGGCTAGGGATCAGGGGCCCCTTATTAAGAGAGAGGATTCCGGGATTCATAATGAGCATTCTTGTGGTTGGTTCGGTTGCGTTTGACGACGTTGTGTCGCCATCGGGCAGCGTGAAAAATATTTTGGGCGGGGCGGCGACTTATTTTTCGCTGGCTGCCAGTTATTTCACGAAGGTGCGCGTCGTCGCCGTGGTGGGGGAAGATTTTGGGGCGGAGCAGGAACAGGTTTTCAAGAAGCGCGGGATTGACACGCGGGGCATCGAGCGTGCCACGGGCAAGACGTTTCGCTGGGGTGGAAGTTACAGCGACAACTTGAACGAGGCGAAGACGAACTTTACCGATCTCAATGTTTTTGAAAAGTTCCAGCCGCGCATTCCGGAGGAATATGAAGATACGGAGTTCTTGTTCCTGGCGAATATCCAGCCTACGTTGCAGGCTGATGTGCGGCGCAAGATGCACGCGGTTCGGCTGACCGGGTGCGACACCATGAATTATTGGATTCAGGGCACGCCGAAGGAACTCGCCGAAACTTTGAAGCTGGTGGACGTGTTGCTGATCAACGACACGGAAACGAAAATGCTGGCGGGCGAGAGCAATCTGCCGCGGGCGGCGCACAGGGTGCTGGCGATGGGTCCGCAGGCGCTGGTGATCAAGCACGGGGAATATGGCGCGACTATTTTTTTTCGCGAAGGTGCGTTTGGGATTGGGCGGCATCCGTTTCGCGCGCCTACGCTGCCGATTGAAGAGGTGAAGGATCCGACCGGGGCGGGCGATTCGTTTGCGGGAGGGTTCATGGGCTACATCGCTTCGCAGGAGGAGTTGAATCGCGAAGTGCTGAAGCGGGCGTTGTTTTATGGCGGCGTGATGGGGTCGTTTGCCGTGGAGCGGTTTGGCACGGAGCGTTTGCAGGCGCTGACGCGCGAGGAAATCGAAGAGCGTTTTCAGGTGTTCCGCGAATTGACGCATTTGGAATAATTGCTGATGGCAAACTACAAACCTCAGGCGCTAAAGCGCTGGAATTTCTTAGCGCCTTTGCGGCACGAGTGAACTCGTGCCCTTCCCAAGGCCACCCATTCCGAAACCGCACATGAGCGCACCGGCTAGTTCGCGCTGGGATGCTGAAGTCCGGGTGCTGGCGTGGCTCGCGATGTGGGTTTCGGTTTTTTCCTTCCTGTTTTATTTCCGGCGCGGAGAAGTGTTGCTCTATGGCGACGCCGTCGCGCATATCAACATTGCGCGCCGCGTCTTCGATTCCAGGACTCCGGGGCTGTTGCAGTTGGGGACGGTCTGGCTGCCGCTGCCGCATCTGCTGATGATTCCGTTTCTGATCTCCAACGAAATGTGGCAGCGGGGCGTGGGCGGGTCGATTCCGTCGATGGCGGCGTATGTGTTCGGCGTGATCGGAATGTTCCGGCTGATGCGCGGAATTTTGTCGCGCGGAATTTTGTCCCGTGAGGGCGAGCCCGGCGGAGCCGCGAGAGTGGGGGCTTGGACGGCGGCGGCGGTTTATGCCGCGAATCCGAATCTGATTTACATGCAGAGCACCGCGATGGGGGAAGCGCTTTATCTGGCGCTGTTTATTTGGGCGGTGGTGTTCTTCAGTGAGTTTGCGCGAGGGGATGGGCGGGCGCTGACGAAATGCGGGTTGTGTCTGGCGGCGGCTTGTTTGACGCGGTATGACGGGTGGTTCCTGGCGGCGGCCATGGTGGTGGGAGTGGTGGTGAGTTACTGCTTCAAAGAGGTCGTCAGTCGAGATTCCCGTGCTTCGAAAACCGCGAAGGGTGGGGCAGCCGGTTCCATGGGTTCGCCATCTCGAAGCGCGGTGGCTGGATTCCTCCTGATTGCGGCGGCGGCGCCTGCATTGTGGTTCGCTTACAACGGTGTCGTTTATCGCAATCCGCTGGAGTTTGAGAACGGGCCTTATTCGGCGAAGGCGATTGAGAAGCGGACGCAGGGCGCGGGGGCGCAGGGTCATCCCGGGACGGGGGATCTTTACGTTGCTGGATTGTACTTTCTCAAGTCGGCGCAGGCGAACGCGGCGGAGAACGAGTGGCTGGAGCGATTGTGGATTTTGCTGGCAGCCGCTGCCGTGGTTGTGGTGATCTTCGATGCTCGCAGGAAACTCGATGGGAGCAAGGACGCGACGCCTGGCGTCGCGATGTTGCCCTCTCAATGGCCGCTGATTTTTCTTTTGGTCCCGGTGCCCTTTTATGCGCTCTCGATCGCGTACGGGGGCGTTCCGATTTTTATTCCGGCGTGGTGGCCCTTTACGCATTACAACGCGCGTTACGGATTGCAATTGCTGCCCGCATTTGCGGCGGCGGTCGGAATTCTGGCATACGGGGCCGCGCGATCGAAGCATTGGCCGAAATCCTGGCGGCGTGCGGCGCTTCTCGGATTGTTCGGGTTCGTCGTGGTGAGTTACGGGTTCGTCTGGCGGGCCGGGCCGGTTTGCTATGAAGAGGCGGTCATCAATATGCGCAGCCGGGTTGCGTTGGAGAGGCAAGTCGCGGGCTGGCTGCACGCGCTGCCTCCAAAGGCGACGCTGTTGATGGATCTGGGCGGGCATCCGGGAGCGGTGGAGCAGGCGGGAATCCCCCTGAATCGCACGATCAACGAAGGCAATCATCGCGTCTGGATGCAGCCGACCGATGCCGAGGGGCTGTGGGAGCGCGCGCTGGCGAATCCGGCGGAGCTGGCCGATTACGCGCTGGCTTTTGACGGCGACGAGGTTGCGCGCGCGGTGCAGGGGCGCGCCTTCAAAGAGCTGGTGGTGATCCGAGTGACGGGCCAGCCGCAGGCCGTTCTCTACCGCCTGCGGTAATCAGCGGCGTTACCTCGTGAAGCGGTGAGAGGCGGGAGGTGCGGTGATAAAATCCAGCCACCAGAGGGGCTTTTCTGGCAGTTTTTTCCGTGCGCATTTTTTTAACAGAGTTTTTCTGGTCCTCAGACATCCGCAATGACCTGGCAGAATATTCTCGATTTGCTGCATCGGGAGATGGCGACGGGCCTTGTCACGAATTCGCTGGCGCGGCTGGCAGTGGCGGCGATTCTCGGCGGGATCATCGGCCTCGAACGCGAACTCAGGCACCGGCCGGCGGGACTGCGCACGAATATGTTCATCTGTTTCGGCGCGGCCATGTTCACGATTCTGTCGGACGGTCTGGCGCTGGAGCATCTCGGCGACCATACGCGGATCGCGGCGCAGATTATTCCCGGCATCGGGTTCATTGGCGCGGGATCGATTCTGCACACGCGCGGGCTGACTTCAGGACTGACGACGGCTTCCACTTTGTTCGTGGTGGCAGGGGTTGGAATGGCCACGGGTGGCGGTCTTTACCTGACCGCGATTTTTGCTACGGGCGTAATTCTGATCGCGCTGTTTACCCTGGGACATCTGGAACAAACCTTCAACCTGAAGACTTTGTTGATGAGCTACGAAGTGAAGGGCGCGAGTGTGGACGAGATCAGCCAGGAGGTGAACCGCATCCTGGAGGCCGAGCATCGCATGATGCAGAACGTGATCAGCGGAAGCACGGGGCAATACACCCGGTTGCAGTTTGACGTGAGCGGGTGCAGGCGCGAGCAGGACGAGTTGCTGCGGCGGCTGAAGGCGTCGGCGGTTCTGGGCGGCGTGGTTTCGTTGGGCCCGGTGGAGTTGGAGTGAGCGTAGAGTCTGCGGTGATTCCGTTTGTGAAGGCCAGCGCGTGCGGGAATGATTTTCTGTTGATCGACGGATCGTTGATCGACGGCTTGATGGTCCCGGCTGAAATTAGCGAATTTACCAGCCGCATCTGCGACCGGCATGAAGGCGTAGGCGCGGACGGCGTGGAGTGGATGCTGCCGCATGCCACGGCGGACGCGGAGATTAAACTGATCAATGCTGACGGCTCCGCGGCGGAGATTTCCGGCAACGGCACGCGATGTGTGGCTGCCTACTTGTGCGCGGAGCGGGGAAAAGAGACCATTCGAATTCAAACCGGCGCGGGATTGAAAGTTTGCATTCTCACCGCGCGCAGCGATTCTGGATACGAGTTTGAGATGGCCATGGGCGAGGCGGAGGTCGGGGAAGAGTTGACCGTCGCGAGCGGCGGTAGCGAATTGGAAGTTCAGGGCATTCCAGTTTCGATTGGCAATCCGCATTACGTGGTTTTCGTAAGCCGCTTCGACGAGAGCTGGCAGGCGCAAGCCGCGGACATCCAGCGCCATTCCAGATTCGAGCATGGCGTTAACGTTGAACTGGTGATGCCGGAAGGAAAGCATGACCTGCAAGCCCGTTTTTTTGAACGCGGTGTGGGAGAAACGCAATCTTCCGGAACGGGTTCTTGCGCGGCGGCAGTGGCGGCGATGTCGACGGGCAGGTTGCAATCGCCGGTGAAAGTGCATGCTCCGGGAGGAACGCAGACCGTGCGCTGGGAAAATAACCGGGTGTTTCTGCGCGGATGGGCGCGGTTCGTCTGCCGGGGAGAATTCTACTTGCGGTGATGTTTTTATGTGATCCTATGTTGATCTTCTTACACTGATCTTCTTGAAATTTTCTTAAAGTGATCGGATCGTCTGCCGCAACAGGTTTCTGACTCCATGCCTCGTTCAAACTCTTTGCGCATCAAGCCGCCCGCTCTTCGGCCCGGGGATACGGTCGGCATCGTCGCTCCGGCCAGCAATCTCAAGCGCAGCGAACTGGAGGCTGGTTGCGAAGCTCTGCGCAGCGCGGGGTATGAGCCGCTGTATTTCGGCTCCATTCTTGAGCGCGATCTTTACTTTGCCGGATCGCTGGAGCGGCGCATTCGCGAGCTGGCGGAAATGTTTGCGCGGCCGGATGTGCGGGCGATTCTGTGCGCGCGCGGCGGCTATGGGACGAATTATCTGCTGGAAGCGCTCGATCTGGATGCGATTCGGAGCAATCCGAAGATTTTCATTGGCTATAGCGACATCACCACGCTGCTCACGTATTTTGTCGATGCCGGCGGGCTGGTAACTTTTCATGGGCCGATGGCAGCGAAGGATTGGGCGCGCGCCGGCGGTGTGGATGCCGCATCTTGGCGGGCGGCACTGGGCGGTGCGGTGCCGTTGGAACTCAAGCTGGGCGCGGATTCTGGCGTGAGCGGACTCGTCGAGGGCGCTGCGGAGGGTATTCTTTACGGCGGATGTCTCTCGATTCTGGTGGCGTCGCTGGGCACGCCTTACGAGATTAAGACGGACGGGACAATTCTGTTTCTCGAGGATCTCGCGGCCAAACCCTATCAGGTGGACCGCATGCTCATGCAGTTGAAGCTGGCGGGAAAGCTCGACGGCGTCCGCGGCATTGTCTTCGGCGAGATGGTGGACTGCGTGCAGAATGCGAATCAGGGCTACACGCTGCCGGAAGTCGTCATGCGAATCGTCGGCGAGCTGGGAGTGCCGGTGGCGTATGGTTTGCGCTCGGGGCATGTGACGGCTGGGAACATTACTCTGCCGTTCGGAGTGCGGGCGGCGCTGACGGTTGGCGGTGGAGCGGTTGAGCTGAAGATTCTCGAAGCGGCGGTGACGGTTTCGTGAGTGCGTGACTGCGGCGGCTCAGGCTCAGGCGAAGAGAAAAAACACAAGAAAAAGCAAAAGCAAAAGCAAACGCAAAAACTAACCGCAAAGGTCGCAAAGGGCTCGCAAAGGCCGCGAAGAAAGGCTCATGAGCGCAACCAGGCATATTCATATGATCGGCATTTGCGGGACCGCCATGGCGTCGCTCGCCGGGATGCTGAAGCAGCGCGGGTTTCGCGTGACCGGATCGGACGCGGCGGCTTATCCGCCTATGTCGGATTTTTTGCGGGAGCTGGGAATTCCGCTGGCGCAGCCATTTAACGCGCACAATGTCGAACCGCGACCGGATCTGGTGGTGGTGGGGAATGCAATTTCGCGGGGCAATGTTGAACTCGAGCAAGTGCTCGACCATCACCTTCCGTTCTGCTCGTTGCCGCAACTTCTGCACGACGAGTTCCTGCGCGGCAAGGAGGTGCTGGTGGTCGCTGGCACTCATGGCAAGACTACGACTACTTCCATGCTGGCTTGGATTTTTCATTGCGCCGGTTTGCAGCCGTCGTTCCTGATTGGCGGCATCGCCGAAAATTTCGGCTCGAGTTTTCACCTGGGGCGGGGGCGACACTTCATTGTGGAAGGCGACGAGTACGATACAGCTTTCTTCGATAAGGGTCCGAAGTTTCTGCATTATTTCCCGGACTCGGTCGTCCTGACATCGGTGGAATTTGATCACGCCGATATTTACAAAGATCTGGACGCGGTGGAGACGGCGTTCAAACGCCTGGTGAATCTGATTCCGCGGCGCGGACGGATCGTCGCCTTCGACGGAGCGGTTGGCGAGGCCGCGGAGAGCGCGAGCCTGGAACGCTGCCTGGCTAAGACGTTTTGTCCTGTCGAGCGTTACGGAGGGGGAGCGCGCTCGCAGTGGCGCGTAAGCAATCTTCGTCTGGAGCCGGGACGAACGGCTTGGTCGGTGCTGCATGAGGGCAGTCCCTGGGCGGATTTTGAATTCGAGCTGGCGGGCGAATACAACGTGTGGAACGCCACGGCCGCCGCGGCTTTGGCGGCGGCCTGCGACATTTCTAAAGATGAGATCGCAGCCGCGCTCAAAACTTTCAAGAGTGTGAAACGCCGGCTCGAGATAAAGGCGCAGGTGAACGGAATCACCGTGATCGACGATTTTGCGCATCATCCCACGGCAATTGCTGGGACGCTGAAGGCGTTGCGGGCGCGCTACGCGGGTGCGCGGCTGTGGGCGATTCTCGAGCCGCGGTCGAACACTTTGCGGCGGCGCGTGTTGCAGAGTGATTTGGCGCACAGCCTGGCGCTGGCCGATGAAGTGGTGGTGGCGGGAGTGTTCCGTTCCGAGGCGGTGCCGGAGAACGAACGGCTGGAGTTGCCGGAACTGGCGGCGGAGATCCAGAAGAACGGGCGTCGCGCGCGGCTCTTGGCTGATGCCGACGCCATTGTCGAGACTATCGCTCCGGAAATGCGCAGCGGAGATGTGGTCGCGATTCTTTCCAACGGCGGCTTCGGCGGAATCTACGAAAAGCTGCCGGCAAGGTTGAAGTCGCTGGCGGGCGAGAGCGCGAGCGGCGAGTCAAGCAGTGCGCTGAACGAGAAAAACGGGTAAGAAACGGGTAAGAAATGAGAAAGACTCCAGCCAGGTGCGAGTCAGTGTTTGCGTGCGTTCGAACGCTGGCGATTTTCGTCGCCGTGCTCTCTATCGCGTGGACCGCCGCCGCGCAAAGCTCCGCTCCCACAACTCCACTCACAAACTATGTGATCTCGCTGGGTGTGCCGGAGCAGCATCTTGTCGAGGTTCAGGTTTTTCTTCCCGCGGGAGCGGCGCAGCGTGAACTGCAGCTTCCGGTCTGGAACGCGCTCTACCAGGTGCGTGACTTTGTGCAGTACGTGAACTGGGTGCGCGCCAAAGACCGCGCGGGGCGCCCGCTCGCGGTCCGTGAGTTGCACAAGAGCCTCTGGCAAATCAGCGGAGCCGAGCACGGCGCGATCGTCGAATACCAGATCTTCGTCGACTCTTTCGGCCCGTTCGGCGCGCAGTTTAACGCGCATCACGCGTTTTTCAATCTGGCGCAGATTCTCATGTATCCCGTGGAAGCACGCGGTGCGCCTATGGCTGTGGGCTTTAAGCGCGTGCCCGAGGGATGGCACATCGCCACGCCTCTAGCGTCGTCGCCCGATGGAGGATTCATCGCGGAAAATTACGACCGGCTGGTAGATTCTCCGGTAGAGATCGGAACTTTTCAGGAATCCGATTTCGACGAAGCGGGCGGACACTTTCGCGTGATCGTGGACGCCGAGCCTGCCGACTATGACATGGCGAAAATCGTCGCCGACCTGCATAAGATCGTAGCCGCCGCCATTTCCTGGATGGATGACCGCCCCTTCGATTCGTATATGTTTCTTTACCACTTTCCGCGCGGACCCGGCGGCGGCGGCATGGAGCACGCGTACTCGACCGCGATTGATTTGAACGCGGACGCTCTTGCCCGTAGTTCCGAGGTTCTGTCGACGGTGACAGCGCACGAATTTTTTCACCTCTGGAATGTAAAGCGCATTCGCCCGCGCACGCTCGAGCCTGTGGATTACACCAAAGAAAATTACACGCGGGCGCTGTGGTTCAGCGAGGGCGTGACCAGCACTGCGGAAGGCGTGATTCAGTTACGTGCCGGGTTGATCAACGAGAAGCGCTATCTCGAACTTCTGAGCGACGAGATCACTGAACTCGAGCGGCGCCCCGCGCACCTGACGCAGTCGGCGGAAGAATCCAGTCTGGACGCGTGGCTCGAGGGCGACCCATATTATCGACGTCCGGAGCGCAGTATTTCTTATTACAACAAAGGCGAACTGCTTGGCGTGATGCTCGATCTCGCCGTGCGCGATGCCACACACGATCATGCTTCGCTGCGCGAGGTCATGCAGTGGATGAACCAGAACTATGCGAAGAAGGGGCGCTTCTTCGCCGATTCCGACGGCGTACGCGAAGCCGCCGAGGCGGTGAGTCACGCGGACATGGCATCGTTCTTTGCTAAATACGTGGCCGGAACCGAAGAGGTCTTCTGGGACGGTTTTTTCCGCAGCGTTGGGCTCAAGGTGACGCAGGAGTCGAACACCTTGCCCGACGCGGGTTTCGTGGCATCACGGAATTTCGACGGGCCCATGCTGGTGGGCGCAGTCACCGCTGGCAGCGACGCTGAACGCGCGGGCTTGCAGGTGGGCGACACGATTCTCGAAATCCAGGGCAAGGCTGTGGGACAGGAGTCGCGGGACGAGTTGGCGCGCCTCGCTCCCGGCGATACGCTCGCGGTGAAAGTGCGGCCGCGGCGCGGCGCCGAGCGCGAACTGAAGTGGAAAATCGGCAGCCGTCAGGAGATTTCTTACCAGCTGAAGGACCTGGAAAATGTCACCGCGGAACAACGCGCTCGCCGCGCCATGTGGTTGAAGGGCGAAGCCGAAGCAGAGCTTCACTGAATGGAGCCTCACGCACCAGAGTCTCGCAAATCGGAGTCTCGCACGTAATGATCCGCACCATCGTGATGCTCGCCTTCTGGGGCCTGGCTGCTCTCGTGGCGGCGCTGATCGGTTTTCCCTGGACGTTTATTTCCGGCGACATTCGCCTGCTCTATCGCATGTTCATGTGGGGATGCTGGTGGGGCGTGTGGCTCACCGGCGTGCGTGTGCAGACGGTGGGACTCGATCAACTCGACAAGTCGCGCACTTATGTTTTCATGACGAACCATGTTTCGAATTTGGATCCGCCGATTCAGACTCCGCTGATTCCGCGTCGTACTTCCGTGATGGCGAAGAAAGAACTATTCAGCATTCCGATTCTGGGGCAGGCCATGCGCATGGGATCGCTGGTTCCGGTGGATCGAGGCAATCGCGAGGCCGGCATCGAGGCGGTGAAAGCGGCGAAAGCGGTGGTCGAGCAGGGCCTCAACATGACGATCTATGTGGAAGGCAAACGCTCCTTCGACGGCAAGCTGCTGCCCTTCAAGAAAGGCCCGTTTTATCTGGCGATGGAGTGCGGCGTACCGGTGGTTCCCATCACGATCGTAGGCACGTTTTATGCGATGCCCAAGTCTCGCTTCGCGATCAAGCCCGGGCTGGTGCAGGTGATTTTCCATCCTCCGATCGAGCCCAAGGATTTCGGCAGCCGCGAATCGCTGATGGAAAAAGTGCGGGCGGTGATTGATAGCGGGCTACCAAAGGAATTTCAGAGCGTGAATGTCGAAGCTCCCTGGGAAGATTCGGGGCGATCGCACGACGCGATTGGGTAGGGCGCAGATGCGTCGAGACGAAGAATGCCACTCGAAACGACAGGCGAGTTAGCTGCAAGCTAATAGGTAGACGTTCAGAATTAATGCCCAAGGCTAGCGCGCTGCCGCGGAGCAGACTGAGATCCCTCGGCCCGCGAAGCACAACGCGGGCTCTCGGGATGACAAGGCTTGATCTAA
>JBEKDY010000063.1:0-18480 GCA_050014115.1 Candidatus Sulfotelmatobacter sp. | reverse complement strand
CCCCACATGAAGGGCACGCCATACACCTGGCCGGCCACACGTACCAGAGGAAGGTTGGTGAGCTGCGGGGAAAGCTGGCTGTAGGAAGGAATTTTGGAAAGATCGAGGGGAGCGGCGAGATTTCCTGTAGCGATGGAAGTGGCGACGTCGCTCGACGGAGAAATCACGTCATAGTTGCCGGCGCTGCCACCGCGCAGTTTCGCCATGAGTTCGTCGCTTGATCCCATGTACGAAGCGGTGACTTTGCAGTGATGCTGTTCTTCGAAACTTTTCACGAAACTGGGATCGGCGTAGCCCTCCCACACCAGCAGATTCAGAGTCGGCGTTTTTTTCGCGCACGATCCTGAAATAAGAATCACGGCAAGCAACGGCAATAGCGCGGTCAGATTACGCAATTTCATGTTTTTCCAACTCGCGCGTCGTGAATTCACACTTTGCCAATTCATCTCGCCTCCCATCCATCCCCCGTCAAATCAGTCCCATCAAAACGTGGGGGGAGTGTTTACCCACAGGACCCACGTTTCAACGCGGCCCAGATTTTTCCAGCGATGCGGGGTCGCGCTCTCGAAATAAAAACTGTCGCCGCGTTTCAGTCGGTATTCGTCTTCGTTCACGGTGATGGCGAGTTCTCCGCGCAGCACGTACAGAAATTCTTCGCCCTCGTGGGTGTAGGAGTCGCCGCTGCCGGAACCCGCTGACACACGGAACAGATGCGGTTCCATCACGGTGTTGCCCCAGGCCAGCAGTTCCATGCGGACGCCCGGCCCGGCGTCCAGAACTTTGCGCTGCTCGGGACGCACTTGCAAGCTGCGGGCTTCGCGGGCGTCAAAAAAATTCAGAATGCTGGTTTTGTAGAAGCGCGCCAGCTTGCGCAGTGTGCCCACCGAGCCGCTCATCTGCGAACGCTCGAGAGCGCTCAGGAAGCCAACGGAAATGCCCACCGCACGCGCCACCTGGGCCAGAGACAGGCGCCGCTTCGCGCGTAACTGCCGCAGATGCGTTCCAATGGCCCCGGCATTGCCATCGGCCGCGGGGCGCACGCGTCCTTCGCGCTTCAGCAACTGCAGAATCGCCGCGGCGTTCAATCCCCGCACCTTGCGCAGGAATCGCGCTCGCTTCAACAATCGCACATCTTCGGGCGTATAGAGCCGGTACTTGCTTTCGGTGCGGCGCGGACGCGTGAGCCCCAGACTTTCCCACGACCGGATCACGGACGGCGAGACTCCCACCTGGCGCGCGACGTCTCCGATCTTCAAATACGGCTCAGGATTGCGAGAGTTCATGACCCGCGGTCGTTTCATATTCCTGCGACCCAATTCCCTGGGACGCAATCGTGCCTGCGATAAGAATTTTCTATGGGAAGGACGCGTTTTTTTATTCTTGACAGCCCGCGTCCTGCTTCTCTAACCTTGCGGGATTATAGCAAGGTTGTGGCAAGACACAAGCAGTCGCTGTCGTCATTATCAAGAAAAAATCCCCGAAGAATGCTGGAGGTTCCATGCTGTCACTGCGAGCCCGCTGGACCGCCGTTTGCCTAGTCGTCACGACCTGTTTATGTGTCCCCTCCGTGCTTTCTGCCCAGGGCACGGGTGGCCGCATTCTGGGCCGGATCGCCGACCCCACGGGGGCTGTGCTGGCGCACGTCAAGGTTTTGGCGACCAATGAAGCGACCGGCGTGAGCCGCACGGCTGAGACCAACGACAGCGGAGACTACGCGTTTCCTGAAGTGCCGGTGGGCGTCTATACGCTCAGCTTCGAATTGACAGGCTTCAAGAAAGATCTTCGCCACGGCGTGAGCCTCGATCTAAACCAGGTCATCACGCTGAATATGGTGATGCAGATCGGCCAGGCGCAGGAAGTGGTCGATGTTACTTCGGAAGCGCCGCTCGTCGATACGACGAGCACGCAACTGGGCGCGGTGATGGATTCGCAACAGGTCTCGAATTTGCCACTCAACTCGCGCGATACGTATCAACTGCTGCAACTGCAGCCGGGCGTGATGTCCACCACCGGCTCCAGCAATTCGCTTATCTATGGAAGCGACAGTCCCGGCGCGGTTTCGGTGAACGGCGGCCGGGGGCGCGCCAACAACTTCAGCGTCAACGGCGGCGATGCTAACGATCTTTTCGTGAACCTTCCGACGGTTCAACCCTCGCCCGACAGCATTCAGGAATTCCGCGTTCTCACTAATACTTTCGACGCGGAATATGGACGCAACTCGGGCTCGGTCGTCAATGTGGTCACAAAGTCAGGGACAAATCAGTGGCACGGAAGTACCTACGAATTCTTCCGCAACAAAGTGCTCAATGCCAATGATTACTGCCTTACCGCCGCGGAAGGTCTGCCTTGTCAAAAGCCCCAGTTCAATCAGAACCAGTTCGGCGGAACTTTTGGTGGACCGATCAAGAAGGATCGAACATTTTTCTTTGCTTCGTATGAAGGTCGACGGATCCGCCAGGGCATCCTTTCTCCCGCCGTCACCGTGCCCAGTTCTCAGGAAACGCCATCTCCCACCAACACTGTGAACGGGCAGATTATTGCGGACTTCTCTGACGTGAACCCGACCGGTCCGACGGGCTCACCATTCACTGGGGCGTTGACCAACTCCTCGATTCTGACAAGCCGTCCAGGCTGCCAGGCGGCCAATACAGCCATCGGCGGGGGAACCATTGCAGACGGTGCAGCATATGCGACCATCTTCCCCAATAGCCAGATTCCGCTCGCCTGCATGGACCCCACCGCGGTCGATCTGCTGCAGTTTGTGCCCAGCGCGCCCAACGGCGGTAATTTGATCACGACCGTTCCGACCCAACCCACGCGAGGCGACCAGGTCACCGTCAAGGTTGACCATAGGATCAATGACAAGCAGAACCTTAGCATTTATTACTATTTCAACGACGAGCGCACCGTGCAGCCCTTCGCCAACTTCGAACTGACCGGCGCCGATGTCCCGGGCTTCGGAAGCATCATCGCCGAGCGCTTCCAGCAGTGGAACATTTCCCACAACTGGACGATCAGCAACAGCACGGTGAACGAGTTCCGTTTCAACTACAACCGCGAGGGCCAACAGACATTCCAGCATCCGGAGAGAACAAGCCTGGTTCAGAACTCGTGCCCGCCCGCTCCGGCGTGGCTGACCAGCGTCACGGGCGCGCCGCCCTGCTTTCTGGGAGACACACCGGCTGATACCGGGCCGAATGCTCCGGGAATTCACCCCTTCCTTGGCGCCGGACGGGAGGGACTTCCGTCTATCTCGGTTGCGGGAGGATTCTCCCTCGGCAACGATGCGGAAGGAGAGCTTCCGCAAACCGGGAATTCTTTCCAGTGGGCAGATAACGTGACCAAGGTTGCGGGCACCCATTCGCTCAAGTTCGGTGTGGACTTTCGTCGTCAGCAGTTTAATCAGTTTCTTTATTACAACGTGAACGGAACCTTCTCCTACTACGGCGGGGGTCCGAACGACGTCGGTGCCAGCAATCTGTACCCCAATTTCCTGTTGGGCCTTCCTGATCAATTCGGACAAGGTTCGGGGCAAGTGGAATATGTGCGCAACATTGGCCTCTACCTTTACGCGCAGGATAGCTGGAAGATAAAGCCGAATCTCACTCTGAACTACGGGCTGCGATGGGAATTGAACACGCCCTTGGCGGATATTGCCCAGCACGTCGAGACTTTCCGCCCCGGCCAAAATTCCACCGTCTTTCCTTGTGGAGGGCCCAACACCGATTGCACCTCGCAGGATGCGGTCGGACTCGTGGTTCCCGGCGACTCGGGTATTCCGCCGGGCATGACGCAGACCTACTACAAAGCGTTTGCTCCCCGCATCGGCCTTGCCTGGAGTCCAGGAAAGTCCGGCAAGACCAGCATTCGTGCTGGTTGGGGACTTTTCTATAACCCGGTCGAGCAGCTTGTGCTGGAACAGTTCGGCGCTGAGCCTCCGTTTGGGGGAAGCACCTTTGTCTATGAGACGCAGTTCAACCAGCCGTTTCTTGGCCAGGACGGCGTCACCACGTATCTAAACCCGTTTAACGGAGTCATTAGCCCCAAGCGAGGGAGCACTCAGGATTGGGCAACATTTGAGCCGATCGACCTTTTTGGAGATTTCCAGCCGCACATGCGTACCCAGTATTCCGCCCAGTACAACCTCACCATCCAGCGGGAGCTAACCAACGACATGAAGCTGGAGATTGGCTATGTGGGAACGCAAGGGCATCGCCTGCTGGCCACCCATGATGTCAATTACTCGAACCCGCAGACCTGCGTTGACATCAACACCATCGAGGGCGCGGGCACCTGCGCCCAGTTTGGTGAGGACGCTCCCTTCACCGTGACCGTGCCTAACGGCTTTGCCTTCCATATGCCCAACGGCACCGTTCTTGCAGGGGCAAACCAAACCTTGAATTTTGTCGGCTTGCGACAATACTCGTCGCCACAGTGCAATGCCTTCACTGGCGTCGGCTGTCCGGCAGACGGAGTTCCGGTGTATAGCAGCATCTTCGCCCAGGACACGATTGCCAGTTCAGCCTATAACTCCCTGCAAGCGTCGCTCGAGAAACGATTTGCCCACGGGTTGCAATTTACCGCAGCTTATACTTTCAGCAAGTCCATGGACGAGGCCTCGAGCTTCGAGGGGATTCTCAACCCTCTTCCTGGAGCGAATAATCGCTCGCTCTCACTCTTCGACGCAAAGCACCGTTTCGTCATTAGTTATTTCTGGCAGCTGCCGGCAAGAAAATACAGCGGCTTTGCCGGCAAATTGCTTGATGACTGGGCCGTGTCGGGGATTACGACGTACCAGACAGGGTTTCCGATCCGCATCACCTCCGAGGCCGACAACGAGCTGATGAACAGCTTTGATTTTGAATTGCCCGGCGAGCCGGATCAACTGGCTCCTTTGCAAAGGCTTCACCCGCAGACCAGTGGAAACTACTACTTCAACCAAAACAGCTTTACTGAGAACGCATCCACCGCTCCCGTGCCCGCTACTACGAACCCACCGACCCCGGGCAACGGAATTGTCAACTGCACAACATCCGCCGTGTATGGCTGCTACGATCCGAGCTTGCTGGGTCGGGTCGGCACCGCGCCCCGCACTCTCTGCTGTGGACCGGGAATCAGCGAGACCGACTTTGCTGTGGTGAAACTCATTCCGCTCAACGAGCGTATGCACATGGAATTTCGAGCCGAAACGTTCAACGTCTTCAACCACACGCAGTTCTATAACCCGGATGGCGACAGTACGGATGGATCGCAGTTTGGCCAGGTTACCCAGGTCAAGGACCCACGGCTGATGCAGTTTGCGTTGAAGTTTTACTTCTAGTGAAAAGAGTAAAATCGTATTAGCAAAACCCGGGACGGTCCGCCATCCCGGCATTCTAATGGCCCGCGGGCCTGTCAAGAAACGCCGCCGGCTTGAGCTTCCCTGGAGCAATCTCGATGTACCCCGAACTGCAGAAAGAACTCTCAACCTTCGAGCGGCGCACGCCTAAATCCGCCGAAGCACACAAGAAAAACCTGAAACGTATTCCGCTGGGCGTGGCCAGCAATTACCGGTATTACGATCCCTGGCCAATTTTTGTAAAAGAGGCCAGCGGCAGCAAGTTCCGCGATCTGGATGGCAACGAATATATCGATCACAATCTGACGTTCGGAGCGCTGATGGCGGGGCACTGCCATCCCGCGGTGATGAAGGCCGTGGAGAAGCGTCTTTCGACCGGCACCATGTTCGGCATGCCGCACGATATGGAGTGGGAACTCGCGGAAGAAATCTGCAATCGCTATCCAATAGAGATGTGCCGCTTCGGCAATAGCGGGACGGAAGCCACCATGCACGCGATCAGACTGGCCCGCGCCGCTACCGGCCGAGACAAGATTGTGAAATTTGAAGGCGCTTATCACGGGCTGCACGATTCCGCCCTGGTCAGCGTAAAGCCGCACGCGCCCGATTTCGGCGATATCGACAATCCCATATCGGTTACCGGCGGTCTGGGAGTGCCAAAGTCGGCGATTGCTAACGTTCTTATCGCTACGTTCAACAATCTCGCGACTGTAGAGCGCCGGTTCAAGGAAAATCCTGGCGAGATCGCCGCGATTATTCTCGAGCCGATTCTGATGAACGTTGGCTTGTGCATGCCGCAGGCTGGTTTCCTCAAAGGTCTGCGCGAGATCGCCACGAGGTATGGCGCGCTACTGATTTTCGACGAAGTGAAGACCGGAGCGAAACTGGGATGGGGCGGCGCCAGCGAATATTTTGGCGTGCAGCCTGACATGATCTGCCTGGCCAAATCGATCGGCGGCGGCTTTCCGCTGGCTGCTTTTGGCGCGCATCCGTCCGTGATGGATCTGATCTCGCAGCATAAGGTCTTTCACGGCGGAACTTACAACACGAATCCTGTGTCGATGGCGGCGGGGTTGGCTACGTTTCGTCATGTGCTGACTCGCGAAAACTACGCCCACGTCGACAAGCTCAGCAAGAAGTTGACGGAGGGCTATCGTAAGATTGTTGCGAAGTCGGGCCTGCAGGCCTACATTGCGCAAGCTGGCGCGAATGGCGCGCTGATGCTCTATCCGCAGGAAATTCGCAACTACCGCGACTGGACTGCGATTGACATCGACCTGTGGCGGCATTACTGGTTCGGCATGGTCAACCGCGGAGTGATGGCGCAACCTTACTGGTGGGACGAGCAGTGGACGATTTCCGTGCAGCACACCGAAGCGGATATCGACCAGCACCTCGCCGCCTTCGACGACATCGCCGCGTCGCTGGCAAAAGCGCAGCAGGAACGCGTTGGCCAGCCCGCGTTGGCCTCGCACTAGATTTGCCCGTGTGGGGCGGGCACTCTTGCCCGCCCTGCATAAAGCGCCAGAAACGCGGAGAGACAGCCGCCCATTCGGCTTCGCTCAGGGCAGGCTCTCGGCTGTCCGCCGAAGCGAAGCGAGGCGTTTCCGAAAGCCATTGTCCACCACCGCCCAACCCGCCACTCAGCCCCACCTGATACGCGCCTTAGGGCGCCGCGACCTGGTGTTGCTTTTTGTTGTGGCCGTTTTCAATCTCAACGTCGTCCCTTCCATCGCCGCTAACGGCGGTGTCACGATCTGGCTGTGGATCATCTCTCTGCTTTTGTTTTTCTGGCCGCAAGGCATCGCCGTGATCGAACTCGCGCACCGCTATCCGGGCGAGGGTGGGGTTTATCTTTGGGCGAAGGAAGTCTTCGGCGATTTCCACGGATTTCTCTCCGGCTGGTGCTACTGGACGAACAACATGCTCTACGTCCCCACGGTCATGCTCTACTTCGTTGGCGTGTCGGTTTACGTGCTGGGGCCAGGTCATCAAAATCTTCCCGACAACAAACTATTCGCCGCGTGCGTCTCCCTCGCGTTGCTGGCGCTGCTGACCCTTCTGAACATTCTTGGTCTCGGCGTCGGGAAGTGGATCAATAACCTGGGCGCGATTGGAACCTTCATCGCCGCATTTGTCCTGGTCGGACTTGGCATCGTGATCTGGTCGCGCTTCGGGACTGGCATCACGGCGGCGGATTTCAAGATTCCTGCGAACCCCCGCTTCGTGCTGAATTCGTTCGGCGTGATCTGCTTCGGCCTGGTCGGCCTCGAACTCGCTTCCGTGATGGGCGACGAGATCAAGGATCCCAGCCGAACCCTGCCCGGCGCTGTCGCGTGGGGCGGTGTGATTTCGGGCACGCTTTATGTCGCAGCTACGCTGACTTTACTCATTGCCATCGGCAAGAACGTCAACGTGCTCCAAGGAGTGGTGCAGGCGGTGACCGGAATGGCTGCGCGCGTTGGTGTGAGTTGGATCAGCATTCCGTTTGCGCTCATGCTGAGTCTGGCGATTGCCGGCATCGGCTCGGCCTGGATCGGCGGCTGCTCCCGCATCCCTTTCGTCGCCGGCCTCGACTCCTATATGCCTTCGTGGCTTGGGAAAGTGCATCCGCGCTACGCCACGCCGTACGCCGCGTTGATCGTGCAGGGGATTGTTTCCGGGATTTTGGTGATTCTGAATTTTGCCGGCGCTGGAGTGCAGGAGACATTCCAGAAATTGCTGTCGCTGGCTGTCGTCCTGCAACTTGTGCCCTTTGTCTACGTGTTCGGGGCGCTGGTGAAATTCGCCGTGACTGAGCCTGTTCCGCGCGGGCAGTACGGTCGGACCACGCTGTTTCTGGCCGGGACCAGTGGATTTCTGACTACGATTCTCGGCATCGCGATGGTGTTTTTTCCGGCGCAGCAGATCACTTCGTTGTTTTGGTATGAAGTATGGATGATTGGCGGCACGCTGTTCTTTGTCGGTCTGGCGGCTTTTTTCTTTTTCGTCTACGGCCGCAACAAAGCTCAAAGAGAAATTGGGAAGCGCACGACTTTAGTCGCGCCGTTGTGAGTAAAAGATACCGGGCCTTCAGGCCCTGAGGTATGCAGGAGGAAGCACATGCCGGGCGGAGTCCAAACCGCAGTCCGTACTTATCAGATGTTCATCAACGGCGAATGGGTCGACAGCAAGTCAGCGAAGACTTTTCCGGTTTACGATCCTTCAACGGAAGAAGTGATCGCCGAGGTTCCCGACGCCGGCCCCGACGACGTCAACCGCGCCGTCGCCGCTGCCAAAGCTGCATTTGAAGATGGTCCGTGGGCGACCACAACCGCGCAGGAGCGCGGCCGCGTGCTGTTTCGCCTCGCCGACAAGATTCGGCAAAACGTGCCGGCGCTCGCGGAACTCGAATGCCGCAACACTGGCAAGCCCATCGTCGAGGCCGAGTTCGACATCAACGATGCCGCCACCTGTTTCGAATACTATGGCGGCCTCGCCACCAAAGTTGTCGGATACGTCAATCCTGTGCCCGACAACGCGATGAGCCTCACGCTCAAGGAGCCGGTGGGAATCGCCGGGCAAATCATTCCTTGGAATTATCCGCTGCTGATGGCGGCATGGAAGCTGGCGCCAGCCCTGGCCGCGGGTTGCACCTGCATCCTCAAACCTGCCGAGCAAACTCCGTTGACCGCGTTGGAATTTGCCAAATATTTTGCAGATTGCGGCGTGCCCGCGGGAGTAGTTAACGTCATTACCGGTTTCGGCGAATCCTGCGGCGCTCCTTTGGTGCAGCATCCTGATGTCAACAAGATTGCTTTCACCGGCAGCGCCGCGGTCGGCAAGATCATCGTGAAACAGGCGGCGGACACGGTGAAGCGTGTCACGCTTGAACTCGGCGGCAAGTCGCCGAACATCTTTTTTGCCGATGCCGATTTTGAGGCAGCCATCGACGGCGCACTCTTCGGCGTTTTTATCAATCAGGGAGAAGTCTGCTCCGCCGGAAGCCGCATCCTGGTGCAGAAGACAATTTACAAGAAGTTTGTCGAGGCCATGACCGAGAAGGCGAAGAAAATAAAACTCGGTCCACCGCTCGAACGCGAAACCAAGATGGGACCGCTTGTGAGCAAAGAGCAATACGACCGCGTCAACTCCTATATTGAGATTGGCAAGAAGGAAGCCAAGCTCGCGTCTGGCGGCGGACGCCCGGAAAAATTCGCCAAAGGCTATTACGTGCAGCCGACGATTTTTAGCGACGTAACCAACTCCGCCCGCATAGCGCGGGAAGAGATTTTCGGTCCTGTCGCGGCAGTGATTCCGTTCGAGGACGAGAAAGACGCGCTGAAAATCGCCAACGATTCTCCCTACGGCTTGGCCGCTGCGGTTTGGACGCGCGATATTTTCAGAGCTATGCGTGCCGTGAAGGCGCTGCGCGCGGGAATCGTCTGGGTCAACCACATGCAGCCCACCTATGTAGAAGCGCCGTGGGGAGGATACAAGCAGTCCGGCTTCGGCCGTGAACTTGGCCCGTGGGGCATTGAGGAATATCTCGAGACCAAGCAGGTGTATATCAACTTGAACGAGGCACCGATCGGCTGGTATTGAAAAGCAGTTGCCAGTAGCCATGGGTCAGTCGCCAGTAAGCCGATTCTGGGTGACTTAATGCAGCTGAGAACCGAGAACTGAGAACTTACGATGTCTACCATTCAACTCCGCACTCCGATCCCCGGGCCGAAATCCAAGGCCCTTGCGGCGCGCCGCGCGCAAGCTGTGCCCCGCGGCCTTTCTCACGGGACGCCGATTTATGTGGCCAAGGCTGAAGACGCGTGGCTGGAAGATGTCGACGGCAATCGCTACATCGATTTCGCCGGAGGCATCGGCTGTCTCAACGTCGGGCATCGTCAGGAAGCCGTGGTTGCTGCGATCCGCGGACAGCTCGACAAATTTCTGCACACCTGCGTGCAGGTCACGCCCTACGAAAGTTACATCCGGCTGGCCGAGCGCATGAACGAAGTGACGCCGGGTAACTTTCCCAAGAAAACTATTTTTGTGAACAGCGGCGCCGAGGCGATAGAAAATGCGGTGAAGATCGCCCGCGCTTACACCAAGCGTCCCGGCATCATCGCATTTGAAGACGCCTTCCACGGGCGCACCATGATGACGCTGGCGCTTACCAGCAAGACACATCCTTATAAGGCGGGATTCGCGCCGCTTCCCGGCGAAGTTTATCGCGTCCCGTTCGCTTACTGCTATCGCTGCTCTTATAACTTGAAATATCCGTCGTGCGATCTATACTGCGCGCGGCATCTGGAGGATACGTTCAAGCGCGTCGTGGCCAACGAGGAAGTTGCGGCTGTGATCGCCGAGCCAGTGTTGGGCGAAGGCGGATTCATCGCTCCTCCCTCCGACTATTTCAAGGTCCTCATCGAGCTCTGCCACAAGCACGGCATCCTCTTCATCGCCGACGAAGTTCAGTCTGGCTTCGGGCGCACCGGAGCTCTTTTCGCCAGTGAACGCTATGGCATTGAACCTGATCTTCTAGTCACAGCGAAATCTCTGGGTGGTGGCTTGCCGCTCGCGGCGGTCACGGGCCGCGCTGAAATCATGGACGCTCCCGGCCCCGGCGGACTTGGCGGTACATTTGCCGGCAACCCGCTCTCCTGCGCAGCTGCGCTTGCAGTGCTTGACTTGTTCGAGCAGAAAAATTTGTTGGCGCGGGCGAATGAACTCGGCGGCCGCTTCCAGCACCGGGCGCGCGAGTGGCAGCGCCGCTGGCCCATCGTCGGCGATGTGCGCGGACTCGGCGGTATGCAGGCCATCGAACTGGTGCAGTCGCAGGAAACCAAAATTCCCGCAGCGGACGAGACCAAGCAGATCACGCAATATTGCTACGAGCACGGCGTGATCACCATCACCGCGGGTTCGTATTCCAACGTGATACGAATTCTGGTTCCGTTGGTTGCGACCAACGAGCAAATCGATGAAGGCCTCGACGTGCTCGAGGCCGCGCTCGCCAATGTCTGCGACAAGAAAGGCGTGGTTGCGCAGTTGGTGTAATAATCTGATTTACTCTTCGCGATAGCAGAGGCAACCTCATGACGTCAGTAGCTGCACCGCCTATTATCCGGCTCACCAATTACATCAATGGCCAGTGGACCGAATCGCACGCCTCCGAATGGCGCGATGTGATTAATCCCGCGACCGGGGAAACGCTGGCGCAAGTTCCGCTCGCTGACGCCGCGGAAGTAAACACGGCGATTGAGGCCGCCGCGGCCGCATTTCCCGAATGGCGCCGCACTCCGCCGGAAGACCGCATCCAGCCGCTGTTCAAACTGAAGATGCTTCTCGAAGATCACATTGGCGACATTGCCCGCATCATCACGCAGGAAAATGGCAAGACTTTCACCGAGGCCAAAGCCGAAATGCGCCGCGCTATCGAGAACGTTGAAGTTGCATGCGGCATTCCGATGATGATGCAGGGCTACAACCTCGAAGACGTCGCTCGCGGCATCGACGAGATGATGATCCGGCAGCCGCTTGGTGTCACCGCTGCCATCGTGCCCTTCAATTTTCCCGGCATGATCGCGTTCTGGTATCTGCCTTACGCCATCGCTACGGGAAACACGTTTATCCTCAAGCCGAGTGAGCGAGTGCCGCTCACCATGCGGTATGTGTACGAGCTTCTTGAAAAAACTGGGCTGCCTAAGGGCGTGGTGAGTTTGGTCAACGGTGGCAAAGCCGTCGTCGATGCGCTCATCGACCATCCCAAAGTTCGCGCCATCAGTTTTGTTGGATCGACTCCGGTTGCGCGCTACATTTATGCGCGCTCCGGTGAAAAAGGGAAGCGCTGCCAGTGTCAGGGCGGAGCCAAGAATCATGTCGTCATTCTTCCCGACGCGGACATGCCCATGGCCACGCAGATCATCAGCGACAGCGCTTTCGGATGCGCCGGACAGCGTTGCCTCGCGGTTTCCGTCGCCGTCACCATCGGCGAAGCGCAGAAAACGTTTCGCGACTCCATCGCTGACGCCGCTTCAAAACTCAAAGTAGGCAACGGCCTCGAAGATGGCGTGCAGATGGGCCCCGTGATCACGCCGCAGAGCAAAGAGCGCGTCGAATCGCTCATCGGCCTCGGCGAGAAGCAAGGCGCGAAAGTGCTGCTCGACGGGCGGAACTCGAAAGTCCCTCGTTACGAGTCGGGAAACTTCGTGAATCCCACAATCCTCGACGACGTTTCCGCGACCAGCGATCTCGCCGACACGGAAATCTTTGGGCCGGTGCTGAGTCTGGTCCACGCCGACAACATGGACGAAGCGCTCGCATTCCTCGAACGCAGCGCTTACGGCAACCAGGCGTCGTTGTTCACGTCGAGCGGATCGGCAGCGCGCCGCTTCCGCTATGAAGCGCCGGCCGGAAATATCGGCATCAACATCGGCGTCGCCGCGCCCATGGCCTATTTCCCCTTCAGCGGTTGGAAGAACAGTTTCTTCGGCGATCTCCACGGCCAGGGCCGCGACGCCATTGAGTTCTACACCGACAAGAAAGTAGTAGTCGAGCGCTGGGCCAAAGAACATTCGCGCAAATTCTGAGTTTTTACAACGGAGACACGGACGCACGAGGAAAACCAATGAAACAGGATTTAGATATTCTCCGTGGCTCGGTGTCTCCGTGGTGATTAAGCTTTCATTATGAGGAATCCATGAATACAGTTACAGCAACACCCGCCATGACCGGCCAGGAAATCGTCGACCTCACCAGGAAGCACACGCTGTTCGAATGGTCCGCGCAATCGAAGGTTGACCCCATTCCGGTGGCTCGCGCCAAGGGTATCCACTTCTGGACGCCCGAAGGCAAGCGCTTTATCGACTTCAATAGCCAACTGATGTCGGTGAACATCGGCCACGGCGACGAACGCGTTATTCGCGCGATTCACGAGCAGGCGCAGACTCTCTGCTACGCGAATCCGTTTATGGCTACCGAGCCCCGCGCCCGCCTCGGCGCCAAGCTCGCCGAAATCACTCCGGGCGACATCGACACGTTCTTTTTTACTAACGGCGGTGCTGAAGCCAACGAGAATGCCATCAAGATTGCCCGCTTTTTCACCGGACGCCACAAGATCATGGCACGCTATCGCTCTTATCACGGTGCAACCGCCGGCGCTATCACTCTCACCGGCGATCCGCGCCGCTGGGCCGCCGAGCCCGGCATCCCGGGCGTGGTGCGTGTGCTCGATCCTTATCACGGCGTCGAGCGCGGCTGGGAGTCCGCGGAAACCTCGTTGCAAATGATTGAGGAGATCATCCAACTCGAAGGCTCGCATACCATCGCCGCCTTCATTCTCGAGACCGTCGTTGGCACCAACGGGATTCTCATCCCGCCCGACGGCTACATGCAGGGCGTGCGCAAGCTTTGCGATAAATACGGCATCCTCATGATTGCCGACGAAGTGATGGCCGGCTTCGGCCGCACCGGCGAGTGGTTCGCGATCGACCACTGGAAAGTCGTTCCCGATCTGATCTCGATGGCGAAGGGATTAACTTCCAGCTATTTGCCGCTGGGAGCTCTGGGCATGCGCCATCACATCGCGCAATATTTTCAGGATAAAGTTTTCTACGGAGGTCTCACCTACAACAGCCATCCCATGGGATGCGCCGCTGCGCTGGCTACGATTCGGGTCTACGAAGAAGATAATCTCATCGACAACGCAAAGAAGATGGGCGCGGTGATGAAGGAACTCGGCGCGGAATTGCAGGCGAAGCATCCATCCGTGGGAGCGGTGCGCTCCATCGGACTCTTCGGCATCATGGAACTTGTCCGCAGCCGCAAGACGCGACAACCCATGGCGCCGTTCAACGGCACTTCCGAAGAGATGGCCGCCCTGGGCCGCTTTTTCCGCGAACAAGGCCTTTACACGCTGGTGCGCTGGAACACTTTCTATACCAACCCGCCGCTCTGCATCAACGAACAGCAATTGCGCGAAGCCTTCGCCATCATCGACAAAGGCCTCGAGATCACGGACAAAGCGGTGAAAGACTAAGTCGTTTTTGTCTACGAGCGTTGTACGGACTGAATCAAGCCGCCGACGGCGTGCGGCCCAGCGCCGCAACTTGAGCGTGATTGAAGCCGACGATCGAAACATCGCCCGGAACGCGCAGCCCGGCCTCGCGGATGGCATGAAGAGCGCGCAGGAAATGTTCCGCATCCACAAACATCAGCGTGCCGCCGGCATTACCCATGTCGTGCCCGTCGGCATTCAGCGCCGGGCCCGTTTGAGTTCGCAACGCCCGCGCGACGGGGTTAGGTTGATAGTTCAGTTCGCGCGCCGCCGCAAACACGCGGTCCTTCGTCCGCTGCGGGATAGACGCCGATCCCGGTGCATTATTCAACACCAGAGAAACCGTGCCGGGAGCAAGTCCAACGCTTTCCGCCACCGTTTTCAGGGTTACCGCGCCCGGTCTCTTCAAACCATTCTTTTTGTTGCTGGTCATGTTGTTTCGAATCATAGAGTCCTCTTCATCCCTGGCGAGTCCAGACTGGCAATCCCAGTGCTGGCGATCAGGCCGCTCGGCGAGAGATGACACCTTCGGCAAAGCAGTGGCATCGTCGCGGGTTCGGAACAATCAGGAATAGCGACTCGGAAGGACAGGGCGAATCGCGTACGCCACGCGGACATCAGGGGCCGCATGACCAACTATTCCAAAGGAAAACTGCGCCACCAATCTGTC
Organism: Candidatus Sulfotelmatobacter sp.; assembly: GCA_050014115.1. GTDB lineage: Bacteria > Acidobacteriota > Terriglobia > Terriglobales > Acidobacteriaceae > Sulfotelmatobacter. Next base: position 3,438 of record JBEKDY010000063.1, on the reverse strand, counting down.
AAATACCTGGCGCAAAGTCCAATCGAAAAAAGTTATCGCGACGATTACATTGCTGCGAATCGAATACGAGGTATCAGATTTGCGGATCTATTGCTGTTGCTGCTGTTGCTCGTGTTCCGTGCGGGTGCTGCGGGGCGCAAACACGGGCCGCGACTGGATCACAATGCTCGGAGCCACCGGCTCCGGCAGCGGAGCGTCCGAGGGGCTCACCGTCACCGACACGCTCAGTTCACTGTGCGCTTCTCCCTTGTAGACGCCGCGGGTGGGAGGAACGTCGGCGTAATCGCGCCCGATCGCGACTCGTATATGCCGATCGGCGCCGATCAGGTTGTTGGTGGGATCAAACGCAACCCAGCCCAGCCGCGGCACCAGCGCCTCAACCCAGGCATGAGACGCGCCTTCCACGGAGCGGTCCAGCTTTTCTCGCTTCGGATCGCGATGGAACATGTAGCCGCTGACGTAGCGGCAAGGCACGCCCAGCGGACGCACCAGCGCGATCATGATGTGGGCGAAATCCTGGCACACTCCGCGGCGCGAGTGCAGAGCCTCCTCGATCGGCGAATCGACATTGGTGCTGTTGGGCACGTACGCGAACATGCCGTAGATGGCTTCATTCAGCTCGGTCAAAAGTTCCAGTGGATTGCCGCGCCGGCCGCATCTGAGTTCTTGCGAAAGCTGTTCCAACGGCTCGCTGGAGCGGGCAAACTGGCTCGGCAAGAGCATTTCCCAATAGTCGTCGGCCGCAACCTGCGCGTCCAGATCGGCCCAGTCGCCCGCGTCCGACGCACGCGGCGCCGGCGCGTCCTGCACTTCCACCACAGACTGCGCGATTACCTCGACTTGAGTATGACTCCCAGCTATATCGAAGTGGTGCACGATGTTTCCCATGAAATCGCGATACTGCATGATGTTCGTCGCCGGGTTTACGTCGAGATGGAAGCTGAGGCAGCGTTGCGTCCCTTCGCTGCGCGGCTGCATGCGCACCTCCATCACGCTCTCGCGGATCGCGGGCTCGTAATGGAATGTAGTGGTATGGCGGACCGAATAAATCAAGGGAACACCCTCTCCTTGAAATTGCCAGATTCCCAAAACGCAGCGTCTCTTACGCGACCAGCGCCGATTCAACCGAGTAGTCAAAATAAACCTGGTGAATCGCGGTATGCGCCTGTGCGCACTGCCAGCGGATGCTGTCGACATACGCGGTGGGCCCCGAGGCCATGATCTCGTCGATCTGGCTGAAGCTGAGAGTGGCGCGCAAGCGCCCAGCCAGGCGCAGTGGTTGTTCCGCCTTGCGTTCCGTCAACTCTCCGATCGCGCGCAGCGCCGCATGCACCATGTCGACGGAAAAGCGCACGGAATGCGGAAAGTGCGAGTTCAGCAGCAAAAACTCCGCCACTCGCAGAGGCCGCAATTCCGCCGTATAGGTCTTGCAGTAGGCTTCAAACGCGGAGCAGGATTTCAGCAGTCCCACCCACTCCAGATACTCCTCGTTTTCGACGGACTGATCCGGCGATTGCGGCAACCGCTTGAAATGCGCGCCGATCAGCCGCGCCAGCGCATCGGTGCGTTCCACGAAGCGCCCCAACTGGATGTATTGCCAGCCCTCGCCATGGGACATGGTGGAATCGGTCACGCCCTGGAACAGGTGTGCCCCTTCCCGCACCGCGCGGAAAAAAATGTAAGAGTGCAGCAGCCACGCCTCAGTCGAGGTCGTGCTGTTCACCTGCAGATACAGGCGATTGAGTTGCTCCCACATTTCCGTGCTGCATTGCTCGCGGACCTGCCGCAAGTTTTCCCGAGCCGCGGCGACGCACGAGATAATTGACGAGGGGTTGTCGCGATCCAAAGTGAGAAGCTGCGTGAGAGTCGCAGCGTCGATTTTGCCGTCCTCGGGAGGTGCAACCTGCGAAGCTTCCAGCAGGCGCAACCAGCGCCCCGCGCCCGCTTCCGGAGATTGATCCAGCCGCAGCTGAAAATCCACGTCGATCAGGCGTGCCGTGTGCTCGGCGCGTTCCAGGTAGCGGCTCATCCAATACAAACTGTCCGCCACCCGCGACAGCATCGTTGTTTCTCGCTGTCCGCTCATGCGCGCAGCACCCACGTATCTTTGCTGCCCCCGCCCTGCGACGAGTTCACAACGAGCGATCCTCGGCGCAAAGCCACGCGCGTCAATCCCCCGGGTACGAGAGTTACGTTCTCGCCATAGAGAATGTAGGGGCGAAGGTCCACGTGCCGCGCCTGTACTTCGCCGTCGAGGAAGCACGGTGCTCGCGACAAGCTCAGAGTCGGTTGTGCAATGTAGTTCCGCGGCTCAGCCATGATTCGCTGGCGGAATTCCTCCCGCTGCTCTGCCGTGCTGTGCGGTCCGATCAACATTCCGTACCCGCCCGATTCGCCCACCGCCTTCACCACCAGTTCGTCGAGATGTTCCAGTACATAATTTCGCTGTGAGCGGTCGGTCAGCATATAAGTCTGCACGTTGGCCAGAATGGGATCCTCACCAAGGTAGTACCGGATGATCGCCGGCACGTAAGCGTAAACCGCTTTGTCGTCAGCAATGCCCGTTCCGATCGCGTTGGCCAGCATCACATTGCCGGCGCGGTAGGCGTTGAACAATCCAGGCACGCCCAAAGTCGAATCCCGCCGGAAGCACAGCGGATCAATGAAATCGTCGTCCACGCGCCGGTAGATCACATCCACGCGCCGCAGTCCCGCCGTGGTCCGCATGTAAACGACATTCTCGTGCACCAGCAGATCGCGGCCCTCCACCAACTCAATGCCCATCTGCTGCGCCAGAAAAGTATGTTCGAAATATGCCGAGTTGAAAACCCCCGGAGTCAGCAGAACCACTTTCGGTTCGTGCCGCCCCGTAGAGTTCGGCGGGCTCAGCGCCCGCAGTGTCGCCAGCAGCGCCTGCGCATAATGATCCACAGGACTCACGCCGTAGTCGCGGAACAGGGTAGGGAACACCTTCTTCAGAACTTTACGGTTCGCCAGCATGTAGGAAACGCCGCTGGGCACGCGCAGATTGTCTTCGAGCACGGCGAAGCTGCCGTCGGGCAGCCGCACCAGGTCGGTACCGCAGATGCTGACATAAATTCCGCGCGGCACCGTCAGCCCGCGCATCTCCCGCCGGAAATGGCGGCAACTATAAACCAGCTCCCGCGGCACGACGCCATCTGCCAAAATCCTTCCCTGGTGGTAGACGTCTTCCAGGAAAAGGTTGAGTGCCGCGATCCTCTGGGTCAGTCCGCTTTCAATCTTTCGCCATTCGTGGTTCGGAATGATGCGAGGCAACAGGTCGTTCGGGAACACGCGCTCCGTGCCTTCGTCGGCGCCATAAACCGTGAAGGTGATTCCCTGATGCAGAAACGACAGGTCGGCGGCTTGCTGGCTCTTGCGTAATTCCTCGGGAGGCAACTCCAGCAGCGTCTGAAA
>JBEKDY010000062.1:0-18501 GCA_050014115.1 Candidatus Sulfotelmatobacter sp. | reverse complement strand
ACAGCAGCCTGAGCATTCGCGATACGATCCTGCGCCTGCGCGATGCCGGACTCGATTCCATTCCCGGCGGCGGCGCCGAAATTCTCGACGACGAAGTCCGTTACAAAATCGCCCGCCTTAAGTGCCTCACCAACGACTGGATCAACGTCCACCGCACCGCGCACCAGATCGGTATGCGCACCACCGCGACCATGATGTTCGGCGTCGGCGAAAACTACGAGCACCGCGTCAACCACTTCCAGCAACTCTACGATCTGCAGGAAGAAACCGGCGGATTCACCGCCTTCATCCCCTGGAGCTTTCAGCCGCAGCACACCGCTCTCGGCGGCCGCCACTGGGACGAAGCTACCGCCGTCGAATATCTCAAAGTGCTGGCCATCTCGCGCCTCTATCTTTCGAACTTCGTCAACGTGCAATCCAGCTGGGTGACGCAAGGATTGAAAGTCTGCCAGATGGGCCTGCGCTTCGGCGGCAACGACGTCGGCTCTGTGATGCTCGAAGAAAATGTAGTAAGAGCCGCCGGCGTCACCAACTGCACCACAGAAGAAGAGTTGCGCCGCATCATCCGCGACGCCGGCTTCCGCCCCGCCCAGCGCGACACGCTCTACCGGCAATACTTTCTGAACTAAGCGATGTCCATTGGCTATCTGGAGCCAGCGGCCCTCGGCTGCCCAGTCGGGCGAAGCTTGGCACCTTACTTATAGAGCCCGCGGCGGAAGAACCGGCGCCGCGCTCGCTGTGCAAGTTCTCTTAATGCCTACCCATGCAGCCGAAATGGTGCTATATTTCGCCTAATTCTTGAAATCGAAATAAGACTCCCGCTCGCGGCCCTCGAATTTCGAAAAAGACACAGGGAGAAATGTATGAACTCGATGAAACGCTCGCGCCCCTTCCGCGCCGCTATCGCCCTTGCAGCAATCAGCCTCGGCCTGGCCGTGTGCGCGCAGTCACAAACCTTTGCCACCTTGGCCAGTTTTGACGGCGACAATGGCGGTGCCCCGCAATACGGGTCTCTCGTCCAAGGGACCGATGGCAATTACTATGGCACTACACAGTATGGCGGCCCTCGGGACACCGGCGTCTTTTTCCAGGTCACCCCCTCGGGCGAACTCACCGACATCTACAAGTTCTGCGCCCGGGCCAAGTGCACCGATGGAAAAGCCCCTTGGTCTGGACCTGTGCTCGGCTCTGACGGGAATTTCTACGGGACCACCAACTTGGGGGGAAGCGGAAAGCAGAATGCAGGCACGATCTACAAGATGACCCCGGGAGGCGTACTCACCACGCTTTATACTTTTTGTTCGACCGCCCCCTGTAGCGACGGCGCATCCCCGATCGCGCTGATGCAAGCCAGCAACGGTAACTTCTACGGCGTGGCGTCTAATTACGGGGCCCATAACAATGGCACAATTTTCGAGCTCAGCAAGTCAGGCGTGTTCAAGGTCCTCTACAGTTTCTGCGCGCAGGCGAATTGCGCCGACGGTGAAGAGCCCTACGCCGGACTCATCCAAGCCAGCAATGGCAACCTGTACGGAACAACCGCCGGAGGGGGAGCCTATGATAACGGCACGGTCTATGAGATCAGCCCAGCGGGCTACTTCAGAACGATCCATAGCTTCTGCGCACAGCGGCCCGGATGCACCGACGGTGCCACTCCATACGCCGGGTTGGTTGAAGATGCCAACGGCAATCTCTACGGCACTACATTCTATGGAGGTGCCAACGGCTACGGCAGCGTTTTCGAAATCACAGCCGGCCGCCAGTTTGTCCTGGTGCACAGTTTCGACAATACCGACGGCGCTTACCCTAATTCGGCGCTGATCCTTGCCAGCGACGGCAACCTCTACGGAACCGCCAACACAATTTTTCAGATCACCGCAGGGAATGAGTTCTATTCACTTTATACTTTTTGCGGGTGCACGAGCCCACTTCTCCAGGCCACCGACGGAACCTTCTACGGAACGACAATGGGTGGGGGCACCAGCAACAACGGCACGATCTACAGCTTCTCGACCGGACTGGGCCCCCTGGTCGAAACCGTGCCCACAGCCGCCAAAGTAGGGGCACACATCATCATCCTCGGAAACAACCTGGCTGGCTCGACCGCGGTAAGCTTCAACGGTGTGGCGGCGTCGTTTACCGTTGTTTCCAATTCCGAGATCACCGCGACGGTTCCCACGGGCGCGACCACTGGCACCATCAGCGTAACTACCTCGACAAGCACTCTCAACAGCAATCCGGCATTTCAAGTACTAAAGTGAGCGCAGAACGAGCCTGCAAACAGTTCCCAGTTCTCGGTTCTCAGCAATCCCCCAAACGCCCTGTCATCCAGAGGAGGGCGCCTTTTGCCCGACGAAGGATCCCTACCTGCCCGATGCGGCCGGGTGCCCAAGTTCTCGTTATCCTTGGCGAGAAGTGGGCTTGCGGCGTGAAGCCGCATTCGATCTCGCCGTCCGTCCTTATGTCTCGCAATCTCAAAACGCTACACCTCGAGAGCCCGTTTTTGGTGTGGTTATTTCACCACACTCGCTGCCGATATATCGGCACTTGTCTATAAGCCGCAGAAGACGAGTGACTTAACCCCCATCGATTTTTTCGTGCTTTTCCACAGACGTTCCTGAAGGAACACTTTTACAAACCGCAGTTGTGTTCCTTCAGGAACACTTTCGCGATCCCCGCCCGCAATTTTACGGCTCGGGCTGCGCGGTGCCCTTCGTGATGGCTTCGTCGAGGAGCTGCTTCATCTGACGGGAGGCTTCTTGCGCTAGTTTGGCTTGCTGGTCGCCGAGTTTGCCTTGCTCGTCGCCGAGCTTGCCTTGCTTGTCCCCCAACGCGCCCATCTGCTCGCCCAGTTTCGATTGCTCGTCGCCGGCCTTGGACTGGAGGTCGCCAATCTTGCTCTGCAGGTCTCCAATCTCCGATTGAATGTTGCCGATCTGCTCCATGGTGGCGCTGGAGCTGAGTTGCTTTAATTCTGCTTTGAGTTTGTCGAGATCCGCCGTCATGTCCGGAATGTTGACGCGAACCTGTTCCATTTTCTTGCCCAGCTCCTCCTGTTGTGCGCCCAAAGCTTCCTGCTGCTTGCCGAGCGCTTCCTGTTTCTTTCCGAGTTCTTCTTGCGGGGCCCAGAAGGCGCGGGCGCGATCGATCGTGGCCTGGTCGCGAATGATGTAGGATTTTTCGTCGCGCTCGAACCAGATGAAGTCGCCGGAGATAGTCTTCTTGAGTTTCTCCACGTGCTCGGCGTCTTCCGTTGAGCCGGACATGGTGAGGGAATCGGTTTTGCCGGAAGCGATAACGAAGCGCTGATTGTCGTCGTAGCCGTAGGCGTAGGAGAAGCCTCGACCGCGGGACGAGTGTGAAGCTCCCGCCCCGGACGACGACTGGCTGGACCACGCGAAAGCGGGCGCCGGAGGCGGCACGGCCGCGACCGGAGCTACGGGCCTCAGCCCTGCGAGGGCGTGCGGGCTAATCGGAGCGATCGGCTCTACGGGCGCGACTCCGGGCGCAGGCGGCACGGCGGCGATTCCGCCTCGAATGGTTCCGGTGATCGTTCCAATGATGGCGTGCGGTGCAGGGGCGGGTTCGGGTTGGGCCGACGGTTCGGCTGAAGGCATCACTTCCGGCGTGGGCGCAGCGGCTGGCGCTGGCACGGAGTCTGGTTGGGCCTGGGGCGCGGGCGCGGGACGCGGAGCCGGTGGCGGCGTCTGGTCCTGCGCGAGATACACATCCTGCGGTTTCGCGTTAGAGTTGGCCGGGCGCGCGGAGGCTGCGAGATAAACAACCGGAACTGCGAGCGCGACGGCCGCGACCGCAATCGATTTTTTGAACGCTGACTTCTTGAAGCTCGATTCTTTGAAACCCATAGAGACGGTTCCTTTCCAGGAGAGAATTCGTTCGACTCTTTTTTCTGCCTGACCTGCTTTGGCCATCGAAACGCCTTGCCACCACACGCGACCCGGTGCGGCCTGCAAGGCCTCAAAAAATTCCAGCAGAGTGGTGGCGTAACGCTTGCGGTCGGCGCCGCAGGATAAAGCGGCTTCGTCGCTGGCTTGCTCGGCGAGGTTGGCGAGATGACGGTCGAGCCACCAGGCGAGCGGGCTGAACCAGAAAATTGCGCGATGCAGAAGCGAAAGGCGCTGGGTGAGCGCGTCACGGCGGGCGACGTGCGAGACTTCGTGGGCGACCACTGCGTCGAGCTTGGCGTCGTCCCATTCGCGCCAGGCGGCAGGCAGCAGAATCGTGGAGCGCAGCGCGCCCATGGTCACCGGCACGGAAATGAATTCGGATTCGGCGGCCGGCGGAATGATGGCCAGTCCGGAGGTGTGCGCGCGGGAGGCCAGGCTGACCGTTAGGCGCCAGTCGTCGATGATTTGCGATGATCGCAGCAGGCGGCGGCTGAATGCGAGCCCGACGAAGAAGCGCGCGAGAAGAACGAGAGAGACGGCGAGATATATTCCGGCCGCGACCGTGCTCCACGGAATCGAAGCTGGAAACGATTTGGAAGTTTCGGCTGTGAGGGCCGGTGCGCTGGTCTTCGGCGTCTCGCTCGGCAAAGGCGATGGAGAAGCGTGAACCCCGGCGGCGGTGACTGTCGATGCTTGCGCGAGAGTCAGGCTTTCGCCCCGCTGGGGCTCGTCGATGTCTCGCACAGGCCCACGGGTTGCGCCCCCTCGGCTAGCTCGGGGCAAGCTGCGGGCTGTATTGTTGCGCCGCTCCGCGGCTGGGGGCGAAGAACTTTCATACGCCGGGGTTTGTTCAGCAGTGGCGTTGAACATTCGGTTCTGCCGCACACTGTGTAGCGCAGACTGAACGAATGACGGCGTTGGAACCGGCAGGGGCGGCAACATCCACCCCAGCAGGGGCATCGCGAGGGCGGCGTAGAGTACCGCGGTCCAGGTGTGGAGGCGGATGTTGGTGGCCTTCAGGCGGGAGGCGGCCAACGTAAGCCCTGCTGCGGCAGCCAGCGCCAGGGCGCGGGCTGCGGGACTCGCGAGCTGCGCCAGAAGAGTTTTGGACGCTTCGACAAATGTTGTGGGCGTCATGATTTTGCTTCCTTTTTTTCTGCAATCCTTTTTTCTGCGACCGGTTTTTCTTCGATCTGTTTTTCTGCGATTTTGCGGGCGAGGCGTTCGAGCTGCTTGCGGTTGAGGACGGCGTTATCCACCATGCCGAGGACGAGTTGTTCGGCGGAGCCGCCGCAGAAGCGGTCGATGATGCTCTTCACGGCGCGGACCGCCACGTTCTGGCGCGCATCGGAAGCTTTGTAGATAAACGTGCGGCCCTCGGTCTCGTGCGTGAGGTAACCCTTTTCTTCGAGGCGGCGGAGCACGGTGCGGATGGTCGAATCCTTCATGGGACGCGACGAGGCCAGCGCCTCGCGGCAGGCTTCGGAGGACGATGGGCCGTGAGTCCAGAGGTAATCCATAACGAGTTGCTCGACTTCGCCCAGGTTCTTCAGGCGGGTGTTTTTTAGACGGGCTTGGGGTGTGTTAGTCATTGTAGCGTTACAATGTGTAACATATGGGCGGAGAGCGGTCAAGGGGGAAATTTTCGAGTCGTTTTCGCTGTGTTGTCAGTTTTGTAGTGGTCACGCTGTGGTTTGTGAGTGGTTCGAAGGGGCGATGGTCGGGGAGACGCCCCTGGAGTGGAGGGCTATCGCATGAATCCTCGGTCGGCTGGACTGGAGCGCTGCTCCTGTGTGTTGGGTCGCGGGTCGCGTCGCAAGCTTCTCCGCAAACCCGCTCCGGCGATCGATACCACTAGAACGAGGCCAAGAAAAACGGCGGAGAGGATGCGGTTCGAGGCCAGCAGGGCCGAGATCCAATGAGCAAAAGCGCCGACGCACGCGACGACGAGCAGACTCACAATTGCCGTTATTACTTTGGACATGGTGGTCTCGACATCGAATCGAATCGGAAGATTTTGTGCCGGCTGAGAGGGGTCTTAGCAACGCCATTCAGTCGGAAAAGAAATGAGCATCTGAATTTCCAGACGTTGTGTCCGGTTTGAAATTTGCCCTGGTGGCGATTCACGAAAGGTCGTAGCTGATGGGAAGCCAAGCCGGATTCTTTTGCCTGACGTCGATTCGAGCGCGAAGCACGGGTTTGCAACGTTTCGGCGGGGTGCTGTCCCGCATTGAGCTGTGTTTTGGGGTTGGGAGCGGCGCAAACCTAAGGTAAAATAGAGGGAGTTCGTGGTTCTGCGACCGATCCCTCCGGTCGGCAAAGTGGACTCAGGTTTCCACATTTTTCTTCCCATGCAGCCGATGAAGCTTTCCCACGTCTTATTACTGTCCCTGTGCGCGCTCGGAGGCGGGACTCTGCGTGCGCAGAGTTCTTCGGGCGACGTGCGCCCGTCCGCGACGCCGAACCGGACTACGGCTTCCGTGCAGGGGCGCGTGGCGAAGGATCCGGGCGGGGAGCCGGTGAAGAAGGCGCTGATCGAACTGATTGCCGAGAACCAGAACGAAGGCGGAGATTACACCACGGTCACCGGCGGGGACGGCAGCTTCCGCATGGAGGGCGTAGTACCCGGGCGCTATCGTTTATTTGTGGAACGCACGGGATATCTGGAAGTGGAAAAACATCACACACGCTCGGACGGGCGCGTGCTGGCGCTGACGTCGGGGCAGGACATGACGGATCTGCTGGTTCGGCTGCAGGCGGCGGCGGTGGTGGATGGGCGCGTGACCGACGAGGATGGAGATCCTCTGGCGGACGCGCAAGTGGCAGTGCTGCGGCAGACGTTTGTGGCGGGGCGCACGCACTGGCAGCAGGCCGGAGCGGAACGTACCAACGATCTGGGGGAATACCGCATCGCGGGGCTGGCGGCGGGAAATTATTATGTGTCGGTAACTCCGCCGCCGGACTTCAAGAGTCTGATCGCGGCGGCCAGTAACGCGCCTGCCGAGGATACTCATGCGAACGCCGCTACGGCGTATGCCACCACCTATTATCCCGGCACGCAGGACCTGCGGCAGGCTTCCGCGGTGCAGTTGCATGCGGGGGACGATTTTCCGGTGAACTTTTCGCTGGCGCCGAGTCCGAGCGTCGTGGTGCGCGGGTCGATTGCGAACCTGGGTGCGGGCGCTTCGGCGCTGGTGATGCTGCAGTCGAAGGACTTCAACCTGACGCTGAACGGAGCGGAAATCCGCAAAGATGGAAGCTTCGAGATTCGGGACGTGGCTCCGGGAGCGTATACGGTGGTGGCAACCGTGAGCGGGGCGACGCCGCTGATGGCGCGGCAAGCGCTCGAGGTCGGGTCGGAAAATGTGGAGAGCCTGCACCTGGTGCCGCAGGCCGGAGGATGGGTTCATGGTCGGTTGCGCGTGGAAAGCAAAGCAGCCGCGAGGCTCGACCCCAGCCAGTTTTTTCTGGCGCTACACTCGGCCGAAGGCGACGATGATGTGCTGGGCGCGCTCGCGCTGGGCGAAGGTTTCGGAACGGTGGCGCACGCGAACGGTGACGGCAGCTTTGAATGGAAGAATGTGCCGCCGGGACGTTACTACATTGAACTGGCAGGCGATCCCGGGGCGAGCGTGGACTGGTTCATCAAATCGGCAGCCGCGGGCGGGCGCGACGCTACAGACACGGGTTTCAGCGTGGGCGGAGGCGTGGCCGCGGTGGAATTGGTGGCAAGCGCGAATGGAGCCGTAGTGGACGGCGTGGCAGTCGACGCCAAAGGCGAACCACTGGCCAACGCTACGGTGGTTGCCGTGCCCGAGACTCGGTTGCGCGCGCGCACTGACCGTTACCGCAAAACTGTCAGCGACCAAAGCGGACACTTCACGCTGCACGGGCTCCCGCCGGGCGAGTACACGCTGTTTGCGTGGGAGAGCGTGGACGGCGAAGCTTATTACAATCCTGAATTTCTCAAGAGCTACGAAGGGCAGGGAACGGTGCTGCGGGTGAATGAAGGCGAACGGAAGAGCCTGCGGCTGGCCGTAATTCCCGCGCCGGAGGATCCGCAGTAGGGTCATCGGTAACAGGCTTCCCGCAGATTTGTTTGACCTCTGTGCGGTGATGGCCCGAGCGTTTCCGAAATGACGCAGGCGGCTCAGCGCACGCGTCAGGCCGAGTAGTTCCGGCCCACTGGGCGCACGGACCCTGACCACTGATTCGTGCCCCTGCTTTCCCACTTCCGCTTCCCCCGCGACTTGAGTATTCTCTAGCGGATGAACATGCTTGCCCTCAGCGAACTGTTAGGCGCCACGGTGTATGACCCGTCTGGCGCGGCAAGCGGACGTGTGCGCGAAGTAACCCTGGCCCCACAGGAGGATCGTTCCCGCATCGCGTCGTTCATCGTGAAAACCAAGTCGGGGAATCGCGTGCTCCCGCTGGCATCCGTATCCGGCATCAATGGCGGAGTGCGGAGCGCGACCAACTCCGCAGACTGGGCTGCCGCGAACGGCGCGGAAGGTTTGTTTTTGCTGGAAAGGGATCTGCTCGATCAGCAGGTCATCGACATCAACGGCCGCAAAGTGGTGCGCGTCAATGACGTGGATTTGACGGTGGATGCGCCCAAGGCGGCAGCGCCCAACGAACCCGCACGCGCCGTCCTGCGGGTCATTTCTGTCGACGTGGGCGCTCGCGGCGCAGTCCGTCGCTTGCTGCGCGGAGTAGCGCCGCGGGCCGCTCTGCATGCCCTGCTGGGGAAAATTCCGCCGCGCACCATTCCCTGGAACTTCGTCGATCTCATTGAGACCGATCCCGCTCGCCGCGTGAAGCTGAAGATTTCTCACGATGGTCTCGCCAAGCTGCATCCCGCCGACATTGCCGACATCGTCGAAGATCTCGCTCCCGATGAGCGCCAGGCCGTTTTCCAGACGCTGGATGAAAACGTCGCCGCCGAGGCCCTCGAGGAACTCGAACCAAAAGTTCAGAAGTCGATCGTCGAATCGCTCGATTCCGGCCGCGCCGCCGACATCGTCGAGGAAATGCGCCCCGACGCCGCCGCTGACCTGCTCGGCGACCTGTCAGAAGATCGCACCGAACAAATCCTGGTGCAGATGGAACCCGAAGAACGCCAGGATGTCGTCGAACTGCTCGAACACGGAGAAGAAACCGCCGCCGGCCGCATGACCACCGAGTTCCTTGCGCTGCCGGTGTCGGCCACCGTCCAGAACGCAGTCGACTCCATGCGCCATTTCGAAGGCGGAGTAGAAGCCGTCAGTACCATCTACCTGGTCGACTCCCACGGAACCCTGGTGGGCGCCGTGCCCCTGGCCAAAATTGTCCTCGCGGATCCAACTACTCCCATGCTGTCGCTAACTCAGGAACCGCTCATACGGAGTCAGGAAGGCGTCGGCGAAAACGAAGTCGCCGAGCTCTTCGACAAATACAACCTCCTGATGATGCCCGTGGTCGACGAGCACAACAAACTGACCGGCGTAATCACCTCCGACGACGTAATCAGCATGCTCCGCGCAAAGTTGTAAGCAAACCGGGCTCTGGACGGATCCCCTGCAGCGCACTCTCCTTGACACTCTAGGAGTGTGTTGATATTGTCTCCTAGACAGACAAGGAGAGATTGTGGGCAAGCCGATCGATCTTTTGCAAGGCACTTTGGACATGCTGATCCTCAAAGCGGTGTCGCTTGGCCCGTTGCATGGCTACGGCGTGCTACTGCGAATTCAACAGATATCTGGCGAGCAATTGCAGATCCAGCAAGGGTCGCTTTACCCGGCTCTCTACCGGCTGGAGCACCAGGGCTGGATCACCAGTGAATGGGGCGAATCTGACAACAATCGTAAAGCGAAGTTCTATCGCTTGACCGCAGCCGGCAAGCGCCAATTCCAGTCGGAGACCGAAAAGTGGAATCACATGGCGTCGGTGATCGCCGGCATTCTGCGTACGACGCCGGAGGAAATATGAACTTTCTGGCGCGCCTTCGTTCCTGGCTGAAGTGGATGGTGAAGCGCCAGCGCCTCGAAACCGACCTGGAGGCGGAAGTGCGTTTTCATATCGACAGTTATGCCGCGGACCTGGTGCGGGGTGGCGTTCCCGCGGCTGAAGCCACGCGGCGTGCGCGCATCGAGTTCGGCGGCATCGAATCCCACAAGGATGCCGTGAGGGCTTCCGTGGGGTTGCGCTGGTGGGATGATCTGTGGGGCGACCTGCAATATGGGGCGCGTGTTCTGCGGAAGAGCCCCGGGTTTACGGCGATTGCCGTGGTGTCGTTGGCGCTCGCCATCGGGGCGAATACATCGATCTTTTCTGTGGCCAATCAACTCCTCTACGCGCAGCTCGGCGTCCCACATCCTGAGCAACTGCGTCTGTTGACGGTTGTCGGAGGCGAGCACAGCGCCGTGCATTCTTCCTGGGGAAGCCGGTACCCGGTTCCGGGTGGAGGATATCGCTACGACTCATTCACGTATCCGATCTACGAGCAATTGCGGAGAGAGAACCATGGGCTCGGCGAGATCTTCGCCTTCAAGGAAAACATTCAAGCAAACGCCACCATTGAGGGTTCGGCGCAGGCTGTCCGGTTGGAATTGGTCTCGGGCAACTTGTACGGGCAGATGGGCGTACGACCTGCACTCGGGCGGTCTATTCTGCCTTCTGATGACCAGGCGCCCGGAGCCGGCGCGGTAGCGACGATCAGTGAGGGGTTGTGGGAGCGAGCATTCGGGAAGGCTCCGGATGCGGTCGGGAAGGTGATTACCGTCAACATGACTCCGGTCACGGTGATTGGCGTGAATCCGCGGACATTTACCGGAGCGATGAGCGTGCAGAATTCTGCCGATATATTCATGCCGCTGTCGATGATTCCGCTGGTCAAAGGCGAGTTGGGGCGGAGCGGTCCATTGCTTTCCAGCAGAGATCTTTGGTGGGTGCAGTTGATGGCACGGGAGAAGCCGGGTGTGCCTTTGGAGCGGGCTCAGGCGGCCTTGAACGTCGCACTCAGCGCCGCCATTCATGCCACCATGACGGTTGCAAAAGACGACACGATGCCGCGACTGGTGTTGGAAGACGGCAGCCGCGGATTGAATTCCGAAGGCAGGGAGTTCGCACAGCCGATGCATGTACTGCTGGCAGTCGTGGGCTTCGTACTCCTGATTGCATGTGCCAATATCGCGAACCTGATGCTGGCGCGTTCGTCGGCGAGACAGCGAGAGATGAGTGTGCGCCTGGCGCTTGGGGCAGGACGCAGCCGAATACTGCGCCAGGTTCTTACGGAGAGCCTGATGCTCGCGGCGATTGGCGGAGCGGCCGGGCTATTATTGGGCTACCTCGCACGGACCGCTCTACCGAAATTGCTGCTGAATTCCTGGGAGCGCGAGGGTATGAACGTGCCTTTCGATTGGAAGGTGTTCTGCTTTACGGCCGGCGTTACCCTGGCGACCGGCGTGCTTTTCGGCATTGCCCCAGCGTGGAATGCAACTCGAGCCGAAATCGGTACGGCAATCAAAGATGGCGGCAAGGGCTCCTCGAAACAGCGCAAGAGTTGGAGCGGACGAACGATTGTGGCTTTCCAGATCGCGCTCTCGACGCTGCTGGTGGTCGGCGCAAGTCTCTTCGTGCGGACTCTGATCAATTTGAATGCAGTCGATGTGGGCTTTCGCGCCGACGACCTCGTGCTCTTCGACCTTAATCCGCCGAGCAAACAATATCCCGCGCCGAAAGATGTCGCGCTCCATGCGCGGGTCGAGAAGGCATTGCGTGAGGTTCCTGGCGTCGAGGGCGTAACACTGACGGACATTCCTCTGCTGGCAAATTCGGTATCGGAGTCCGACTTCCACGTGGAAGGGGCGCCAAAGACAAACGAGCCACACGGAGAAGGCTCCGGCGCGATGCAGTCGACGGTCGGTCAGGATTACCTGTCGGTGATGGGGATTCCGATGGTTGCGGGACGAAACTTCACGGCACAGGACGTCGAGGCGCCGCAGCGGTTCTCGATTGTCAATCAAGCTCTGGTGAGGAAGTACTTCCCCAACCAGAATCCGATTGGCCGTCGCTTCACCATGGACGACGCCGATTCGAAGAACCGGAGTTGGCTCGAGATTGTTGGCGTATCCGCCGACACACGCTATTCAAATCTGCAGCAGGAGACGCCACCACTCCATTTTGATCTCTACCGGCAATCGAAGGATATCGGCGGCGCCACCTACATCGTGCGAACGAGGCTAAAGCCCGACGCGATTGTGCCCTCGCTGCGGGCAGTCGTGCGGGACATCGATCGCGATTTGCCATTGATGGATGTTCGGACCCAGCGGCAGCAGATTGACGCCACCATTTCGCAGCAGCGCGTCTTCGCCAGCCTGACCGCGGCGTTTGGGATTCTCGCACTTGCCCTGGCTTGCGTGGGGATCTACGGAATCATGGCGTACGCAGTTTCACAGCGGACCAACGAAATTGGAATTCGTCTGGCACTGGGTGCGCGGCGCAGGCAGGTTCGAGGCATGGTATTAAAGGAAGCGGGTTGGCTTGCTGCCGTGGGGGTTACGGTGGGAGTTGCGGTTGCTCTAGGGCTCGGGCAACTACTGAAGTCCATGCTGTACGGATTGCAACCAACCGATCCGGCTTCACTGGTCGGAGCGGCCGTCTTGCTGCTGGGTGTCGCTTTGCTCGCGGGATGGGTTCCTGCTATGAGGGCTTCAAGAGTCGAGCCGATGGAGGCTTTACGACATGAATAGTCTCGGCCACCGGCTGCCACTTTTCCTTCTCCGTTGAGCACACGGGTTCATCCTTCCATCTTTTTCTGCTGATCAACCGCTTTTTCTTTGGCCTTAGCGCGCGAGTGCGTTTATTCTGTGGCGTCGTTTGCAGCGGCAGTGTGTTCCATCCCTATGTTTGCGAAATGTGCGCATGAAGTTTCTGAGACGCTCGAAGATCCGGATTCTGCTCTTCCTTGCCGTAGTCGGACCGGGATTCATTACCGCAAACGTCGACAATGATGCCGGCGGCATCCTGACCTATTCCTCCGCCGGGGCTCAATTCGGACATCTCCTGCTGTGGACCATGATCCCGATCACTCTCGCCCTGATCGTGGTGCAGGAAATGTGCGCTCGCATGGGCGCCGTCACCGGTAAGGGGCTGAGCGACCTGATTCGCGAAGAGTACGGGTTTCGGATCACGTTTTTCATGATGATCGGCATTCTGATCACCAACTTCGGCAACATCGTCACTGAATTCATAGGGATAGCGACCAGCCTCGAACTTTTCGGCCTTTCGCGATTCGCGACCGTGCCGGTGTGTTGCGTGATCGTGTGGCTCATTGTGGTGAAAGGACAGTACAAAAGCGTCGAAAAAGTATTTCTAGCCGCGTCGTTCTTCTATATCACCTACATTGTCGCCGGAGTTTTGGCCCATCCCGCGTGGAAAGGCGCGATGATTGCCACGGTCACGCTGCCGAAGTTGGCGTCCTTTCGCGATCAGGCCTATCTCTATATGGTGATTGGAGTTGTCGGCACCACCATCGCCCCCTGGATGCAATTTTACCTGCAATCTTCGATCGTGGAAAAAGGCGTCACCAAGCGTGGATTCAAGGCTTCGCGGCTGGATGTGGTTACGGGGTGCATTTTTACGGATGTGGTGGCCTGGTTCATCATTGTGGCGTGCGCGGCCACGCTATATGTCCACGGAGTGCACGACATTCGCTTCGCGGCGGATGCGGCCCAGGCGCTGAAGCCGCTGGCAGGGGATTACGCCTATATTCTGTTTGCGGTCGGGCTATTTAACGCATCTTTGTTCGCAGCTTCGATTCTGCCGCTGTCCACGGCCTATACCGTGTGCGAGGGCCTCGGTTTCGAGTCTGGCGTGGGGCAAAAGTTCAGCGAAGCGCCGGCATTCTACTGGCTCTATACGCTGCTGATTGCGGCTGGCGGAGCCGTGGTGTTGATTCCGGGACTGCCACTGCTGAAAATCGCGGTCTTGTCGCAGGTGGTCAACGGAGTGGTTCTGCCGTTTGTTCTGATTTTTATGTTGTTGCTGATCAACAAGAAAGAACTTATGGGCGAGTACGTGAACACGCGCCTTTTCAACGCGGTAGCGTGGTTGACCACGGCCGTGATGATCGCGTTGACCCTCGCGTGGTTCTGGACGCTGCGGTCGTAAGGTGGGCTTCGGGCTGCGACTTTCAGGCTTCCGCTTTCGTGAAAAACCGCTAACGCTCGGCAGGACGCCGAAAAGTTGTGGCATGCGCATGGACAGACTGCTCACTATCCGTCGATGGGGTGGCTTGTAGTATGCTGGTGCACGAAATCGCCACTCTGCGGAGAAAATGAAGCGAACTTCTGTTTTTTCGGGCATCTTCTTGGGTACTCAATTGGGCAGCCTCGCGGTTCAGTTCGCTGGCGCGGTCCTCGTGCTGGTCGCTGCGCTTGTGATTCCTGCCGTTGCACTGCCTGCGGCTTTTGTGGCGACGGGTCGGCTGGGGCAGCTGGCTGCGCCGGGCGTCACTGCGTCGAACGTGACTGCGCCAAACGTGACTGAGTCGATCGCTGCTCAGTCGAACGCGGCTGCGTCGCATGTTGCTGCTCCGACTTCTACTGCATCGAACAGCGCTGCGCCGGGCGCGGCAGCCTCGTCTGCGCAGTATTCGGTGCAGGGAACGGTGGCGTCGGCGCAGGGAGCTCCGGTTTCCTACGCGTCGGTGACGCAAGTGAACGGGCTGCTGACGCAGTTGGAGACGACGTCGAAAGCGGCGCAGGGGGATCTGACGAATCTTCGCATCGAGCGTTGGAAAACCGATGCGGGGACGAAGAAGCAGGCGCTGGGCAATGTGGATTCGATTCTGCGCAATCTGCAGAACGCGCTCCCTGCAATTGTTGAAAAGCTACGGGCCGCGCCGGAAGATGTGCCGGCGACCTTCAATCTCTACCGCAACCTGGATGCGTTATATGACGTACTTGGCGGCGTGGTGGAGGAAACGGGAGCGTTTGGATCGAAGGACGATTTTCAGGCGCTGGCCAACGATTTGAAAAGTTTTGAAGGCACGCGCAAGGCACTGGCGGAGCGGCTGGAAAATCTGGCGACGGCGAAGGAAGCGGAGATTGTGCGGCTGCGGTCTGATTTGAAAACGGCACAGGCGGCGATTCCGGTGGCGCCTCCGAAGAAAACTGTGGTGGACGATAACGAGCCGGCGAAGAAACCAGTGGTGAAAAAAAAGCCGGTGACCAAGCCGGCCGCCAGGCCCGCGGGGACTTCGACAACGACGAAACCGGCGGCGGGACAGACGCAGACGCCGGCGACGCCGCAGACGCCGGCGCCGAAGCCGCAATAGGGCTGGCTTCGGGCTTCGGCTAAACCCTTCGGACTTCCGGCAGAAAGCTTTTAATGCAAAAGGGAGCGAAGAGGAGCGAGTGCTGACTTCTCGGGGGGGCGGCGGTGTTTTTTGCGATTTTGGTTAAAGGCTTCACTCGTAGGTTGGCTGAAGCCCGGCGGCCGAAGCCTGAAGCCCGAAGTGAAATCCCCACTTCTCGCGCAAAGAACGCGCGAGAAATGGGGCACCCGTCAAAACCCGGAAGCTGGAGGCCGAAGCCCGATAGCTGAAGCCCGAAGCCCGGTCTAAGAACATTCCACATGAACCATCACGGCAGCGTGGTCGCGGCTATTTTCGGGATCATCATCATCCTGGTGGTGTTGCTGGATGCGTTTGAGACGGTGGTGCTGCCGCGGCGGGTTACGCGACACTTCCGGCTCACGGCGTGGTTTTACCGGCGCACCTGGCTGCCCTGGAAGGCGATCGCGAAACGCATTGGCACGGCTTCGCGGCAGCAGAGTTTTCTGGGATATTTCGGGCCGCTCTCGCTGATCATGCTGCTGGCGTTTTGGGCGGCGACCCTGATCGTGGGCTTTGCCCTGCTGCAGTATGGCATTGGCGGGCACGAACAGCTCAGCGGCGAGCCGATTACTTTTGGAAGGATTCTCTACCATAGTGGCCAGACGTTTTTCACGCTGGGCTACGGCGACATTTTGCCCACTTCGGGGCTGGCGCGGGCGCTATCGGTAGTGGAAGCTGGGATGGGATTTGCGTTTCTTGGCGTAGTGATCGGGTATCTGCCGGTGGTGTACGCATCGTTTTCGCG
This sequence comes from Candidatus Sulfotelmatobacter sp., assembly GCA_050014115.1. Taxonomy (GTDB): domain Bacteria; phylum Acidobacteriota; class Terriglobia; order Terriglobales; family Acidobacteriaceae; genus Sulfotelmatobacter. The sequence goes on along the minus strand of JBEKDY010000062.1, from coordinate 2,471 downwards.
GCGCGAGATTCAGATTTCGATGCTGGACGCGCGCGCGGGATCGCCTCCGACCGCGACCGAGTTGCTGGTGCGGCTGGCGGGAAGTTCAGAGAACCCCGCTATCGAGCAAATCGTTCTCGACGAAATTTTGCGAGACTGGGAGCGCTGGGCGGGAGAGTTGCTGGAGAGCGGAATTTCTTATCCGGTGCTAAGTTTTTTTCGTTCGCAGCACAGCAACCAGTCGTGGCTGGGCGCGCTGCTGACCATGCTCGACGTGACGTCGCTGGTGATTACGGGAATTGAGGGGATTCATCCCGGGCAGGCGCGGCTGACATTCGCGATGGCGCGGCATGCGGCCGTGGACCTGGCGCAGGTGGTGAACGCACGCTACGATCCGCTGGCGCCGGAGCGGCTGCCGGACGCTGATTTCAACATGGTGCGGGATACGCTGGCGGCAGTGGGATTGAAATTGCGTGGAGGCGAAGCGGCGCAGCAGAAGCTGTCGAAGTTGCGGTCGATGTATGAACCTTACATTCATTCAACGGCGAAGAACCTGATGGTGGCGCTGCCGCCGTGGCAGCATCCGGCGAAGATCAGAGACAACTGGCAGGCGGGGCCGTGGGACCGGATCATCCAGGCCAAGGGGCTGGCGGTGCTGGGGCAGAAGCCGTTGGCGCCGCCGGCCGGCGCTGAGGACCATTTTTAGAGAGCGGCTTGCCGGGCTGGGCTTCGGGCTTCGGCTATCGGGCTTCAGCGAATACCTTCAATCGAAATTTGGTTCGTGAATCTCCGGATTTGCGAAACCTCTCAAGAGCGGCGGAATCCTTGGCTGGCTGAAGCCCGATAGCCGAAGCCTGAAGCCCGCTCTTCCACGCGCGTGCTAACATCCTTTCTGTTTTTCATGAATGCTCTCCTTGAAGTGAAACGCTTGCGATGAAACGTATTGGCGAGAACGTTGTGCGGATTGAGGCGGAGGCGCTGCGGGCGCTGGCGGACCGGATTGGCGGTCCGATGGCGGCGGCTTTTCAGCGCGCAGTGGATTTGATGTTTTCCTGTGCGGGGCGCGTGGTGGTCACCGGTATGGGGAAGAGCGGCTTGATCGCGCGCAAGATTGCGGCCACGCTGAGTTCGACGGGAACTCCGGCGCTGTATCTCCATCCTGTGGATGCGTTGCACGGCGATTTGGGGATGGTGGTGCGCGGGGATGTGGTGCTGGCGTTGTCGGCGTCCGGAGAGACGGAGGAGATATTGGCGCTGCTGGCAAACATCAAGCGGCTGCGGGTTCCGCTGATTGCCATGACCGGAGATGAGATTTGTGCGGACGCTCACGCTCGGAATATCCACCCCTTCGGCAAGCTCAGGGCAGGCTCTTCGAAAAGTGCAAGGGGTGGGGCAGCCTCTGTGGTGACAAAGGGCCGGGAAAATCCCCACTTCTCGCGCAAAGGGCGCGCGAGAAATGGGGCACCCGGGTCAGGAGGAATCTCTACGTTGGCGGCATCTGCGGACGTCACGCTCGATTGTTCGATCGCGCAGGAGGCTTGCTCGCTGGGATTGGCGCCTACGGCTTCGACGACAACGATGTTGGCGCTGGGCGACGCGCTGGCCGTCACGTTGAGCGAGAAGCGCGGGTTCAAGGAAGAAGATTTCGCCAATCTGCATCCCGGAGGGAAACTGGGGAAGCGCCTGGCGCGGGTGGAATCGTTGATGCATTCGGGTGATGCTCTGCCGCGGGTTTCGCCGCAGACGAAGATGCCGGACGTGATTTATGAAATGTCGCGCAAGAAGCTGGGCGTGACCGCCGTGGTGCAGGGTGAGAAGTTGGTGGGCATCGTCAGCGACGGAGATTTGCGTCGGCTGCTGGAGAAGCGCGGGAAAGATGTGCTCGACCTGACGGCGGGCGAGGCCATGACTCGCGATCCGAAGACGATTGCTGCGGATGAGTTCGCGGCGACGGCGCTGGCGTTGATGGAGGAGAAGAAGATTACGTCACTGATGGTGGTGGATGGACGTGGGAAGCTGCGGGGGATTGTGCATCTGCATGATTTGTGGGGAACGGAGCTGGTCTGAGTCCCGAGTCGCGAGTCGCGAGTCCCGAGTGTCAAGGCCGGTCGAAGAAAGTCGCTGCTACAATAATTCATTCAACAATCAACTCACCTGAGAGATCAGCGAGCAGCCTGCACTCGGCACTCGCGACTCGGGACTCGGGACTCAAAACTTATGCATCGATGGTCACAACTGTTCATTCCTACCCTGCGCGAGGCGCCGGCCGATGCCGAAGTGGCCAGCCACAAGTTTCTGGTGCGGGCTGGGTATATTCGGCAGCTGGCGGCAGGGATTTACTCGTATCTGTTTCTCGGGAATCGCTCGTTTAACAAGATCATGGGCATCGTCCGGCAGGAGATGGACCGGATCGGGCAGGAGTTTTATTTGCCGGTGTTGCATCCCCGCGAGCTCTGGGAGGCCAGTGGGCGCTGGGCGTTGATGGGCGAGAA
>JBEKDY010000061.1:0-34257 GCA_050014115.1 Candidatus Sulfotelmatobacter sp. | reverse complement strand
TTGACGATGTCTCCGTTGCTCATCACTTCTTCATCCCTGAACCGGAAATGTGTTTGATGCTGCGCGATGGTATAGCTGGTAATTTCCTCAGTCAAGGTTGAGCTACCAAACGGCCTGTGGAAAACGCTCTAAATGAGCGTCTGCTATGGACACCGGTGCTATACTCCAAAGCTATGAAATTCCGCGTCTTGCAAGAAAATCTCCGCAAGATTCTGTGGGAGCGCATCGAGGCCAACGAATTAACCGGGCTGAGACTTGCGCAACAAACCGGATTCAAACAGGCGCACATCTCCAACTTCCTGAACCGGAAGCGTGGTTTGAGCCTGGAAGGGATGGACAAAGTCATTGCGGTGCAACATCTTTCGGTGCTTGACCTGCTGGATCCCGCCGAGGTGAACAAGCGCGCCTCGATCCTGCCGCCGAGCGGCGATGAGTTCGAAAACATCCTGCAAGTCGACGGGACGGTCGCCGCGACCCAGCCCCTGATCGCCAGCATGAACGTGAAGAAGATCCTGAAATTCAAAAAAACTTTCCTGCGCAAGCTGCGCGCGGAGAGCGAAGGCGGCCGCGGGAGCTGGGAGCGGTTCGTGTTGATCAAAGTCGACAGCCACGACGGCGTGAGCATGTATCCGCGGCTGACGCCGGGAGCGACCCTGCTGCTCGACCGGCATTACAACTCGCTCAAGCCCTACCGCAAGGGCGAGTTCAATCTCTACGCCGTGCGCAAGGACGGAACCTGTACGGTGAGGTACGTGGAAGTCGCGGGCAACCATCTGATCCTGCGTCCGCATAGCCAGACGCATCCCATCGAAGTGATTGCTATGGATGAAGGCAAGGGCTCCTCCGATTATCTGGTGGGGCGCGTTTGCCACGTGGGCCTCGAAGCTTAATTTCAGCGGCTAACGCCGCATGCGAGGCCGTGCGAGGATCGCAGCGCGAAAGCGCTCCCTTACACAAAAGAGAAAAGCCACGAAGCGTCAAACCGCAAAAGTCAAAAACCAGAAAATCAAAACCAGAAAGTCAAGAGCCGAGCTGCGCTCGGCGGACCCTTCGACGTCGCTCAGGGCAGGCTTGCAAGAGTGCCCGTCCCCACATGGGTTGAGCTTAGGGGGAGATTCTCCCGCAGCAAACCGAGCCGCTGGCGACTTGCGTCGCCAGCGGCAGAGAGAAGGGGGGAGGGAGCCTGATGCTAGAACGAAAACGGCGGAGCGGCGCACGCACGGGAGAATTGTTACGAAAAACGAACAGAACGAGGGCCGGATTGCCTCAGGCGCTGAAGCGCCGATCGGTTGGGACGGGTGACGGCACGAGTGAATTCGCGCCCTTCCCGTTCGCCCCGGGCGTTCGTGGTCCGGACGGGAGTAGCCCCGGCGTAACCTGGAGGCGCCGGTCTCTGCCGCTATAATCGCGAAAGTGGCAACCACTACAGAAATTTTGAGCCGCGTGGCGACGCGTCCTACATGGGCGGAAGTGTCTCTCGCGGCGTTGCGGGAAAATTTTCGCGCCGTGCAGAAGCACGTGGGAGCGGGGGTGACGGTGTGCGCGGTGGTGAAGGCGGATGCTTACGGACACGGCGCGGTGGAGTGCTCGCGGGCGCTCGAGGCAGAAGGCGCGAGCTGGCTGGGAGTGACATCGCTTGACGAAGCAATTCCGCTGCGCGAGGCGGGCGTTCAGGCGGACATTCTTTTGATGACTGGATTCTGGCGCGGCGAAGAAAGTGAGATTGTGCGGCTGCGCCTGACTCCGACGGTGTGGGAGCCCTGGCATATCGAGGCGATGGAAAAGGCGGCTGCGGCTTTGGGCGAGGCGCGTCATGCCGTGCACTTGAAAGTGGATACTGGCATGGGGCGGCTCGGCGTTGCTGTCGGGGAACTGCCCGCAGTGCTGGCGGCGTTGCAGGCGGCGAAGCACCTGAAGCTGGGAGGATTGTCGACTCACCTGGCGTCGTCCGAAATTCTGGACGCGCCTTCGGTAGCGGACCAACTGCACAAGTTCGAAGAAGCGCGGCGCATGGTTCGCGATGCCGGGATGACTCCGACGTTTGTGCACGTCGCGAATACTGGCGCGGTCATCTCACGCCGCGAAGCGCCGGGCAGTATGAACCGGAACGCGGTGAACGTGCATAGCATGGTGCGGCCGGGCATTGCGCTCTACGGATATTATTTGCCGTTTCAGCGCGCCGGGCGCGAAGTGAGCGGCGGCACGTTGCGCTTGCCGGTGAAACCGATTCTTACCTGGAAGACGCGCATTCTTTCTCTGCGGAGTTTTCCGGGCGACCAGGCTCTCGGTTACGGCGCAACGTATGTGACAAAGGCGCCGGCGCATGTTGCGGTGCTGCCGGTGGGGTACGCCGACGGGTATAACCGGCAGCTATCCAACCGCGGACGTGTGATTGTACGCGACCACTATGCGCCGATCGTGGGCCGCATTTCGATGGACCTGACTTTGGCCGATGTGACGGGCATTCCCGGCATTGCGGTCGGAGATGAAGTTGTTCTGCTCGGTTCTGTTGACGGGCTCAGCGTGGATGCACTGGAACACGCTGCGCTTGCGAACAGCAGTCCTTATGAAATTCTCTGCAACATTTCGAAGAGGGTGCCGAGGAAGTACGGGAGCTAAGAAGCAGTGGTCTGGGGTCAGGGGCTAGGGTCAGACTGCAGAAGTAAAACCGTCTTCTTGTCTCCATAATTTTTTGGTGGCCACCACTCAACGGCCAAATGCCAAGTGCTAACTGCTAATTGCGACCGTTGACTGCATCATTCCTAAACATGCCGTCTCCGCTTGTTAGACTAGGAGGTTGACCCATGCCTTCTCGCTACGCACATTCTCGCTACGCAGCTTCTCGCTATGCACAATGGATGTATGACTGGGAGCACCGGCTTACATCGGTGGACAATAACCGCGTGGTGCGTCCGCTGGAGTGGGGCGTGGAGTGGGCGCGGGACTGGCCTTGCCGCAACGGGACGCGTCCAGGGCAGGCGGTGGATGATCCGGCGAAATTCTTTGTGGATTTCAACCGTCGGATCGTGGCGGCGAGCGATGAGTTTTATTCTTACACGCCGCCGACCGACTTCAGGCTGGAGAAGCGCGAGGTGAAAGTTTTTTCTACGCGCGAAGTTCCTGATCCGAAGCTTGAGGCGAAGGTGAAGGGAACGTTCGCGCAGTTTTTGCGTTTTACTGCGCCGGTGAAAACGCCTTATCCGGAAAACAATCTGGTGAATGCGCGCTGGTTTCCGGCACGGGGACGGCGCGCCCTTGTTCTGTTGCCGCACTGGAATGCGGACGCGGTGGCCTATGTGAGTTTGTGCAAAGTGCTGAACATGCTGGGCATTTCCGTGCTGCGGCTGAGCATGCCTTATCACGATATCCGCATGCCGGCGGAGATAAGTCGCGCGGATTATGCGGTCTCCGCCAATATTGGGCGAACGCTGGATGCTGTGCGGCAGGGCGTGGTTGATATTCGCTGTTGTTTCGACTGGCTGGAGCAGCAAGGCTACAGCCGGCTCGGGATTGTGGGCACGAGCCTGGGATCGTGCTATGCGTTTATTGCGGCGGCGCATGATCCGCGGATTCGCGTGGCTGCGTTTAATCATGCGTCCACTTATGTTGCGGATGTGGTGTGGCATGGGCAATCGACGCGGCATATCCGGCAGGGGATCGAGTCGCAGATTACGCTGGAGACACTGCGGCAATCATGGCTGGCGGTGAGTCCGATGGCGTATTTCAATCAGTTCTCGCGGTGGCCGCGGAAGTCGCTTATCGTTTATGCGAAGTATGATCTGACTTTTTTGCCGGAACTTTCGCGCGATGTGGTGGCGGAATTCGAGCGGCACGGGCTGGACCATAAAGTGGTGGTGCTGCCTTGCGGGCACTACACGATGGGCGAGGCACCCTATAGTTATATGGACGGATGGCAACTGGCGTCGTTTTTGCGGACGGCGTTTGACTGAGACAAAAAGGTGACGGCCATTTCCAGATTCGCCGGAGTCATTACCTGGTTGGGAGTCGGGCTCTTTGGGCTCGCGAGCTTGCTTTCTGTTTGCAGCCGGGCACAATCGGTAACGATGAGCGTTCCAGAAATAGGGCCAGAGAAAGCTGGCGACAAAATCATTATTGATACCGATGTTGGCGACGATGTGGATGATGCGTTTGCTATTGCGCTTGCGCTGCGCAGTCCGGAGCTGGAGATTCTCGGCATTACCACGACTTTCGGGGATACAGAAACTCGCGCCAAGCTGGTGGACCGGCTGCTCGGGGAAGTTAACCGGCTGGATATTCCTGTTGCTGTCGGTTCACCTACGCGCACTCCCGCCAACGATCATTTCACGCAGCGGCGCTATGCTGAGGGCGCACACTTCGCGCGGGTGTCGCATCCCAATGCGGTGGATTTTATTCTGGAGCAGATCCGACGCTATCCGGGACAGATTACGCTGGTCGCGATCGGGCCGCTGATGAACGTAGGGGCTGCGATCGATAAGGATCCGGAAACTTTTCGCAAGCTGCGACGGGTGGTGCTGATGGGCGGATCGATTTATCGCGGCTACGGCGATATGGGATATTTTCCACCGCATGGGCCGCAGGCGGAATGGAATATTTTGAACGATATTCCTTCGGCGCAGAAACTTTTCGCTTCGGGTGTGCCGCTGTATGTGATGCCGCTCGATTCGACGCAATTGAAGCTGGACGAGGTGCGGCGGGCGATTTTGTTTCAGTCGGGGACGCCACTGACCGATGCGCTAACGCTGCTTTACCACGAGTGGGGGCAGGAAACGCCGACGCTTTTCGATGTGATGACGGTAGCTTACATTTTGAATCCGAAACTTTGTCCGGTGCAGGCGATGCGGATTCGCGTGGATGACAAGGGCTTCACGCGGCCGGAGAACGGCGCTCCGAACGCGCAGGTTTGCCTCGATTCGGATGCGGAGGCATTTTTCCGGCTTTATATCTCCCGTGTGGGCGCACCGTAGCAGGTAAAATGTGGTTGTGGAATCTGAGCCTGCCAGCAACGTTAGGAACGAGATCGTCGAGCAGCGGCGCGGCGAATTCTTGATCAGCACCGATCCTGCGCGGCTTGATCTGGATGTGATCCACAATTTCCTGACGAACTGTTATTGGGCCCGGGGAATTCCGCGCGAGGTTGTGGAACGGTCGAATGCGCGGTCGCTGTGCTTTGGCGTTTATGATGAGAATGGCGCGCAGGTGGGCTTCGCCCGCGTGATCAGCGACTTTGCGACCATCGCTTATGTGGGTGATGTGTTTGTGCTGGAACCGCATCGCGGGCGCAGGTTGAGCAAATGGCTGATGGAGTGCATCACGCAGCATCCTGCGCTGCAGAATTTACGGCGCTGGATTCTTACGACCCGAGATGCTCACGGGCTCTACGCGCAGGTGGGGTTCACGGCGGTGAAGTTTCCGGAGCGATACATGGAACGTCATGATCCGAACGTTTACGAGAGGCCTTAGGAAATCGACATGATGAATTCTTCTACGCGAATGTACTTGCCGCTGTACGAAAACGATCCGCAGATTGCGGCGGCGATTGACAACGAAGAACGGCGCCAGCACGAAGGGCTTGAGCTGATTGCGTCGGAAAATTTTGTGAGCGAGGCCGTGCTGGAAGCGGCGGGTTCGGTGTTTACCAATAAGTATGCGGAGGGATATCCCGGCAAGCGCTATTACGGCGGCTGCGAGTTTGCTGACGTGGTGGAGAACCTGGCGCGAGACCGCGCGAAGCAATTATTTGGCGCCGAGCACGCGAACGTGCAGCCGCACGCGGGATCGCAGGCGAACATGGAAGCTTACGCCTCGGTGCTGCAGCCGGGCGATATTATTCTTGGCTTGAACCTGGCGCATGGCGGACATCTGACGCACGGACATCACCTGAATTTTTCGGGGAAGACATACAAAATTATTCCTTACGGCGTGACCAAAGAGACGGAGACGATTGATTACGACTCGCTGGAAAGAATTGCAGAGCAGGAGCGCCCGAAGCTGATTATCGGCGGGGGCAGCGCTTATCCGCGGATTATTGATTTTGCGCGCATGCGGCGGATTGCGGACAAAGTGGGCGCGCTCTTTCTGGTCGACATGGCGCACTTTGCGGGGCTGGTGGCGGGCGGGGCGCATCCTTCACCGGTGCCGCACGCGCATATTGTTACTTCGACGACCCATAAAACATTACGCGGGCCGCGCGCGGGGATGATCCTTTCGAAGGCTGAGTTTGGAGCGGCGATTGATAAAGTGGTGTTTCCGGGGATGCAGGGCGGACCGCTGGTGCACATCATGGCGGCCAAGGCGGTGTGCTTTCACGAAGCGATGCAGCCGGAATTTCGCGAGTACGCGGCGCAAGTTGTCGCGAATGCGAAAGTGCTGGCGCAGACTCTGGCGGAGGAAGGATTCCGGATTATTTCCGGCGGGACGGACACGCACCTGATGCTGGTGGACGTTTTCTCGAAAGGGATGCTAGGGAGCGAGGCCGAAAAAGCGCTGGGCGACGCGGCGATCACGGTGAACAAGAATGCGATTCCGTTCGACACAAATCCGCCGATGAAGCCTAGCGGCGTGCGGATTGGCACTCCGGCGCTGACCACGCGCGGCATGAAGGAGGGCGAGATGCGGCAGGTGGGGCGCTGGATCGCCGAAGTGCTGTTGCATCGCGCCGACGCCGGCGTGGCGGGCAAAGTGCGCGGGCAGGTGCTGGAACTTTGCGAATCGTTTCCGTTGTATGCGGGGCGCAGGGCGAGAGCGCAGGCGGAAGTCAGGACGTAGGCGCCGCGGGCGGTTCCGTTTGCGGAAGTGCTGGGTCCTTTCCATTTCGCTTACACGCTCTCGATGGCACCTTGCATTCTCTCCCGAGGGCTGTAGTTGAAACTCCTCGTGAGGCCGCTGGTGGCGCAGGCTGGCACGGGGTCCTTTGACTGCGTTTGTCGTTCGCTTTGCGATCGGCAACTTCGCTCAGGAAGACAAGCTTTTTTGGCTTGATCTCCGGTCCCCGTCCGATCCCTCATTATTCATTTTGTATTTCCGCTTGGGTTCTGTGGTTAAATTCCTTCCGTGAAGATTGCCATTGATGTCCGGCGGATGACGGAATTTGGTGTAGGGACTTATATCCGCAATGTGGTGCGGACGCTGGGGCGACTGGACCGCGAGAATAAATATCTGCTGATCGGGCCTTCCGCCAAGGTCGAGGAAATCGGCGCTCTGCCGCCTAATTTTCATGGTGTCCCGCTTCACCAACCGGAGCGTTCGGTGAAGGGGTGGTGGGAATTCCGCGCGGTTCTGCGGCGGCTCAACTGTGACCTGCTGCATGTGCCCAATGTTTTCTCGGTGCCGCGCGCCCTGCCCTGTCCTTATGTGATGACGGTGCACGACATGCTGGAACACATGTCGCTCGGCCGGGAGCGAAACAGCCTGTGGCGATCGATTCACTTTCAGCTAACCAGGCGGGTGCTATGGGGCGCGGCGCGGATTTTTGCGGTTTCGAATTTCACCAAGACGGAAATGGAAAAACTGTTTGGGATTCCATCGGAACGCATCGAAGTCGTGTACAACGCCATTGATGAGCGTTTTCTGCACGGGCATGCGAGTGCGGCTGACCGGGAATTGATTGCGAAGCGGTATCAGGTGACGTATCCCTTTTTGCTATACGCAGGGCGGGTGAGCGCGCACAAGAATGTTGTGCGCATGATTGAAGCGTTCTCGGCGTTGAAGGGCGAACTGGAAAAGGAAGGAGCGTATCCCGACCTTAAGCTGATCATTATCGGGGACGATGTCCTGAGAATTTTTTATGACGCGGCGAAGATATTTGTGTTTCCGTCGCTGTATGAGGGATTCGGGCTGCCTCCGCTGGAGGCGATGGCGCACGGGACGCCGGTGGTGACGTCGAACGTGTCGTCGTTGCCGGAGGTGGTAGGAAACGCGGCGGTGCTAGTGAATCCGGAGAACGTGTTTGAAATTATGCGGGCGTTACGCCGCGTTCTGCTCGATCAAGGCCTGCGCGACCGGATGAAGGAACGCAGCTACATGCAGGCGGGAAAATTTTCGTGGGAGAAATCGGTGCGGCGAATTCTGGAGGTCTACCGGCAGGTGGGTGGCGCGGCGGGAAGCGGCGAACAGCCGAGCCCGAGATCTCCCTCGGGCGAAGCAGAGAAACTCAGCAGCGGTGTGGCCTAGCTGGCGCTTTCACCCGAATTCTATCCGTCACTGGTAGCAGCGACAGGGAGATTTTGACCGCAAAGGTCGCTAAGAAAAGCCGCGAAGGACGCGAAGAAAATCAAGCCTAATGCACTCCCGTTGCTCGATAGCCGGCGCTACTTGAGCAGCGGCTGGCCGGGAGAACCGACAGCGAGTTTGTGTAGCTTGGCGGTGTAGCGGTCGCGATCGGCGTCGGTTTTGGCCGCGGCCAGGCGCTTGCGCAGGTGAACGATTTTTTCGTTGCGGGTACGGCGCCGGCGAATTTCGGGACGGCGGCTGGGTGCGGACATGGGTGAACTCCTGAGCTAGATTTTAGTTTCTGGAATTTCGTGGCAGGCAGACAGCAGAAGCGCCGGATCGCCGCCTTACGATTCACTTACCAGAAGAGAACAATCCATGATATCAAGTCTGAGCCGGTTTTTCTGGGTGCTGGAGAAAAAGCTTTTAGCCGCTAAGGACGCTAAGAAAAGCCGCGAAGATCGCAAAGAAAAGCAGGGTCGCGAAGAAAGAAGAAAGCGGGTCGCGGGGGCGTGCTGGACGGTGCGAGTGATTCGCTAATCTGGTTTGAAGCACAACTTTGATCGCCGATGAACATTCTTGATCTTGTAGTTGGAAAACCGATCTCGACCAGCGACGAACGCGCCGAGCAGATCGGTCCGGCGCAGGGCATTCCGATTTTTGGTCTTGATGCGCTGAGCTCGGCGGCTTACGGGCCGGAAGCGGCACTCAGTCTTCTGATGCCCCTGGGGCTGCTGGGCGTTCACTATATCGTGCCGATCAGCGCGGCGATCATCACGTTGCTGGTGATCGTGTATTTTTCCTACCGGCAGACGATCGCGGCGTATCCCTCGGGTGGCGGCTCCTATACTGTGGCGCGGTTCAACCTGGGCGCGCCGGCGGGATTGCTGGCGGCGGCGGCGCTGCTTGCGGATTACATTCTGACCGCGGCGGTGGGTATTTCGGCGGGAGTTGGTGCATTGATTTCGGCGGTCCCATCCTTGCTGCCGCACACGGTATCGCTGTGCGTGGGGATTCTGATCGTGATCACGATTCTCAATCTCCGCGGCGTGCGCGAGGCCGGGACGGCGTTTGCGATTCCTACGTATCTGTTTGTGGGCACGATTCTCATTACGATCGTCGCCGGGATTGTGCGGGTGCTGATGAGCGGCGGACGTCCGACGCCGGCTGTGGCGTTGCCGGCTCCTCCCCCGGTGACGGCGGTCGTAAGCTACTGGTTGCTGCTCAAGGTTTTCGCCAGCGGGTGCACGGCGTTGACGGGCGTCGAGGCGGTGAGCAACGGGGTGAAAGCTTTCAAAGAACCGACGGTGAAGAATGCGCAACGCACGCTCACCGTGATTATTTTTCTGCTGGCGGTGATGCTGGCAGGAATTTCTTATCTGGTAAGAGTGTACGGAATCGCGGCCACCGATCCGGGCGCTCCCGGCTACCAGAGCGTCCTCTCGCTGCTTACGGGCGCGGTTTTCGGCAAGGGCATTTTTTATTATCTGACCATGGGGTCGATTCTTGTGGTTTTGTCGCTCTCGGCGAATACGGCGTTCGCGGATTTTCCGCGGCTCTGCCGCGCCATCGCGCAGAATAATTATCTGCCGCATGTTTTTGGATACCGCGGAAGGCGACTGGTTTATACGTATGGAATCGTTATTCTGGCGGCGCTGTGCGGCGGCGTCCTCATTCTTTTCGGCGGGGTTACCGATCGACTCATCCCGCTTTATGCGGTCGGCGCGTTTCTGGCTTTCACGCTTTCACAATCGGGCATGGTGATGCATTGGTGGAGGCATCGCGGCACGCATTGGCTGAAGAGCATGCTGGTAAATGGCCTGGGCGGGCTGGTCACCGGAGTGACCACCTGTGTCGTGCTAGTCGCGAAGTTTGTGGAAGGCGCGTGGATTACTCTGCTTTTCATTCCGGTGACGATTAGTTTATTTACGGTGGTTCGGCGCCACTACCACGCGGTGAAGATGATGACCAGTTGCAGAGTCCCGGTGGACGCCGAGGGTCTCAGCCAGCCTCCGATTGCTGTGATTGCGATTGATCGGTGGAGCAATATCACGCGGCTGGGTATTGAATTTGCAGCGCGGCTTTCGCCGGACGTCATCGCCTTGCACGTCGACCCCAGCGAGCACTCTGAGTTGCTGCAGGAAGACTGGGATCATTACGTGGAAAAACCGTTTCGCGCGGCGGGCAAGGAACCACCTAAGCTGCATATTTTGCCGTCGCCATACCGCTTCGTCATTATTCCGATTGTGCAGTTCGTTCTTGATGTTTCGAAACAGAATCCGACGCGCAGCATTATCGTGGTGATTCCGGAACTGGTGGAGGACCGGTGGTATGAATATTTTCTGCATAACCAGCGCGGGCGGCTTCTGGAATGGGTGCTGCTGGCGCGGGGGAATGAACGGATATTTACGGTGAGTGCGCCTTGGTATGTGGGGCGACATCATTAGGGTTCGTGCCGCAAGCGGCCGCATTCGCTGCACGTGGTGTGACAGCGCCCGCCGGCGCTTCTGCCTCTTCATTCGCTTCGTAGGGTCCCCTTCGGCTTCGCTCAGGGCAGGCTCTCGCCGCGCCTTCGGGTCGGTTCGGGATGACATCTCCAATTTCTTAGAGGGTGTGTTCTTCCTGCACGCATTTACGGAGCGTGGCCTGAATCATTTTACATACTCGCCGTTGTGGACTTCGTATTCGACGCGGAAGGATTTTTGCGCCGTGCGGTCCTGCCAGCCGTTTTGCGCGATGAGTTCGTGGGCTTGCGCGAGGCGTTCGGAGGGCATGGGGTGGGAGCGGAAGTAGCCTTCCAGGCTTTGCATGGCGAGCTCCGAGATTTCCTGCTCGGGGCTGTGCGCGTGGATCACGTATTCTTCGTGCAGCTTTGCGCACTTTTCGAATAAGGTGACCGCGCCGTAGGGCGAGTAGCCGGAGAGAACGGCCAGGCGCAGGCCTTCGCGATCGGCCTCGAGTTCTTCGTCCTTGGTGTAGCCGGTTTCCCAAACCTGGAGCGGGATTTGCACGAGAGCGCCGACAACGTCGAGTTGCAGATTCTTGAGGTGCGCTTGCACCTGCACGCGTTCGGCACAGTGATAGTGATCGATGTGTTCGATTTCGTGCGAGAGGATGAATGCCAGCTGATCTTCGCTGGTCATGAGGTTGAGCATGCCTTCTCCGACGTAGACATGGCCACCGGGCAGGGAGAATGCGTTCATCAGGTTGCGGTCGGGAAGAAGATAAAAGGAATACGGGAGACGGCGATGAGCGCGCTGCCCGAGCGCGAAACCTACGCGCTGGATATAGCGCTCGTAGGCGTGTTCTTCAGCGGTGAGTTGCGCGGTGACCGCGTAGCGCTGGGCGAGTTCGTTGCCGATGGCGATCTCTTCATCGTCGGAGAGGCGCGTGAATCGCATGGGGGTGCGAGTGAGGTCGCGTTGCGCGTCGGCTACCATGTCGACGACGGCGTTGGCGGAAACCGCGATGGGCCGCTGATGGCGCTGAGTGTAGTAGAGCGCCGCGAGGGCTACGAGCAACACAGCGACGAACGCGGCGGAACGTTTCATAGGTACTCGCGAATCTTTTCGCTGTAGCGAGTGTAGAGGAAGGATGCGAGCAGGATCGCGCCACCTACCATGATCAGCGTGATGTAACGGTCGCGCGCCTCCAGTCGCCACATATCGATGAGAACGATCTTGACGAAGCAGGCCAGCAGAAGAATAAGTCCAGTCAGGCGGAAGCTGCGTTCGTTGATGGCGAATGCGCCGAGCAGAATCAGAAAACCTTCAATGCCCCAGCCTACGGTGACCATGCCGGCGCGCAGTTGCAGGGCGAGCAGAATCGTAAGCAGGACGACCGGAGCGAAAAAGAGGATTTGCTCGGGATGCCTTATGAAGGGACCGATCCAGCGGCCAGAAGGCTTGTCACGATAGCGATCGCGCAGCAGAAACGCGAAAGGTAAACACGCGAAGAGCACAGCCACGGCCGAACCGAGGACGGCGTAACGTCCGGTCCAGGTGCCGGCGGTGAAATAACTGGCGTCAAAAAGATTGTGGACGATGCCGCGGGCGCAGGCCCCGACGGCGAGAAGCAATCCCTGATAGAGAAAGATGGGACGGTCTGGTTTGCGACGGAGCATTGTCGGACTGTCGTTTTTCTGGCCATCGATTTTCGGATCCATTTTTGGATCTGTCTTTGGCTGTTCCAGCCACAGCGAAACCCCCAGAAGAATGAAGACCACCACGGCCCACGCGGTCACTACCCAGACGTGCGTGAATTCAAAATAGAGCAGAGCGACGATGCTGCCGGTTCCGAGGCAGGCGAGGAGTTCGTCGAAGTGAAGGCGCTGGTCGTCTTGCGCGTTCTTGTCGTCCGTTTCTAATTGTGAGTAGACAAAAAAGATGATAAGCGCGATGGGGAGCACGGTATAGGTGCGATCGCTCCAGAAGTTTCCGGGATCGCCGGCCGTGAGATTGACGAAGAAGATGCGGGCGAAGGCGGCACTGAGCGCGACGTACGCCTGAAAGCGGAACTGGCGGTCGTGGCGCACCAGTCCGTATTCGAACAGCAGCAGACCGAACACGGCCCAGCCGACGGCCACGCTGAGCGCGGGCAATTCGTACCACACCAGCAACGAGACCAGGGCGGAACCCGCCCAGGAATAAATGTGATGGAACTCGCGCTGGCGCCACACCTGCGGCATGCGGATCAGGTACGACAGTGCGTAACAAATCGCGGCGACAATGGAGAGCGAGAGAAGGCGGACGCTGACGCCGTGCCAAGTGTCGGTGGCGTAAAGATTCACTGTGACACTTCGCAGCATGGTGATGGCGGCGAGCGCGTGCGCCTGCCAGCCCAGTTCGTCGAGCTTGAAGCGGCGATCTACGAGAGCGAGTACGAGAGCGAACGAGGCCCACACCGCGGCCAGCCATCCGGCGGGGGATTCGTACCACGCCAGCAAAGCAAGCAGAGCTGTGCCGGCGGCGCTGATCAGAAATGGCGAGATTCGGGAATACGATTCGTTGAGCTTGATGGGCTTGCGCGAAATGGAGTACAGCCCGGCGGCTACGATGACGACAGTCAGCAGACGCACTGAGACGTGCGGCCAGAAGTCTATGTCGAACGCGTAGTTGTACGTGTAAGTGCGTGCAATGGCGAGAAGCGCGACGGCGTCGGCTTGCCAGGCGAGATGGCGGTAGCGAATCCAGCGAGTGGAATGGGCAAGGGCGACGGCGAAGATAATCCAGCCTACGGCGACCCACGCGGTGGACAGCGCTTCATTCAGACCCCACACGACCAGACCCGCGGCGACCCAGGTATAGGCGATGGCAGCTGCGTGGGCCTGCTGCGAATCGTTACTGCGCGGACCGTTGTTGCGCGGAAGGACAACGCGCATGCGGTTGGCGACCCAGTAGGCGCCGACGACGACGGGCAGAGCCGCGAACGTGTGAACGGGAATCGTGCCCCAGCGGTGCGCGGCCAGAGGATCGGCGGTGACGGCAAAGAAAACCGCGAGCGCGGCGACGGCGTGCGTGTGCCACGTCAACGGGCGATATTGCAGGCGATGTCCAGCTTCCAGAAGCAGGATTGCGAATGCGATTGCGGCGAGAGGCTGCCAGAGGGCAAGGACTTCGAAATAGATCAGCGCTGCGACGAGGAATGTTCCGGCGGCGGAGAATAGTCCGCGGAGAACGCTCAGGTCGATGTCGCCGCTGTCGCTCTCGCTTCGATCGCTAAGGTACGCAGTCGCGTAGAAAGCGGCGGCGAGAAGAGGCAGAGAAAGCAGGCGCATGCTGATGTGCGCGGGCAGCAGGACGTCCGTGTGAAGGTTGACGGCAAACACTCTAAACATCGTGAGCGGCGCAATCACGCCAGCATATTGCACGACCAGGTGCAGGCTGCGGAGCTTGCGCTGGAACGCGGCGAGCGTCAGCATGATGGCGGCGAAGCCCAAAGCAGTCCAATCATTCGAGCAGAATGCCCAGACCGAGCTGACAGCGGCGAATCCGCCGATGTAGGAGTGAAGCGCGAGGAGTGGAGCGTCAGGGGAATCCTGAAAAAACTTTGGCCAGCGTCGCCCGATCAGCAGGGCGTTGGCATAGAAGACGACGGCGCAGAGGCCGAACATCACGCCTGCGTCTAACAACAAGTTTTCATTCAAGCGGCGGGCGGCCATGAGTTGCATGAAATCGAAGCCCGCCAGACGCAACCCGACGAGCAGTCCGACGATCAGTCCGAGCCGGCGGAAGACCACTTCGCTCGCGACTGCGCCCGCAATCAGAAACACTTCGGCGCCGATCAGCCACAGGATGGCTACGTCGTTGCCCGAGTAGTGAAAGGGAACAGCCGCAACCATGAGCGCCGCGCCCAGCACGGTCAGCACGACGAACGCCTCGCGACGGCGCTTGATCATGGGAAGCTGGCCGAAACTGAATTCCATTGCGCCGACGACCAGGAGCGCGATCCACGCCAGCTCGGGCTGCACCGACTGAAATTTCAACACGCCGAGCAGGAGCAGCGTGTTGAGCAGGGCGGCCGCGGTGGAGATGTGCTCTTCAAACGGATTCTTCGGCTTGCGGACAACATAGGAGATGCGATAGGTCAGCCAGTAGAAGAAAAGCAGAAGAGTGCTGACGTGATAATCCGGGAAGGCCTGATGCTGCGCGCCTTCCGGACCGAGCAGACGATAGAGCCAATAAAAGTGGTTGAGAAAGCTGGAGAGGATGCCGAAGATCTCGAGCTCGTACCATCCCATGCGGATGACGACTGTGACCAGCCCGATGGCCAGAATCAAGCCCGCGGACAGGCTGTAAACCTTGTCCTGGCTGAGGGTGACGGTGAAGTAGCCGAGCAGAAACGCGAGGCCGGTCACCAGCTGCGAACGATAGCGCAGCGTGTTCACAACCATGACCGCGGCCACGGCAAGCATCAGGACGAGGTCGAGCACTTCCGATTGCACGACCTTCATCGCGGCTACATGATTCAACGCGTAGGTGGTGAAGTAGAGCGTGGCCCATCCGCCGCCGATCAAGGTGTAGCCGAGCACGCGGTAGCGATCGCGCTTCTCGACGAAAATTCCTCCACCCAGGAATGCAAAAGAGACGGCGTAGAGCAAAAGGTCCTTGAGCTGGGGCCCCAACTGGCGAAACTCGTAGATGCCGAACGACGCTATACCGACCACCAGCAGGACGATACCGATTTTGTTCAGCCAGTTCCTGCCCAGGGCGTCTTCGATAGCGGACGCCGACTGGATGCGGTGCTGCGCCTGTGACGACGACGCGGAGCGAAGTGGCGCAACCTGTGGCGGGGCCGCGACTCGCGCGGTCGCGGCCGGTGGTGTGACTGGAGGCCGAGGCGGAACGTTTGGAACATCGACATAGCGGGGCGGTCGAGGCGGGATTACCGGCGGTTGCGCCGGCGTGGGCGCCTGCGGCGGGACAACGGGTGCGGGCGGCTTCGGGTCGACGGGAGGCGCGGCTATGGGTGCGGTCGGCGTTGGCGCTGGCAGCTTCGGTTCGATGGGCGGCCCGGGAACCGCGGGGGGAGCTTTCTGCAATTCACTGGGAGCGGTGACGTTGGGAGCGGGAGCCACTGGAATTGGCGGCGCAGCGGGTGGCTTCAGGACCACCGCTGCAGGCAGTGTGACGGGCTGCTGCGCCTGAGGAATGGTCGCAGAAATGCGCAGCGGCGGTTCAGGATGAGGCTCGACGCGCGGCGCTGCGACGTGCGGTAACGCGGTCAGTTGACGCTTGAGGTCAAGCAGTTCACGATGCAGAGCATCGTTCTGCTTCGCGGCGAGTTCCGTCAGCTCGGCCAATCGCTGGCCAAGCTTGCCCTGCCGCCAGAGAGCATAAATCGCCAGCGGCGCCGCGCCCAACATTAACACCACTAACAAAACTAACGGTACGACTAGGAGCTCCACCCGTGGCACTCTCCCGTATGTACGCGGTTCTGTTGGCCCAATACTAAGGGGCCATATTAGAACGTCCGGAGCCGCGAGTCTTGCTCTTTATTTTCCGCCGCAAACCCCTCCTGAAAACCTCCCTGCAAAACCGGAGGTAACCAGCGTTCTAAGGGTTGCGATAGGAAATGCATGAGGTCCGTGACAGAATGTGCGTGAAGTTGCGGATTCGCAATAGCTTATTGACCTTTCTCTTTTTCTTTATCTATCGGTGTTTGGCTATCGTGTTTGTCTAATCTATGAGCGAAGCGAGCGTTGCTAACGCGGTCGAGCACTCTACATCCACAGCTGCAGAAAACCATCCTGCGGTCGCGGGGCCCTGGCGCCGCGGCTTTTGGTCGCTGGTTGCGACGCAGTTTCTAGGAGCGTTCAACGATAACGGTCTCAAGCAGTTAGTGATTTACACCATCCTCGGGATGGGGATCGAGCGGGCAAGTCGCGACAAGCTGGTGCTCGCGGTTGGGGCTTTGTTCTCGCTGCCGTTCATTCTCTTCTCCATGACCGGAGGGTTTTTTGCCGACCGCTTCAGCAAACGCACCGTCACAATCTGGACCAAGTTTTTCGAAATTGCGGTGATGGTCCTGGCCATTGGCGGGTTGGGCTGGCAGAACCTGAAGCTGGAAATGGTGGCAGTGTTTCTGGCGAGCACACAGGGTGCGCTCTTCGGGCCTTCGAAGTATGGCTTGCTGCCGGAGTTGTTGCCGGAATCGCGACTCTCCTGGGGCAACGGCGTGCTCGAGCTCGGGACATTTCTGGCGGTGATTGCAGGAGGGTTCTCGGGAGGTTGGCTGGCGGATGCTTTTCACGGGCGGCAGGAGTGGTCGGGGCTGATTTTTCTAAGTCTGGCGATTCTCGGGCTGCTATTCAGCGTAGGAATCGCCAGAGTGCCGGCCGCGGACCCGGGCAAGAAATTCCGCGCGAATCCGATCGGCGATCTTTGGGTGCACGCACAGTTGATCCGGAAGGATCGCGTTCTTTTTCTCGCGGTTCTTGGCAATACGTATTTCTGGTTTCTGGGAGCGGTGCTCACTGCGAACATTGTGTTCTACGGGAGTGATGTGCTGCACATCACTCCCACGCACTCGGGGATTCTTCAGGCTGCGGTTGCGATTGGGATCGGACTGGGCAGCCTGGCCGCGGGATATGTTTCGGGCGGCAAGGTCGAATACGGACTGATTCCGCTGGGCTCGGTTGGTATGACCGTGTTCGGCATTCTGCTCTCCGGGCCGGGGCTTTCATTCAATCATGTTCTCGCGCTGCTGGCGGCGCTGGGATTCTCCGCGGGATTCTTTGCGGTTCCGGTCAACGCGCTGATTCAGCACCGTCCCGATGAAAAAGACAAAGGCGGTGTCATCGCGGCGGCCAACCTGCTCTCCTTCGTTGGCATTGGCGGGGCGGCGGGAATTTACTACGTCTTCCAGCATTACCTGCACTTCGGGCCATCTACGATTTTCTTTTCCGTCTCGCTGGTTACGGTAGCGGCAACGATTTATGTGCTCTATCTGCTGCCCGATGCGCTGCTGCGGTTGCTGTTGTGGATTGCCACACACACTTTGTACCGGATTCATCTCGAAGGCCGCGAGAATGTTCCGGCGAAAGGCGGAGCGCTGCTGGTCCCGAACCACGTCTCCATGGTGGACGCGGTTCTGCTGATCGCTTCTATCGACCGGCCGATTCGCTTCCTGATGTTCAAGGGCTCCTACGATCACCCGCTGGTGAAGCCGTTCGCGAAAATCATGAAGGTGATTCCGATCTCGGCGGAGCTTCGCCCGCGGGAGATGATTGCGTCGCTGCGCACCGCCACGCAGGCTTTGAAGGACGGGGAAATCGTCTGCATTTTTCCCGAAGGCCAGATGACTCGGATCGGGCAGATGCTGCCTTTTCGGCGAGGCATGGAGCGAATCATGAAGGGCGTGGATGCGCCCGTGATTCCGGTAAATCTGGGCGGCGTGTGGGGTTCGATTTTCAGCTTCGAGCGCGGAAGGTTTTTGTGGAAGCTGCCGCGAAGGATTCCGTATCCGGTTTCGGTCACGTTTGGCAGGCCGATGCCGTCGACCACGGGGCCGCAGCAGGCGCGGCAGGCAGTCCAGGAACTCGGGGCCGCGGCTTACAAGGCGCGCAAGCGTTATATGCGGCCGCTGCATCGGTCGTTTGTGCAGACGGCGCGGCGGCATCCCTTTCGCTTCGCCATGGCCGACGGCCGCACGCCCAAGCTGAGTTTCGGCGGAGCACTGACGCGTACTGTTTTCCTGGCGCGGCGCCTGCGATCGGTTTGGCGCGATCAGCCTATGGTGGGCATTTTGCTGCCGCCCTCGGTGCCGGGAGCGCTGGTGAACATGGCGGCGCTGCTGATGGGAAAAATTCCGGTCAATCTCAACTACACGGCTTCCGATGAAATTCTGGCTTCATGCGCCAAGCAATGCGAGTTGAAGACGGTCATCACGTCGAAAGCTTTTCTGGAAAGAGTTCCTGTGCGGCCGCCTGGGGAAGTCGTCCTGCTGGAAGATCTGGCACAGAATCCGGGCACGCTGGAGCGGCTGGCTGCGGCGCTGATCGCATGGTTGTTGCCGGCGCGGCTGATCGAAAAATCGGTTGGAGCGGGACGCAAAGTGACGCTCGATGACATCGCGACGATTATTTTTTCGAGCGGCAGCACCGGCGACCCCAAGGGCGTGATGCTGACGCACTACAACGTAGCTTCGAATGTCGATCAGCTGAACCAGGTGTTCATGCTGAATCGCAACGACAAGATCCTGGGCATTCTGCCATTTTTTCATTCGTTCGGATTCACGGGAACGCTGTGCTTGCCAACGGCGATTGGAATGGGAGTGGTATACCATCCTAGCCCGCTGGATTCGCGCGCGATCGGGGCGCTGGTCAGCGAATACGCGGTTACGTTTCTGCTGGCGACACCAACTTTTCTGCAGACTTATATGCGACGCTGCACGCCGGAAGAGTTTGGCAGCCTGCAATATGTAATGGCGGGAGCCGAGAAATTGCCGGAGCGGATTGCCGTGGCGTTCGAAGATCATTTCGGAATTCGCCCGCTTGAGGGCTACGGCTGCACCGAATGCGCACCCGTGGTTACGGTAAACACGCGCGATTTCCGCGCGGCGCAGTTTCGGCAGGTGGGCGCAAAGCGCTCCAGCATCGGACATCCTCTACCCGGAATCAGCGTGCGGATTGTGAATCCGGAAAGTTTCGAGCCGGTTCCTCAGGGCGAGACGGGATTGCTGCTGGTGCGCGGCCCCAACGTGATGCTGGGATATTTAGGTCGTCCCGAAAAAACCGCAGAGGTTCTGCGCGACGGCTGGTACAACACAGGGGATATCGCCGCGATGGACGAAGATGGATTCGTCCGTATCACGGATCGCATGAGCCGGTTCAGCAAAATCGGCGGAGAAATGGTTCCACACATCAAAATCGAAGACAAGCTTCACGAAATCTTGGGCGCGGCAGAGCAGACTTTCGCCGTGACCTCGGTGCCGGACGAGAAGAAAGGCGAGCGCCTGATTGTGCTGCACACTCTGCCGGAGGACAAATTGGAAGCTTGCCTGGCGCAGCTGGGCAAATCGGATTTGCCGGCACTGTGGAAGCCCCGCGGGGATCAGTTCGTCCGCGTCGAGATTCTTCCCTACCTCGGTACGGGCAAGCTCGACCTGCGCCGCATGAAGGAGATCGCTGTCGAAGCTGCAGTGAGTGAGGCAAAGTAAGCGACGCAGACGCGATGCGGGCACTCAACCCGACCGCGCTGTCGCAATCGCTTTCACCCGCCGGAACTCTTTCTGACTCATCGTAAATGTACTTACAGGCTGACAAAGTCTCGTCACAGTTAAGTGGGCAAAGTTATCCTGGATCGTTTTCCGGAGCAGCCGTAGCAGCTTCCGTTCCCAAATGTTCCCATGATAATCTGTAAGTTGTTGTAGGCGCGTAGCTCAGTTGGTTAGAGCGCTACCTTGACACGGTAGAGGTCAGGAGTTCGAGTCTCCTCGTGCCTACCATTTATCTCATTGAATCCGCTCACTAGCGAGCGGCAGGTTCTCTCCGAGTTTGGCCAACCTGTCACCATTGGTCACCAAATCCGAAAGATTTTCGACTGCCTTGCGCTGCGCTTGCGGAATCGAGATCGTGTAAATTTCGAGGGTAGTGGACATCTTCGAGTGACCCAACTGCGCTTGTGCTTCCCTGAGCGTCCCTCCCGCTTGCTGAAAAAGCGTTGCGTGAGTTCGGCGCAGAGTATGCCAGTTGAGCCAGGGCATTCCGAGCTTGCGTCCTACCGGCTTCAAATGCTGATGCAGCAGGTTGGTATCGCTGTACGGGGTGCCATTGCGGGTCTGAAAAACCAGCTGCTCTCCCGATGTAGATTTCTCGCTCAGACGCTTTAACTCGTCTTTGAGAGACTCCGGCATGGGAAGAGTACGGCGGCTGTTCTTGGTCTTGGGTGTGCCGATCAGACCCCGATAGCAGGCCTGCTCGACTCGAATCTCGCCGGAGCTGAAATCCACATCCCTCCAGCGCAACCCCAAAATCTCGCCAACTCTCAGCCCGGTCAGCACTCCGACTAAAACCATCGTGCGGGCGGGCTCTCCGAGTGCTGCCAATAGCGCGAAGATCTGCTCCGGCAAAAGCACGTGCTTTTCCCGGACGGCTTTCTTTTCCGGCAGCTCGACCCCGATTGCGGGATTGTCTGCGGCAAAGAACCCCCATTTCTTGGCGGTCACGAAAACCTTCGACATCAGGTTGCGGTAGTGGTCTGCACATTCCCATCCCAAACCGGTCGCCATTTTCTGCAGAACGAACTGCTGCAAATCTAGCGTTCCGACGTCGCAAAGGCGAGAGTCTCCAAAAGCAGGTAAAAGGTGTTTTTCGAGTGTGCGGCAATAACGTCGCTGCGTCGAGAGCTTTAGTGTGGGGAAGAAGTTCGGGACGAAGTACTTGTCCACGAACTCCCGGAAGGAAATCGCGGAGAAGGGTGTCACCTTCCCGAGATTTAACGGGCGAAGATGCTCTTCGGCAGCCTTTAGAGCCTGTCGTCGAGTCATGCTCGCTACGGGCCCGAGAATGACCGATTCTCGTTTCCGCCCTATTTTGCCATCCAGGTTTATACAATCTGCCCACCACTGCAATTCCCATACGGGGTTTCGTTTACCGCGTTTACGGATATTTCCCTTCTGATAACGTCGGCGAGCCATTTCTTTTTGCCAGCCTCCTAACTGGGCTAGCTCGCCTTGCCTTTCCGTGATGGGAAGTATAGCCATAAAGCGGTTTAGGTTCCGAAGATTCGTTCTGTATAGCTGTGAAGGGCTTTGAACGCCGCAGGTCGGGGGGCTCCCCGGCCTTAGCCTTCAACTGGAGCCTTATGTCTCGGGCTCAGCCATCCAGATTCGATCTCGGCTCACATAAACAACGTTAAGGCGAGTACAATTCAGAGCCTATAGGGGTCTAAGGCCGGAAGTTTGCCGAACACGATGAAGTGCGTTGCGCCGATTATTCCCGCTTGGGCGGAGAAGATAGAAGTCCAGCGCCGGACTCCCAATCGTCTGGATGTGCGCGGAACGGGACGCAGTTCCTTTCCGATAATCCCGCTGAAGAGTGAGATGGCGATCCAGGCCTTGTCTAGAAATCCAAAGCAAAGGGTGCACCTGGAATTTGCAAATGCGTGCTCAATCGAGAAGCTCTTGAACTTTGTGGGAAAATACGGCCCCATTCAGGGCAGACTTGAAAGCAAAAAGCGTCTCAGGAATGAAGACAACGAAACACCCAGTAAGGAATATCTCGTAGTCAGACAAGATCAAGACGACTTGATTCGTGAACAGCAGCTGTTTCGGGTTGCTGTTCTGCTGTTGAGCGAGTTGCGAGGGAACCGTTCGGACAGAGTCAGGATACGGAACTTGGTGTCCCAGATTCGGCAGCTCTCCCCGGTTAACACCATTAGCGAAAAAAAGAGTAAAGCCAGAGCCGCCTTTTTGGTTCTGGGTTTGGCAATGGCTGAACCCACGTCTCTTGAGGGGCCGAAAAAAGATGCGTATTGGCAACAAAGAGCGAAACTAGAAAAACTTCGACATGACTCAATACTTCCAGGAACAAAACTAACGAAGGAAGGGGTTGAAAGACAAAGGACAAAAGCGGAAGCTCTTAAGCATCATGCGATAGACGTAGGACATCGAGTGCTCTGCGACCTCTTCAATCGCTTCCCGTTACGAATGTTCTCCTGCCCTGAGGGTGCCATCGAGCTTCCGAGCTACGACCGAGAGGGTATTCTGCCGATTCTTTACTTCCTATTGCGGAGGGATTATCGAGACCGACACTACTTGATTAAGGCGTGCAAAGTATGCGCGGCAACATTCAAGCCGGAGCGCGGTGACTCGGATTGCTGTGGCCGCAAATGCTATAAGCAGTATAACGATCGTGACCGATATTTGAGGAATAAGCGGCCTCGCAAAGCCGCCTGAATGGTCGCTCGACATTTCCGCATGATCGGGCTACCTCCTCCGGTCTCCGACTCTTCGACATTACTGATAGTTTGCAGGAATTCTGCCGGCGGTTCACTTTTTGCTGACGCTTAGTGACGGCATGCTCAAGCTGCGCTCGGAAAGGCACGACGATAATTGTGCGTCATCTGCAAATCGAAAGCCTACGGTCGTAAAATTCCGCAAGCGTCCGTCGCATGCAAGCCGAGTGTTCCGGCGGCCCGCAGTTGTGAGCGAATAGTTCCTAGGAAATAGCCCCCTTGTTCTGCTCGCAAGTCAGCCTGTTGAGGCATCGCCAGCCGCTTCCACATGTTCAGCTCCCAGCAGGACAATCAGCAGACTCCAAACGATGTCGGCATAATTCCGGTCCTAAGACCTATTTTCCCGGTTTCCGTAAAAGGCTAAGAATGAATGTGGTGCCACGCTGGATTTCTATGGGGCCAATTTGCTTCACAGAGGCACCATCAAGCCATGCAACGAGAGGAACTCAACTACGCTCAGAGGGTTAGCCATTACCTCGACCGAATGACCGATGCGTTCCAGGAATTGACGCCCTGGCAGCGCGACGAATTCGAATGCTGGAGCGTCCTGCCCACATCGAAGCGGGATAGCGACTGGCCCGGATGGGTCAAGTACACCAATCTGCGGGAGCGGCCAGCTGCTTTCGTCCTGGTTGTCCTTGAGAAGAGGCCAGCATGAGCCAGCAGGCCCTCGATTACGTTCGCTCCTTGAATCGGTCACAGGTTACATGGAAGCAGAAATTCATACTCAAGGTGATCGCCGAACACCATAAGAGCCACCTGCAGGGAGCCCATTTCCCCTTGAACACGTTGATGGAAGAGACACTGACCGACCGCTCAAACCTGCAAAAGTATTTGGCTCGCTTAGAAGATCTCAACTTAATCGAATACACCCCCGGCCGCGGCCCAGGAAACTACTCCCAATTCCGCTTCCGCACATTGGACTTCGAAGGGCGGACCAAAGGCGGTGAAAAGGCGGTAGTAAAGGCGGTGGTAAAGGCGGTAGTTTCTCGATCCCTAATAAGGAAAGAAAATCAAAACCAAGATCAAAGTCAACGGCTAAAGGCTTTTGAGGTTGGCCCGCAGCCGATCAGTGGTCAGATTCCCTCAGTATCATCATCTGCAAAACCAGAACAGGACGATGATATCGAAACAAATCCCTCCGACGTTCAGCGCGTAATAAAAGCCTTCGAGGACAGCCCAGTAACCAAGGGCAAAGCAAATAGAGCTGACATCGACACGGCGCGCCGACTGCTGGACCGAAAGGGCCTCGGGTACTCCGCTAAACAGATTGAGACCGGCATTCTGGTCGCGACTGCCCGAAAGCTCGCCAGTGATCAACAGAACGGGGTATCGGCGAAAGTGCAGAGCTTGGCTTATTTCGAGAACGCCGTCGCCGAGGCGGCGGAGGACAAGAACCTAACCGACGAGTACGTGCAGTACTTGCGCCATTGCATCGCCCGGAGCGTGAAGAAGCCGCAGGGCGTGGTCGCCAGTTGAAAACATCATATGAGAAAAAAGGGTAACGATAAACCATCTCAGAAGAAGCTGAAGGGCGAGGCGAGAACCTCCGCGGTCAGCCAGGGTCGACACGAGTACCACTGCAAGATTTGCTCCCATCCCAAGCGCGAAGAAATCGAGCAGGCGTTTTTGACCTGGACCAGCCCGGTCCAGATCACCCAGAACTACGGCGTGAGCCGCGACTCCGTCTACCGTCATGCGCACGCGCTTTCGCTGCACGACAAACGACGCCGAAATCTCCATTCCGCCCTGGAACGGATCATCGAGAGGGTTGGAGACGTAGAGGTCAGCGCCACGGCGGTTGTGAGTGCCGTGGCAGCCTACGCCAAGATCAATGCAAATGGGCAATGGGTAGAGCGAAGTGAAACCGTCAATCTAAACGAACTCTTTGACCGCATGACACGGGACGAGATGGACGCTTACGCAAAACACGGCACTCTACCGACATGGTTCGAGCACGCTGTAGGTGCAACAGGCTCCGACAGTCGAGGTGGCTCAAATGACTGTTAAAGCGTTGAGCAGCAAGAAAAACAGCGAATCCCAAGGTGCAACACTTCTTGGCCCTGGAGACTTCCCCCTTGGCTCGGTGCAGTCTCGGGCGGCGGCGAGACTTCGGTTACAGCTTGTCGGGATCAATGGCGAGCCGGTGTTCGATTGCATTTGCTTCCCAGAGGAGGAACAACCGTCCTTTGGCTTCTCCGTCGAGATGGAAATTGCGCGCAAGGTAAATTGCCCTCTGCATGACGCTGGGTTTACGCCCATACCGCAGCTCTACATTGCAAAAAGGTTCAGACAACAAATTTGGAAAGATTTGTGGAGCCGTCATAGTGATCAGTACCGCAAGGCATGGTTTGCCCGCTTCCCGCCCGACGTTTGGCCGGCCGAAGAGGAAGAAACCGAAAACGGCAACATCTCTCTAAAGCTGAAGGACGGAACCAGGCTTCTGGCTTACGAACCAGTTTGGAGGGCACAGCTGTGCGGAGAATGAGAGGAATCGAATCGGTCTGACCGATTAAGGCGCAGAAAGCTCATACAGGAGAAAAAAAGGGATGATTTGGGAAGCCAAAAGCCAGATGCAAAAGGATGTTCTGGAATCGGGCGCCATGATTGTCTGCGCAGGCGGGTCGGCAGGAACCTATAAGTCCGAAACACTCTTGGTCGACGCAGCACAGGAATACACAAAGCCGAATTTCCACGGCATCTTGTTCCGCGAGTCCTTCCCGGAACTGAGTCGCGGACTGATTCCGCGCGCACATGCTATCTATTCCCAAATGGGTGGGGTCTACAACAGCCAGGAGCATTCCTTCCATTGGCCCTGGGGTTCTGTGATGCGCTTCGGTTATCTCGGGCGCGATGAGGATGTTTACGCCCACCAGGGCCCGCGGTACTCGTGGATCGGTTTTGATGAATCCACACACATGACCGAATTCCGCATTCGGTACCTTCTATCCCGTCTGGGCAGCACTGACAGCAGCCTCCACCTGCGCATGCGGATGGCGACGAACCCTGGCGGTCCCGGCCACGCGCTGCACCAACACCTGTTCCTGGGCAACCGCTGTCCGCACTGCGAGACCGGTGGCAGGGAAGCTGGCAGAATCTACACCGACGCTACCTGGCTGAGTGACAAGTTACCGCTGGGGATGAGTACGCAGTACATCTTCGGCAAGTGGGACCCGAAAGGACTGCTGCCAAATTACGACAAGCAACTCCGGACACAAGGCCGCGCGTTCTCTAAGCAGCTTCTCGAAGGGTGCTGGCGCGCATTTGAGGGCCAATACTTTGACATCTGGGAACCGAATCGCAGCCCACGACCGATGGTGGTGAAGCGACAGTTGATCCCAGACAACTGGTGGTGGACGTTTTGGACGGGCTCTGATTATGGTTTCAGCGGGTCGGTTGCATTTAGCGTGCTGCTTTGCCGGTCTCCAGATGGTGGACCGATCTATGTTTTGGACGAGTTCCCGCACGATTTGACCGAAGCCCGGAAGATCGACATCAAGACATTCGCCCGCGAGCACTACAAGCGGCTGATTAGGATGCCTACTCGCTACGAGCAGCCGCAGCGCACGGCGGCCCTGTACATGGGGCCAGATTGTTGGGCCGAGCGGGGCGACCAGCACACTCTAGCTGCCTTGGCCAACGAGGAACTGGAGCAGTACGACCTCGCATTTGAGCAGGCACGAAACGACCGTCAGACCGGGGAGTTGGTGATTGCGGACACTTGCGAGAACGTGACTCGTGCGATCGAATCGCGCGTACACGACAAAAAGGAACCACTGAAGGTCGAGAAGGTCAGCGGAGATCCCTACGACGACGTCTGGGACGCACTGCGATATGCCCTCTACTCCCACCACGATCCGGAGCGAAAGCCGATAGAAATGCGTGTTCAAGACAGGCTCGAGGTTATCTTAAAAGGGAACGAGGAGAAAGGCATCCCGCCAAATCCGACGCTCGCAGCCATCCAGTATCAGAAGATTATGCGGGAAGAGCAGGAGGAGGATGAGCCGGGTTACTACGGTGGTGGAGCGCGGCGCCGCATCCAGCAAATGCTGCGCCGCCGCGGTCGGCGCTAGATTTTCCGGAGAGTGACAAGAACGGGTGGCAGACCGGGCAACTCGCTCAGCTTTTTGCCGTAAGCAATACGGGCGACCGAATGTGACGAAACCGTGATTTATTTGGGATCTACACCCTTCTTGCGTCTCCGGGCCTCCGCCGCTGCCTTCGAAGCTCTTGTGGCGATGGCTCGCCTCTCCTCCGCGGTCATAGTTTTCAGCCGCGCCTTGCCACCCCTCCTGCCGATCTCGGCCATGTATTTCGATATGAGTGACTTGGGAATTTCCATGATTAGCATTCGGACTGTCTAAAAGGACTCCGAGGAGCACTACAGCGAGAGCGAGCGTCTTTGTCATCCTGTTCCCTTTCAAGGTCGCGTGCACTGTTCTGAGAATTGAGCTTTTCATTTTCGTCTCCTTGAGTCTGAAGTTGTAGTTTGGCTTTTGAGCCGTAAATCACGGCCGAATCCGGGATCATTTTTGTTGATCTCCGTTTTCTGCCTTCACTGACTAACGCGACAGGCCGGGGAAAACGGGGTCATCGGCGACCGAACGCGCTAGTCATCGCGAAGCGAGGGATGACGGTTCGATTCGGTGGGTCTTCCAGCCTCAATCTGCTGCCAGTGTCTCGCGGAGAAGCCGAACGAGATCATGTCTTCTTGGCTGAGACCTCTCGTCTTCCGCAGCTTGCGGATACGCTCCCCCAGTCGGTCAAAGAATCCCTCGCAGCCGTGGGCTGGGCGGCGGAAAAAGTGGAAATCCAGACTGCCCTTGCTGGATTTCCAAGCGCAGTGGAAAAGTCTTGTCTTTGGACTTTTCCACGGAGCGTCGTTTTCCACCGCCCTTTACCCAGGAACGGCCAGAACCCGAAGGCGCTGTTTCCGAATAAGGGGACCAGTAGCTATACTAGGCGCTTCTCCGGTGCCAGGTTGAACAGCTACTCGTTGGTGACAATGCCCTGAGCAATGATGTTTCCGTAAAGGTCACGGACAGGACATGCGCTACCTACCGGCTGTGCATTCGCCCACGGGTACACGGAGTAGTAATACCCGCTCCGACATACATTGCCGTAGAGTACGCCGTTAATCCACGCTGTGGTTGCATTTGCGATGCCCGCGACTCCGAGGAGCACTACAGCGAGAGCGAGCGTCTTTGTCATCCTGTTCCCTTTCAAGGTCGCGTGCACTGTTCTGAGAATTGAGCTTTTCATTTTCGTCTCCTTGAGTCTGAGGTTGTAGTTTGGCTTTTGAGCCGTAAATCACGGCCGAATCCGGGATCATTTTTGTTGATCTCCGTTTTCTGCCTTCACTGACTAACGCGACAGGCCGGGGAAAACGGGGTCATCGGCGACCAAACGCGCTAGTCATCGCGAAGCGAGGGATGACGGTTCGATTCGAGATGCGGCGTAGCCCCAGAACTGGGTTAGAATGACGTCCCAGTTCAGTTGATAGCGTCGGTCGAGGAGCGGAGGAATGGATGCAGATCGTGGGGATGCAGATCGTGGCGACGTGACCGTCTTGCTGGCGAAGCTGACCAAGGGGAATGAGGAGGCGGCGTCGAAGCTGATTCCCTTGGTCTATTCGGAGATGCGCCGACTGGCCGGCGCCTACATGCGGCGTGAGCGCAGCGACCACACGTTGCAGCCCACCGCGCTGGTGAATGAGGCATATCTCAAGCTGGTGGAGCAGCGTTCCGTGGACTGGCAAAGCCGGGCGCATTTTTTCGGGATTGCGGCGCAAGTGATGCGCAGAATCCTGGTGGACCACGCCCGCGGGCATATGCGGGATAAGCGGGGTGGCGGACAGAAACCGGTTCCCATTGACGAGGCTCTGGTGTTCGCTCCCGAGCAGTCGGAAGAGTTCCTGAAACTGAACGAGGCTTTGGAGCGGCTGACCAAGCTCGATGAGCGGCAGGGCAAGATCGTGGAACTGCGATTTTTTGGCGGTCTCACCGTGGAGCAGACGGCAGATCTGCTGGGAGTCTCCCCCAAAACCGTAAAGCGGGATTGGAGCATGGCCAAAGCCTGGCTGCACGGAGAGATGAAAGCAATTCATGGCGACACAGCAGGACAACTGGGAGGCAGTGAAGGCGCTGTTTGAAGCTGCCTTGGCGCTTGATGCGGCAAACCGTCACTTATTTCTGAAGGAGCGCTGCGCCGACGCAAGCCTGCGCGCCGAGGTGGAGCGGCTTCTCGCCGAACACGACGAGGCCGCATCGTTTCTCTCCGCGCCGGCGTTGGTCGACGTCCCGCGTGAGGCTGGGGCGCGTGCGACGAGACTGTCCGACGGTGAGGTATTGGCGGGGCGATTCCGCATCATCCGTTTCATCGCGAGCGGCGGCATGGGGGAGGTATACGAGGCCGAAGATCAGGAACTGCGCGAGCGGGTCGCGGTAAAGATCATCCGACCGGAAATCCTGGCCCAGCCCAATGCCATCGGGCGATTCAAGCGCGAAGTCCACCTTGCAAGAAAAGTTACACATCCCAACGTGTGCCGCGTTTTCGATCTGTTTCGCCACAGGCCCGAAGGACAGGAAGAAACCGTCTTCATCAGTATGGAGTTGCTGCAGGGCCAAACGTTGGAAGCCCGGTTGAAAGCCGAGGGGCGCGTGAATGTGGGGGAAGCGCTGCCACTGTTGCAGCAGATGGCCTCGGCGTTGGCTGCTGCCCACGCGGTGGGCATCGTGCATCGAGACTTCAAACCGGGGAATGTGGTGCTGGTCGGAGTGCCGGGACAGCAGAGGGAGCGCGCAGTGGTGACGGATTTTGGCCTCGCGCTACGGTCGGTGACTTCGGATGAAACGGCTTCTCTTCCTACCGGCCAAGGCCTTTTGGGAACACCGGCATATATGTCGCCAGAGCAAATCGAAGGGCGGCAGGCGACGGCCGCGTCGGACATTTACGCGCTCGGTTTGGTGATCTATGAAATGGTCACCGGACAGCGACCGTTCCAAGGTGACACGCCGATGTCGGCGGCGATGAAACGGCTGTCAGTACCGCCGACTCCTCCGCGCAATGTCGCGCCAGAACTGAGCCCTGCTTGGGAAGCGGTGATTCTAAGGTGTCTCGAACGGGAGCCGGCCAAGCGGTTTTCGAACGCCGAGGAGGTCGCCGGGGCGATATTGAGTGAGTACCCGGGTCTCGAGTCGGGGATAGCATTTCGTAAAGCCGTTACTCGGCAAATGACGGCAGCATTGGTAGCTGTTCCGCTAATCGTGGTGCTCATCGGGGGCGGGCTTTACTATCGTGCGCATCAAAGCAAGTCGCTGACCGATAAGGACACCATCGTTCTAGCCGATTTTGCCAATGCTACGCGCGATGCAGTGTTCGACGACACGCTGAAGACGGCGCTCAACATTTCCTTGCAGCAATCGCCTTTTCTTAGCGTAGTCTCCGACACCAAAGTGATGCGGACTCTACAAATGATGACCCGGCCGCCTGACACGAAGCTCACGCCTGCGGTAACCCGCGAGGTCTGCCGGCGTGCGGGTAGCAAAGCGTATGTTGCTGGATCGATTGGCAGTCTGGGTAGCGAATATGTGCTGGGATTGAAGGCGGTAAATTGCCAGACCGGAGATCTTCTAGCGCAAGAGCAGGTGACAGCCGGGTCCAAGGAGAAGGTGCTGGACGCGCTGGGCGAAGCGGCGTCCCGACTGCGCGGCAAACTGGGCGAATCGCTGGCGACGGTACACGGTTTTGACGTTCCCCTCGAACAAGCCACCACGTCTTCGTTCGAAGCCCTAAAAATGTTCAGCCTTGGCAGGAGGGCAGAGGACGAAAAAGGCCCTGCTGCAGCCCTGCATTACGATCAGCGCGCCATCGAGATTGATCCAGATTTTGCGATGGGCCAAAGGGCGTTGGGTACTGACTACTATAATCTCGGCGAATTTGGGCGGGCCAGCGAATATTTCATCAAGGCATTTCAGTTGCGAGAGCATGCCAGCGAGTGGGAAAAGCTGGGGATCACCGCTGATTACTATGCGGATGTCACCGGAGAGCTGGATAAAGGCGCACAAGCGTATCAGGAGGAGACCGAAACCTTCCCACGACAGTCGGGGTGGGGATATAGCAATTTGGGCTCAATGTATGCCGCCCAGGGGCAATATGAAGGAGCCATAGAGATAACAAGGCAAGCCGGGCGTCTTGCGCCCGATGATGTAGGCGTCTATGAGAGTCTCGCCTACTACGGGCTTGCCATGCAACGCTTCGACGAGGCGCGCCAGCTTATCCACGAGGCGGAGGCGCGAAAACTGGATGATTACGACCTCCATGCTGCTCTCTATAATCTTGCCTTCCTCGGGGGGGACTCCGCAGCGATGGCCGAACAGCTGCGGTGGTTTGCTAGCAAGCGCGAATATGAGGCTTTTGGTGCAGCGCTCGCGTCCGATACTGAGGCGTATGTTGGTCATCTGCGCAGGGCGGGGCAAGTAACCGGGAGGGCTGTGGACGCCGCCATTCGAGCCGACAACAAGGAAAGTGGAGCGATATTGCAGGCGATTGCTGCTCAGCGTGAAGCCGCCTACGGCGAGGTCGATAAGGCCCGGCAATTAGCAACAGAGGCCTTAACGCTTGCTCCCGCGAGTCAGGGCGCAGAGAGCGAAGCTGCGCTTGCGTTTGCCCTAGCGGGAGATACGGTGCAAGCTACATCCCTTGCTCGGGACTTAAACAAGCGCCATCCGCTGGACACGCAGATCCAGGCGCTCTGGCTCCCAGCAATTCAGGCGCAGACAGCGCTGGATAATAAGGATCCGGCTCTCGCCCGGAATGTTCTGCAAGTTGCCTCCCCGATCGAGTTAGGGCAAATTGGATTCGTCGCCAATATTTCCTGCCTCTATCAAGTGTATGTGCGTGGGGAGGCATACCTGGCAGCGGGGCAGGGACATTCCGCTGCTGCGGAGTTTCAGATAATTCTCGACCACAACGGCATCGTCTGGAATTGCTGGACGGGAGCGTTGGCGCGCTTGGGCGTAGCTCGCGCAAATGCCTTGCAGATGAGAACCTCGCAGGGAGCCGATGCCGATGCCGCCCGCGTCCGGGCGCTAGCCGCCTACAAAGACTTCCTCACGCTCTGGAAAGACGCCGACCCGGACATCCCCATCCTAAAGGAAGCCAAAGCCGAATACGCAAAACTGCATTGAAACGGGTGGCTGCGCAGTGACAGCCCAAGGTTGGGCCGGGCAGCGACCGGCCAGAAGATGCCCAAAAAACCCTTCACGATCAACTCTGCAAGTACGTGAATCTAAGAGGCACAAAGTTCTCAATTCCGCTGCCCACAAACGGGTGTTTTTTAAGTCGGGTTGAATGGAAGAGGGGGCATCCTCAAGGGGCTATCCCCGTGGCCGCCAGGTTGCGATGCCGGAGAAGAAAACATCGTCGAAGTGGTCGTTCCGCTGGTGGCGGCCTATCCCAGTTTGGCGTCGGGTTAAAGCGGTTCCCATAGTTCTCCCAAACCAAGCGCGCTGAGCGCCCTACGGCGGATAGCCACCTGCGAATCAGATTTCCATCCGCGACTCTCATGGCAATCGAATCCTGTCAAGTCCGTCTCTACTTCATAGGGGAAAAATCCGTCGGATGCATGTACGTCGACTCTTCTTTTTCCACCAGCTTGTTGGCTTGCTCGGATTTGATCACCTCTTGAAACTCCGGGTCGGCGACAAATGCGGCCCAGTTCTTGTTCGCTTCCTCCCGGCTGGAATACGCCAAGATATCGACGAACGTATTGTCCCAAGCGGGAGCACCCTCGGGTACCCAGTAACCCACAACCTTCAGATCGTGTTTGGCGAGGAGTTTTGAAGTCGTGTTGCGAAACCGTGACTCCAGCGCCGGCAGTTTGCCCGGGATGGCATGGTAAACGCGAAGCTCGAAGACGCGATTGCTATCGGCTCTCACTTGATTCGCGTGCAGCAGGCGGGCAGTAATGAGCGATCCAGCGGCAAAGGACACCAGGGCGATGGCGCAAACAATCCATCCTTTAGATTTCCAGCCTTCGAATTTCCGGTGGTTGAGTGTCATGGAAGTTTCCTTTCTATCACCGCAAAGTATTGATTTCTTGCCCGACGGAGTTCATGCGTCCCGAACGACAATCATCGGGTTCACGCCGGTTGTGCTTCCCAAGGATCGAAGGTTCCAAAATTCCAAACGTGTCCCTCGGGATCGCTGCAGGAGAATGCTTTGCCGCCATGCTCTTTTTCAGCAAGCTCGATCACCATCTTGGCACCGGCATTCTTGGCGCTGGCATAGATCGCCTCGATGTCGGACACGACAAGATAAGGAGTTTGGGTCTCTGCTCCACCGATCTCATCCGGTTGCTTCAGCAGCTTCGACACCGGCGTCCCACTAATGACCGAGCCGACCATGATCATGCCGTTGCCGAAAGTCAGCTGGGAATGCATTACCACACCGTCGGGCCCGGCATAAACGGCTTGCTTCTCAAACCCGAAGGCCCGGCACAGCCAATCGATCATTGCCATGGCATTTCGGTAGCGGAGTCCAGGAATTACGGTTGATTTGCAGTTCTTCGCACAGGTGGTCATGTCCATCATTCTGTCACCGGATGCGGCGTGACGCTTGGAGAATTCGGAACTAAACGATGGGCACGTGATTTTGCCAAGGTCCGCGGAGTGCGGAATAGGTGGTGGGGTTGATACCGGAAAACGCACGGAAATCATTGGAAAAATGCGATTGGTCGTAGTATCCACAGCGGAGTGCCAGCTCCGTCCAAGGTACGTCCACCCCGTCGTGCAAAGCTCGCACGGCGGTCTGAAAGCGGCGTATGCGGCACCACGTTTTGGGGCTCATACCGACCTGTTCTCGAAACACCTGTGAGAGTCGCCGCTCGCTTACCCCTATCGATCGGGCGCAATCGGCCACGCGAAAATCTTTTTCCCGGAAGAGATGCATCGCGTGATCGACCAGCTCAGAACGCCGTGTGCCTGGATGGAGATGAAGACGTCTGCTCAGGAGAACTTCCAAGGTCCTCAACTTCTCGACGGGTGTGGGAACCTCGCACAGCCTCTCCGTGAGAGACGTGCCAGTCCAGACCTCTTCCAAACCTATAGAGCGCTCAAAAAACAGGTCGGCGCGCTCGCGGAACAGCCCCGCAAAACCTCCAGGCTCGATCAAAATCCCGACCATCTCTTCCATGTCCGCCGTATCCACAAATCCGTATCGTGCTCGCGTACCTACAACGATGGCTCGTGGAAGATGCCCGTTTGCTTCTCCATCCTCTCCGCAGTCGGTGAGATAGTTGCGGGACAAGTTGAGGATGATCTGCATGCAGCCATTGGGCAAAACGCGTTCGCGGCCGTGCGGAAACCGGGGCGCCCGGCAGTACCACAGTGATCGAACCCATGAACGAAGAGGGGGATTTGGAGGTTCTTCCAGAAAGACGATCGGTTCACTTGTTGTGAGGTCAGACAAAACCTGGTACCACATTCATCCTACCACTCGTGCAACTCTGAGAAGTTGGAATCTCGGATTGAATGCCGCTAGCTCTCACAAACGCCTTGTGGGAAGTTGCCAACGCATATCACGCGGAGGC
>JBEKDY010000060.1:0-19819 GCA_050014115.1 Candidatus Sulfotelmatobacter sp. | reverse complement strand
GCTCGCGCCCATGAGCGAGGCCAAGAATCCACGCCGCGATGTTCCGTTTGCGCTGTTCTCCGCGGTGCTGGCGTGCACTGTAATCTACGCGCTCATCCAATATGTGGTGGTCGGAACATTGCCCAACGCGGCGCACAGCGATCGCCCGCTTGCCGACGTGGCCCGTCTGGCTCTCGGGCATTTTGGCGCGGGACTGGTTGCCATCGGCGCTCTGATTTCGGTCTACGGATATCTCAGCGCCAAAATTCTCAGCATGCCGCGCGTTACCTTCGCATTGGCCGAACAGGGAGATTTCCCGCGGGCGTTTGCGGCTGTGCATCCGCGGTTCAAGACACCGTACGTCTCGCTGCTCGTCTTCGCCGCGCTGATTTGGGGATTCGCCCTGATGGGCGAGTTCAAATGGAACGTGACACTGTCCGCGATCGCACGCCTCTTCTATTACGCGGTAGGCTGCGCGGCGCTGCCGGTGCTAAGACGCAAGCGCCCGGAAGGAGCCATGTTCCGCTTGCCCGGAGGCACGTTCTTCGCCGTTTTGGGAATCGCGATCTGCCTGGTGCTCATAAGCCAGGTTGACTTCGGTCAATCGCTGATCCTGATTGCGACCATTGCGATCGCGCTGGTGAACTGGGCAGTGGTGGTCCGGGGACGTGCCGGCGTCTAAATGGCGATGGGAGGCGGAAATAGGCTTGGCCAACGCCATCCTGTGCTATAGTGTTACGAGGTAATACCTTAGAGCACCCGATGCCGAAGCCTTCCACCACCAGCCTGAAACTCGATGTCGAGATAAAAGAGCGCGTGCGGCGGCTTGCCGTGGCCCGCCGCAGGTCACCGCACTGGGTGATGCGCGAAGCCATCGAGGAGTATGTAGAACGCGAAGAGAAGCGCGAAAGATTTCGGCAAGACGCGCTGGCAGCTTGGACTCATTACCAGGCGACCGGCCTGTACGCGACCGCGGATGAAGCCGATGCTTGGCTGGCCAAACTCGAAGCCGGTAAGGACGCGGCTCCCCCTAAATGCCGCGCCTGAAGTGGTCGCAACGGGCTCTGCTGGATGTGGACCGTCTGCATGCCTTCCTGGTACCTAAGAGCAGGGATGCCGCCAAGCGCGCGGTCAAAGCAATCCGGCAAGGCATAAAAGCGCTCGGCAAGCATCCGGAAATTGGCCGCCCGGTCGAAGAAATGCCGCCAGAGTTCCGCGAGTGGGTGATTGAATTCGGGAATGGCGCTTATGTCGCTCTGTATCACTACGACGGGAAAGAGGTCGTAATATTGGCAATCCGCCACGGACGCGAAGCCGGATACTGACAAATCTTAGCCGTCGCCAATTGCAGCTCCGCATCGGGCAAGTCTTACACTTCCCGCTGTTCCATCTCCAGCAACGCCTTTTTGCGTTCCATTCCCCAGCGATAGCCGCCCATGCTGCCATCACGGCGGACCACGCGATGGCATGGAATCGCAACCGCTACGGGATTCGTGGCGCAGGCACGGGCCACGGCGCGAGTGGCGAGAGGCTGGCCGATTGCCTTCGCCACCTGGCTGTAAGACTGGGTCGCGCCGAAGGGGATCGTCTGCAGATAAGTCCACACGCGGCGCTGAAATGCGGTGGCGCGAATGTCGAGCGGCAAAGAGTCATCCAGTTTCTTGCCGTGGAGCTGGCGCAGGAGTGTTTTCGACCACGACTGTAATTTTCCCTGGTCCGGTTTGCGAGCGGCGAAGGGAAATTCGCGCTTCAACCCTTCCAGCAACTCTCCATCCGTACGTGCAAACTGGATGGCACAAATGCCGCGGTCGGTGGCCGCGATCAGCATGCGCCCCAACGGCGAATCGCCGCAGATGTAATGGATCACCGCCGCGACTGCGCCACGGCGATATTTATCCGGAGTCATGCCGAGCTGCGACGCCGTGCGCTCATAAAGGCGGCTGCTGGAGCCGTATCCCGCGTCGTACATGGCACGAGTAACTGAGTCTCCGGCTTGCAGACTGCGCTTCAGAGTGCGCAGACGGCAGGAGTCCGCATACTCTCGAGGAGTGATCCCCAGAACCGCCTTGAAGCGGCGCTGCAGGTGAAACGGGCTCTGCCGAAATTCTTTGCCTAATCGTTCAAGCGTGACCGGCTCGTCGAGATGCTGCTCGATAAAGCGGCAGATCGCCTTGACGCCGTCAGGCTCAGCATGAGCGCCAGCGGACTTCGGCCGGCAACGCAGGCAGGCGCGATATCCAGCCTGCTCGGCTTGTTCCGGGCGCAAAAAGAATCGCACGTTCTCCCGACGGGGCCGGCGAGCGGGACACGAGGGCCGGCAATACACTCCAGTGGAAGATACGGCGAAAACGAACCGACCGTCCTGACTGGAATCGCGCGCGGATAGCGCATTCCACTGGGCTTCTTCCGCGGCGAGCGAATTGGGTTGAGGAACTGGCACTTCGTTCGAGGCTGCTGCTGCGAGTATCGCATTGCTGTTCATGGCAAGGAAAGCGTAAGGCATAACGCGTCAGCGGACTATCCGAAACTTGCGGGCAAATTAATTTTGCCGGAGAACTCGCCCGCCGGCAGGGATACGTCGGCCTGCTATGGCGCAGTAAGCAGTTTGCGTCCAAGTTGCAAAGAGTTTAGATTTCTCGGGGATGATTTGAATTTTTTCATCAGGGGTTTCCATGAAGAGTTTGAGATTCGGTTTTCTTGGAATTTTGGCAGCTGCGTTGCTGGGCGCGGGCTTCGCCCAGCAGGCTGCGCAACATTTACTGAGCGCCGACGAAGTCAAGAGGATGACGCCCACGGAATATTTCTTCCGCGGTCAGAAAGCTCCAGTGCAAGTGCGGAACTCAACCGGAGTGCAACTGGCGAATGGCGCTGTGGTGATGGCGGCGCTGGTGGATAGTTCCGGATACTCCACTGCGATCCAGCAAAAATATCAGGGCCTGCTGATCACCGAGGTCAAGCTGAACATTGGCGGCGCCGACCTGCCGCCGGGGCAGTATGGGTTCGGATTTATCGCTGACAACAAGTTTGTGGTGATGGACGTCGGCAACAACGACGTGTTGACGACAACCTATCAGACCGACCAGACGCTCACGCGCGCCGTGCCGCTCAAACTGATCGAGGCCGACGGCGGTTACCGGCTCTACGCCGGAAAAAAGTGGGTGGGAATAAAAGTGCAATAGACTCTCAAGGCGAGGATTCGTCCTGCCGCGCTCGACGTCAAATTTTAGTGCCAGAGAACTGAGATTGAGATGAGGATGGGATTGGTGCGTTTTTGGACACTGACTGCCACTGTGCTCGCGATGACGTGCCTGGCCTGCTGGAGCCAGCAAGCCGGCGCAGAGAAACGGAAGGTCATCATTGACCAGGATGCTGCCGGTCCGGCGGGCACGGATCAGCAGTCGATGCTTTTGCTGATTCAATCTCCGCAGACGGAAGTTCTCGGCATCACCGTCGTGACCGGCGACATGTGGCTCACCGAGGAAGTGGCGCACACTCTGCGCATGCTCGAATTGATCGGGCGCACGGATATTCCGGTGGTGCCGGGAGCGGAATATCCGCTGTTGCGGCAAAAAGAAGAAACTGAGCAGTGGGAGCAGCGCTACGGTTCCGTGGCCTGGCTGGGCCCGTGGACTCCTGGACGCTATCACCCGCCGTCCGAATTGGGTGAAATGCCGGAGGGCAAGCCGACCACGAAATCGGCGGACGAAGATGCCGCGCACTTTCTGGTGCGAATGGTCCGCCAGCATCCGCACGAGATCACGATTTACGAGGGTGGGCCGATGACAAACCTGGCGCTGGCCATCAGCATCGATCCCGATTTTGCCGGCCTGGCGAAAGAACTGGTGTTCATGGGCGGCAGCCTGAATCCGGAAACCACCGACCCTGAATTCATTAATACGCCGCGGCACGAATTCAATCTGTGGTTTGATCCGGAAGCGGCGCACATTGTGCTGCGCGCCCCGTGGAAAAAGATTGTTTGCACACCGGTGGATATTTCCGTGAAGACCCGGCTGACTTCCGAACTGATCGATCGAGTAAAGGCCGGAAATTCTCCGGCAGCGCGCTACATTGGCACCTACGCCCGCCTGCGCGGGCAATACAATTATTTGTGGGACGAACTGGCGGCGGCGGCGTGGCTCGATCCGAGCCTGATTACGAAAAAAGAAATGCGCTACCTGGATGTGAATCTCGACCGCGGCGCCGGCAACGGGGACACGTTGACATGGACTGAGCAGGAAAGGTCGACGCGTGGCCTTCAGCCCGCCGAAGTACAGGTTGATCTGGACACCGACAAATTCTACAAACTGTTCGTGGATCTGCTGACCGCTCCGACACCGAAAAAGGATTAGAGGCTCTACGGTCCTAATTCCTGCAATTCTTTCTGCGCCTGCGCGTCATCGGGATGCTGCGTCAGCAGTTCGAGCAACACGGCGCGAGCCTTGTCCGGCGCGCCTTCCAAAGCATAGACACGGCTGAGGTTCAAGTAAGACTGGTCGAACCCCGGCGCCACACGAATACATTCTTTAAACGTTGCGACTGCGTCGTCGCGCCTCTGAGTTCGCAGATAGAGAATCCCAAGATTGTTCAGAGCTTCGGGATATGCGGGCCGTGCCTTCAACGCCCGCTGCAAATATTCGTAGGCACGCGCTGCGTCGTCGGTCTGCGCAAAGACCATCCCCAGGCTATAGTTGGACTCAGGATCGCTGGGGCTGACCGCAACGGCGTGCTCCAGAACTTTGCGGGCCTGCTCCCAATTCTTCTGCTGGCGATAAGCGTTGCCCAGGTTTTCGAGCGCGATCAAGTGATCGGGACTCACTTTCAGCGCTTGCTGAAAATATCCAATCGCATCGCCAGTGCGGTCTTCCCGCGTGGAGAGAAGGCCGAGATTGTTCCAGGCATTGGGGAGAGTATCAGGATAACTGGGTACAAGTTCAACGGCGCGTCGAAAGCTCGCCCGCGCTTCCGCCATCTTTCCCAGATTCAGGCAGGCGCTGCCCACACCATAAAAAGCTTCAGCGCTCGTCGGGTCGTCGCGAAGAGCCTGGCGGAACGATGCTTCAGCCTGCCCGAAATATTCGCGCTGAAAAAATATCGAGCCGTAAGAAAGATAGTTACGCGCAAACTCGAAAGTTTCGGACACGCCAGCCCACGGCTGCGCTTTCGCCAGCCTCTCGGCGGGAGTGCGAGGCATGTGCCGGAAATCTTGCTCGACACGGTCCGCGTTGATTGGTCCCTGATAAACCTTGACGATCTCGCCCTGATCATTAATCAGAAATGATGTTGGAAGGCCGAGGTCGCGATGACGATCAAACAGGTAACGATAAAGAATGTTGTAAATGGCAGCCACATCTTCAGAACCGCGAAGTACCGGAAACGACAAATGCGAAAACGAGACACTGTGCTCGCCCGGTCGCGATTGAGAGTTGTCCGCGGAGATGACCTCGTCCAGGTTCATGGTGAGAAGCTGCAGGCCTTGGCTCGCCCAACCCTTATGCAGCCGATGGAACGTCTTCAAGTCTTCCTGATAACTCGGCGACTGGGTCGTCCACAAGTTGAGCAGGACGGGTTTGCCGCGCAGAGCAGCCAGGGTGCGACCCTGGCCCGAGGAGTCTGGCAAAGAAAAGTCCGGTGCCGTTACTGGAACGAGGAGCCAAGTCTCAACCGCAGTTGGAAGCGGCTCGGCTTCTTGCGGAGAAAGCGCTGAAAGTCGGACGCCTGTCACTTGCGCGTTGAAGGGCTCGATGCGAAATGACGCGGAGCCTTCCACAACCCGGATTCTGTGCCCGGGCTCGAGGTCACGAAGTTCCTGCGCCAGACCGCTGGGCCAGCGGATCGTGGCCTGCACCTGGCCTTTCGCGTCTCCGAGTCCGAAAAACAATTCCTTGCTGGATTGCGATAGAAAACCCGAGCCGGCGTGCAGAGTGCGAGTCTGCCGTCCGGTTGCGGTCTCAATCGTGACCACCGCACCGATCGCATCGCGATTGCTTTTGGTGCCTTGAAGGCGGAAAGAAATTGCGGGCGGCAACTCCTGCATCACATTCTTGAGAACTCGCAATTGCGGTGCGTTTCGATTCTTCAGAAACACTTCCTGGCGCCCGTCATGATCAAAATCGGCGAGGACAAACGCGCGACCATCCTCGATAAAATCCAGACCGACTGCGCCGGAAATATCGGAAAACGTTCCATCGCGATTGTTCGCGTAGAAAACGTTGCGTTCGTGCCCGCTCCATGTGCTGTCGGAGCGGATGAGTTCGTTGATCGCGCTCCATCCCTGTTCGTAATCGTGAGAGAGCCTGGCCTCCTCCGGCGAGTTGGCTACGACTTGCCGCCAGAAAAAACTGTTCAGATCTTCACGCGACGGCCCCGAGATCATGCCGTTCGCGATGTAAAGATCGGCGAAGCCGTCGTGATCAAAATCCCAGGCGTCGCTCGACCACGACCAGCGGCCCATGCCAACATCGGCGGAAGCGGTTCTGTCTTCGAACGCGCCGGCATCGCCAGCGCGGCCTGCGCCGCTCCGGAGTCCGGCATTGTGAAACCCAGAATTGTGAAACAAGGAATTGCCCAAGGCATGTTTGCGATAGAGCGCGCGGACTTGCTTCGACGCGCCGCTCTTGAAGATATCCTGTTTCGAAATGCGCTCACCCGCCGCGGTCCACATGTCGGCGACATAGAGATCGTCAGCGCCGTCGTTGTCGTAGTCGAACCAGCAGACGCTCATTCCGGCGCCCACGTCCTCCACTCCAGCCTCGGCGGCAACGTCGGTAAACGTTCCGTCACCGTGATTGTGGTAGAGATTCTTGCGGCCGAAATCGTTGACCACATAAAGATCGGGCCAGCCATCTACGTCGTAATCATTCCACGCGCAGCAAAAACTGTAGCGCGTGTTGTTTTTGTCTAGGCCGGACTCTTTCGTGACGTCGCGAAAAGTTCCGTCGCGATTGTTGCGCATCATGAAATTCGGCGGACCGTTTTCCGCGGCATAGTACGGAACGGGATATTTGTACTGATCCGTCCCCTGGTAATAAGCGTAGAGGCAAAAATAAATATCGAGCCAGCCATCGCGGTCATAGTCGGCAACGGCCGCGCCAGTGAAGGTTCCCTGCGGTGGCTGCGCGAAGTGAAAAGCGTCAGGCCTGCGCTTGAACTTGCCGCCACCCTGGTTCAGAAACAGCAGCGGCCCGCTGGCGCTCACGACGATCACGTCCTGAAGGCCGTCGTTATTGAAATCTGCAAACAGCGCGCAGGCGGTATTTTCCAGAAGGCCCAGCCCTGAGGATTCCGTGATGTCCTCGAAAGTCCCGTCACCGCGGTTGCGATAAAGCCGGTTGGGAAGGCCGGCGGGCTGGCAAATATAAAGGTCGTCGAACCCGTCGCCGTCGATGTCCGCGACCGAGACGCCGTTGTGGCCATAGATGTCGATGCCGCAAGCGGCATCGAGCACCGTGCGCCAGTAGTCGACGCCGCGCAGCAATTGTCCGGAGTAGGAAGCATTGCCGCCCAGCGCGGCCGCAGTGACGTCGGCAAAGATCGGAACGAACGACCGGCTGCGCGTTTCGCCGATCGCGTGCCAGATGCGAATTCGGAAACCGCCGGAAGCAGACGCTTCCCATTCGAGTTCCCAATTTCCGGCGCGTTGCTCGCGATGAAAATCCGCACCGGTTCCCACCAACCCGTAACGCACGGTGGTTCGCAACGACCCGGGGAGCTTCGGCATCGACGAGGGCGCAGAAATTGCGCTCGGTTCGCTCGCCTCAATGCTCGTAATCTGAAATTCCGCGGTCATGAGCCTGGAGAACGTGCCCATGAACGAACGCATCTCCCGCAGGAATGCGTCCGCTCCTAGCGTTGCCTGCTGGGAGAATTCAATCTTGCGCGCTTCTAACACTGCGCTGGAACGCAGCACACGCGATTCCACCGGATTTAGAGACGAACCGGAGAATTCCGGTCCGAGAAGTTTCTCCAGCGCTCCCACCGATTGCGGAGACCGCAACAGGCTTGAACTCCACTCCGCGAGGTGAGCAGCAATCTGGTCCTGATATTTTTCCGTGACGAAATCATCGAAGCCGGCCTT
This sequence comes from Candidatus Sulfotelmatobacter sp., assembly GCA_050014115.1. Classification (GTDB taxonomy): domain Bacteria; phylum Acidobacteriota; class Terriglobia; order Terriglobales; family Acidobacteriaceae; genus Sulfotelmatobacter. The sequence goes on along the minus strand of JBEKDY010000060.1, from coordinate 11,766 downwards.
GGTCTTTCGAAGCGTGGCCTCAAGCGGCCGCTGTGCGCGATAGCGCGGATGCAGGTAGAACTCCGCATCGGCGGCGCCGGACTCCAGTTCATGCAAGTCGGGCGGGATCAGCGCCAACCCATGCCAGCGTGGCAAAATCAAGGCCGCGCCGGCACCCTGACAGCACCGGATGAGAAAATCGCGCCGCCGTTGGTCAACTGGATGAGGCGTCTTCTCGGGCCGGCTCAGAGCAAAGCCCCCTGGGTGTCACGCACAATGGGTTCACTGGTGGAATTGGAATTTAGCATCCGCATGGATGGGGGTCAAGTTCTTGCGCTCGCTCCCGGATGGCGAATCACTTCGTCGCATCCTCTGGGATGACGTTCGTTTCGTTCTCGTAGTCACAGCGCCCTGCCTGCCGCGACGCCGGAAGCCCATGCCCACTGGAAATTGAATCCGCCGAGCTGGCCCGTAACGTCCACAACTTCGCCGATGAAAAACAATCCTGGAATCTTCTGGCTCTCCATTGTCTTGGCCGAGAGTTCGTCGGTATCGACGCCGCCAGCCGTCACTTCGGCCTTCTCGTAACCCTCCGTGCCTGCAGGCGTGATCGCCCAGGCGTGAGCTTGCTGCTCCAATTCCGCAAGAGCGGAATTCGTCCAGGCGTTCGCCTGCGCATTTTTTCGCTCAGGCGGCACATGCAGATCAAGCCAGCGGTCTGCCAACCGGTTAGGCACAACCCTGCGAAACTCGGCGCGCAGCGCGCTCGCGTTCCGCGGTTGTTTCAGATCGCGAAACGCAGCAGTCAGATCGCTCCCCGGCGCGAGATCAATCACGATAGACCGCGGCTTTTGCCAATAGGACGAAATCTGCAAAATCGCCGGACCGCTCAGTCCGCGATGCGTGATCAGCATTTTCTCGCGGAACCGCTGCCCGCCGCACGATGCAACCACCTCCGTCGAAACGCCTGCCAGGTCGCAGAAACGCGATCGATCTTCGGAGTTAAGAACAAGCGGCACCAGGCCCGGCCACGGCTCGCGAATTCTTAGGCCGAACTGTTTTGCCACGTCATACCCAAACGAAGTCGCGCCCAGCTTTGGAATCGAGAGTCCGCCGGTCGCGACTACTAGCACCGGAGCACGAAACTCTGCGTCTGCGGAACGCACCACAAAAGCGCCGGGACGACTCACTTCCTGAATCTTGGTCCCCACAAAAACTGTCACACCGGCAGCTTTGCATTCTTCCTCCAGCATCCCAAGAATGTCGCGCGCCGAACTGTCGCAAAATAGCTGCCCCAGTGTCTTCTCGTGATATGGAATGCTATGCTTTTCAACCAGGGCGATGAAATCCGCAGGCGTGTAACGCGCCAGCGCCGACTTCGCGAAGTGTGGATTTGCCGAAAGAAAGTTTTCAGGTTGACAATGGAGGTTGGTGAAGTTGCAGCGCCCGCCTCCGGAGATCAGGATTTTCTTGCCCAACCCGTCTGCGTGTTCTAGCAGCGCAACGCGCCGTCCCCGCCGTCCCGCTTCCAGGGCGCACATCAGCCCGGCCGCGCCTCCCCCGAGAATCAACGCGTCAAAAGAGTGGATCACCGGAAATCACATGTAGAACAAGCTGAGCCGCGGCAGCGCATATTTTTCCAGCAGACGTTTGTGAACATATTGCTTGTGCAATTGCTCAATCTGCGCCGAGGGCATTTTACGGCGGTAAGGAGCAAGGTCGCGGTCGGCTTCGGCTCGAACGTTCACAATGTCTTCATCGGGCGTCGCAGCCAGCAGGGCGGCAAATAGTTTTTCTTCCAGCACCGTGAGCCGTCGTTCCAGGTCTTCCAGGCGGAGAGAGCGTTTCTTGTTTTCTGTTTCGTCCGCCAGGCTCCGCAACGTGTTCGCGGCTTCGGTGGCCGCCGTGTTCACGGAGACTCCGCCTCGAGTCGGCAACCTGGCAGCCGCGAGAAGGTCCGCGTTCCGCAGAAGAAACGTTGCGATCGCGCCGGGCTCAAACCCTTGTCCGGCACGGGGTTTGGCGGGTGCTTGCTCTGGTGCGTTCTCCACGCCCACAGCAGCCTCTTTCATATCTTCCGCCGCCGAGAGCACGGCCTGCGAACAATACGCCAGGCTATTCACCTTCTTGGATTTCGAAGGACGCTGATCGTAACGATCGAAGGCCGCATCAATTCCGCGCAAAGCCGCCTGCAGCGGAATGCCGGCGTCTTTCCAGGTTTCGATCAGTGCCCAATCGAGAGTCGACAACAACAGTCCTCCTCCGCGGCGCCGCAGGAAGTGCTCTTCAATTTCGGTAAAGTAGTCGAAGTAGTTTTCCACAGCGGGTCAGCGGGCGGAGCCAGCGCCATTCTTTGCCTTGTTGTTTTTCTGTTCCTTCTCTCTGGGCAGAGTTTTGGACGCGTCTGATTTAGACGCAGATTTTGCACCTGTTTCCCGCCGCGTCGCGGCATTCCGTTCCCAGATGATGCGCAGGCCTTCCAGAGTAAGAAACTCGTCGACGTGCTTGATGTATTTCGATCCCGTCCCGATCATCGATCCCAGGCCGCCGGTGGCGATCCCGAGTGTCTGGGCTCCAAGTTCCTTCAGCAGAAGTTCGAGGATTCCATCCACCAGCCCCAGATAACCGTAATATAGCCCGGACTGGAGGCTGCCCACGGTGTTCGAGCCGATCACGCGCGCCGGTTTGCGAATTTCCACTCGCGGCAGCCGCGCCGTGCGCTGGAAGAGCGCGTCCGCCGAAATGCCGATGCCCGGGCAAATCACGCCGCCAAGATATTCACCCTTGCCCGATACGCAATCAAAAGTTGTGGCCGTGCCGAAATCGACAACCACGCAGGGCCCGCCATATTTCTCGAACGCCGCGACCCCATTCACAATGCGATCAGCGCCCACTTCCGCCGGATTGTCGTAATGCACCGGCATCCCGGTCTTCACGCCGGGCTCAATAAACAGCGGCTTCAAATTGAAATAGCGTTCGCAAACTTGCCGCAGCACCGGATCGAGCGGCGGCACTACCGACGAAATCACAATGCCGTGAATTCCAGTCGCTTCCAGTCCCGCCATGGAAAACAGATTCCGGAACAGCACACCATACTCATCCACCGTGCTCCGCTGCACTGTGGCCACGCGCCAGTTCGCGAGCAGTCGCTCGTAGCGCGGTCCATCGCCGGGGTCGCCGCCCGCGGCTCGCGCGAACACTCCCAACACCGTATTCGTATTGCCGACGTCAAGAACGAGAAGCATATCGCCCCGCAAAAGCAAGCACTCACGATTCCGGACGCAGCCCGCACCGAACCGTACCGATGCCGCTTTACCTCTCCCGCACGGTGCCGCTCAAAACCGTTCGCATTCCCTGCGTTGTTCGGACCCGCAAAAACCCGCGATCATCGAGCCCTTCCGTGGTTCCCTCGAACACCCCCTCGGTGCCGAAACCACCGTCGTCGATGCGAACCGTTTTGCCGCTCACCCACGACGAGCGCTCCGCAAACCGCCGCAGAATGGACTTCTTCGCGTCCGGTTCCTCGAGAAACCGCCGGTATTCGCGGTGCAGCGATTTTAGCAAAGCTGCGGCCAGTTCCACGCGCGACCACTCGCTGCCACTCTGCAACCGCAGAGAAGTCGCGAGGCCGTCAAGATCGTCCGGAAAACTGGCGTGGTTCACATTGATTCCAATTCCAACCACGATGTAGCGCACTTGTGTGATCTCCGCGTTCATTTCCGTCAAAATGCCGCAGACTTTTTTCCCGCCGATCAGCACATCGTTGGGCCACTTCAGATCGAGCTGCACGCGGGAATCCATATTCCGAATGGCCTCAACCACTGCGAGCCCGGCAGCCAGCGACAACACCAGCACTTCCGACGGAGGCAGAACCGGACGCAGCACTACCGAGCAGTAAATTCCTGCCGACCTGGCCGAGTGCCATGCGTGCGCGCCCCGGCCGCGTCCAGCGGTCTGCTCCTCGGCGAGAAACACGCTGCCCTCCGGAGCGCCATCGGACGCGGCAGACATGGCCGTGACGTTGGTCGAGCCGATTTTGTAATAGTGATGAAGATGCGAATCGAAGATGGTTCCCCGAATCAGAGGCCGGAGAATCTCAGGAAGCAGCAGATCCGGAACCGAACGCAGTTGATACCCGGTCGCCGGATGCCCCGCCACATCCACACCGAGGCCGCGCAGTTGCTGAATCAGTCGCCACACTTCTGACCGGTTCGACGAAATCTCCTGCGCGATTTTCGTTCCGCTCACCACCACCGTCGCATTTTCCATCAACAGGCGCACGATGCGGCCCAGCCGCACATCAGTGGGCTCGACAGCGTGTGCGGCGGAAGCTTTTGACGGTGACCTCCCGCGCTCGCGATTTGTGACCGGCTTAACGATGCGGAGATTATGCGGGAGAGCACGCGAAACCACAAACAGAAACGCTTGCAGGAGATCTTACGCTGGCGTTACGCGCAGGCTCATGTCCACGGCCTGGGGCGAATGGGTCACCAGGCCCACGGAAATAAAGTCTACGCCAGTCTCGGCGTATGCGCGCACGTTGTCCAGGCGAATCCCTCCCGAGCATTCCAGCGGAACGCGGCGTTCCAGTTTCGCGCAGCGTTCCACGGCGCTGCGCACTTCCTCGGGAGACATGTTGTCGAGCAGAATCGTCTCAGCGCCGTGCTCGAGCGCGTTTTCCAACTCTTCGAGCGTCCGAACTTCCACCTCAATCAACTGTGCGCCGCGCCGGTTGCGCGCCGCCTGTTCCAGTGCGGGCGCGATTCCACCCGCCAGCGCGATGTGATTGCTCTTGATGAGTACGCCGTCAGAAAGATCGAGGCGATGGTTCTGACCACCACCGCAACGCACCGCATATTTATCGATCGCGCGCAGCCCCGGAGCAGTCTTGCGCGTGTCGAGAATTCTCGCCTTCGTGCCGTGCACCGCCTCCACAAACTTTCGCGTCAGCGTAGCGATGCCGCTCATGCGCTGCAGAAAATTCAGAATCACGCGCTCACAGGAAAGTATCACCCGCGCATTATGCCGAATCACGGCGACCGACTGTCCCTTGTGCAGCCGCACCCCGTCGAAAATTTCCGGATGCGTGGTCACTTCATAATGCGCCGTGACCGCCCCATCCAGGGCCGCGTACACATCGAGAATCCGCGCCACGCACCCGATTCCCGCGAGAATGCATTCCTGCTTCGCCAACACCGTCGCCGACGCCCGCTGGTTCGGATCGATGCAGGCATAGCTGGTCGCATCGCGCGTGGCCCGGTCTTCGAGCAGCGCGTTCTCCAGAATCGCCGTATTGCGCCGTGAATTCCAATCCATATCGTAGAGACGTTGCTTGCAACGTCTTTGCCGGCGGCGAGAGAGACGTAGCAAGCTACGTCTCTACGGCTGCCGCTTATTCACACCCCAACTCAGCCAGCTTACTCTTGCACTTCTCGCGCAACACGCCCAGTTCCGCAGCCCGCTTGCGCAACCCCTCCACCACCTGCGCCGGAGCTTTCGCCAGAAACTGTTCGTTCCCCATCTGCTTCTGATTATTGCCCAGCTCTTTCTCAATCTTTTCCAGTTCCTTCTTCAGCCGTTCGCATTCCGCCGCAACGTCGATTTTTCTTTCGTAAACCGCGTGCACATCGAACCGCGACGTGCTCCGCGCCCCCGCCCTCTTGGCCAGCGACTCTTCCACAAACGTAATCTTCTCCACGCCCGCCAGCCGCTCGACCGCGCCACGATTCTGCTCGATCATCCGCCGAATTTCCGCCTCCGGCGCGAACACCTCGATCGGAACTTTCACCTTAGGTTCAACCTTCAGCTCCGCGCGCAGATTCCGCACGCTGACAATCAAATCCTGCAGAATGGCCATCTCCGTCTCGGCCGCGAGATCAAACTGCGTCTCATCGGCCTGCGGATAAGGTGCCAGCGCAATCGACTTAAGCGGCGGATTCCCTTCGTAAATCGCCTGCCAGATCTCTTCCGTGATAAACGGCATCACCGGATGCAGCAGCCGCAGAGAATCATCAAACAGATTGACCAGGCTCGCGCAGGCAATCCGCGCCGGACCTTTGTCCGCGCCCTCCTCGTAAATCAGCCGCGGCTTGATCAGCTCCAGATACCAGTCGCAGAACTCTCCCCAGAAAAAATCGTAGATGCGGTTCGCCGCTTCGTGAAACCGGAAAGTCGCCAGCGCCGCATTCACATCCGCCGTCACCCGATGAAACCGCGAAAGAATCCACCGGTCTTCAAGAGCGCTCGAGTTATTGATCGTGTGGGACCGGGCGCCCCGCCCGGTCCCGGGCCGCAGGCCCGGCTCCACTCGATCCACATTCATGAACATGAACCGCGCCGCATTCCATATCTTGTTAGCAAATGCCCGGTACCCATCCGTCCGGCTCTCGCTGAATGCAATATCCGTCCCCGGCGCGGCCATCGCCGCCAGAGTAAACCGCGTAGCGTCGGTGCCGAAGCGCTCAATAATCTCCAGCGGATCAATCACGTTCCCTTTGGTCTTCGACATTTTCTGCCGGTCGGCATCCCGCACCAGCGCGTGAATGTAAACCTGACGGAAGGGCACGCTGTCGTCTTTTTTGTCCGCCCAGCCGCTCGCCTTCTTGATCGCCGGGTCTTGCTGATGATCCTTCATGAAGTAGCAGCCCGTCATGATCATTCGCGAAACCCACAAAAACAGGATTTCGTAAGCAGTAACGAGCAGTGTCGTAGGATAGAAAACTTCCTGATCGCGCGTCTTCTCCGGCCAGCCCAGCGCAGTAAACGGCAAGAATCCGGAGGAGAACCACGTATCCAGCACATCCGGGTCCTGTTCCAGCTTGCCGCCACAACTGCACTGCAGCGGTTCCTCTCTCGCCACAATGATCTGGCTGCAATCCTGGCAATGCCACGCCGGAATGCGATGTCCCCACCACAACTGACGTGAGATGCACCAGTCGTGGATGTTGTACATCCAATTCAGGTACATCTGCTTGAAGTTGTCCGGAACGATGGTGATCTCGCCGTCTTCTACAACCTTGATGGCGTGGTCCGCCAACGGCTTGATCTTCACGAACCACTGCGCGGAAAGCCGCGGCTCCACTACGGTTCCGCAACGCTCGCATTTACCCAGCGCGAGCGTGTAGTCTTTCTCGCCCACCAGAAATCCCTGGGCCTGCAAGTCCGCCAGCACCCGCTTGCGCGCTTCGTAACGGTCGAGCCCGGCGTAGGCGCCCGCGTTCTGATTCATGCGCGCGTGCTCGTCCATCACATCAATCTGCGGCAGGTTGTGCCGTAGTCCAGCCTGAAAGTCGTTCGGATCGTGCGCCGGCGTCACCTTCACGGCGCCCGTGCCAAACTCCGGCTGCGCCAGGTCGTCGGTGATGATCGGAATCTCGCGCTGCATCAGTGGCAGCAAAACAAACTTCCCGTGCAAATGCGTGTAGCGCTCGTCTTTCGCGTTCACCGCGATGGCCGTGTCGCCCAGCATCGTTTCCGGCCGCGTGGTCGCGACCGTGATGAACTCGGAGCTCCCCACCACCGGATAGCGAATCTCCCACAGCTTCCCCGCAACTTCTTCGTGCTTCACTTCGAGATCCGAAATCGCCGTCTCACATCGCGGACACCAGTTGACGATGTACTTGCCGCGATAGATCAGTCCGTCTTCATACAAGCGGACGAACACTTCGCGCACCGCGCGCGAGAGATCCTCATCCATGGTGAAGTACTCGCGGTCCCAGTCGACCGACGCGCCCAGCCGCTTCATCTGGTCGAGAATCGCGCCGCCGTAAAGCTTTTTCCACTCCCACACCCGCTCAATAAACTTCTCGCGCCCGAGGTCTCGCCGCTTCTTGCCTTCGCTGGCCAGTTGGCGTTCGACCATCATCTGCGTGGCGATCGAGGCATGGTCCGTCCCCGGCAGCCACAGCGTGATGAACCCGCGCATGCGATGCCAGCGCACGATAATGTCCATCTGCGTCTGGTTGAGCATGTGCCCCATATGCAACCGCCCGGTCACGTTGGGCGGCGGCAACAGCAGCGTGAACACGGGACGCGTCTCTCCCGGCGGGGGAGTCGGCACGGAAAACAGTTTCTCCTTGATCCAATAGTCCGCCCAGCGCGTCTCAATCGCGCCCGGCTCGTAAGATTTTGGCAATTCGTGGGGCATGGGGAATCTGAAAGTTCAGCAATTACCAGTTAGCACTTAGCAATTGCCTTAGCCCGTCCAGCAAAGCAGTCAGGAGCGACCGCTGCCCGCGATGGCTAAACGCCAATTGCTAAGTGCTAAGTTCTGATCTTACAGGCGCAAGAAAAGAAGGGTCAAACAGACCCCCGATCCAGATTGGAAACCCCCGCAACGTGTTCGACGCGTGCTCTTGATCGCAACAACCCAAGCTGCAACAGTTCCTCACGCAGCGAAGCTGGATCGCCAAATTGAATCGCATGCATGCCAACGCTGCGGGCCGCCTCCACGTTGTGCTTCAGGTCATCAACGTAGATTATTTGCTCCGGGATCAGAGCAAATCTTTCACAAAAGAATTGAAAGATTCGTGGATCGGGTTTGACCAGGCGCACCTCGCCAGAAAGGAAGATTGCACGGAACCAGCGCAGGAACTCGAACCTTCCCCGTGCAAAAGGGAAGGTTTCCGCTGACCAGTTGCTCAGGGCGTAGATGGGAACTTCCTGCTCCCGCAGCTCAGCCAGAATATCGACCGTACCCGCGATCGGTCCTGCCATCATTTCATCGAAACGCTGGAACCACGCGTCGATCATTTCGGCGTTGCCGGGATGCTCGAGTTTCAGCGCTGCGCAGGCTTCCGCAAAGGTTCGCCCGGCATCCTGCTGCAGATTCCATTCTGTCGTGCAGATATTCGCCAGAAAATGTTCCATGTCGGCTTCATGTTGAAACAATTTGCGATAAAGATAGCGCGGGTTCCAATCGATTAGTACTCCGCCAAGATCGAACACCGCTACAGAACGTGGAGCTGTCATGTAATGATTTTAGCGAATGAGACTGTCCGCGAGCGGCCGACGGAGGCATCCGCGTGGTTTTTCCGTTGTCGGGGCGCCCTGAGGCAGTCCAATATGTGCGAAGCCGTCAATTTGATTTTCGGTTACTGTCTGACGCCGCGTGAAATGCGAGGGATAGGACGATTGGTTGGCGTGCTCCTGAACTACACCATCCCGTCAAACAGCATGAGGGCCGGGAGCACCGAGAAGCGTGGAGTGAACTCCAACGGGGCACAAGATTATGAAATCTCGCGCCCCGTTGACATTTGCTGATAGCTATAGCTAATAGCGGAAAGCTGTTCCTTACTTCTTCTTCAGCTTCTTCGAAATTTCTTCCGCGATCTTGGGCCGCAGGTCGGCCAGCACTTTGTCGACAATGTTGGCAATGGCCTCGGGGTCGTCGGCCGAAGCCTCGGGCGCTTCCTCTACGCTCGGGGTCTTCTCGGCGCCGGCAGCGGCCGCCATGGCAGCTCGGTCCGGAGGCAACTCAGGATACTCTTCGTCATCCTCGTCCTGTTGACTCGCCTTCGCCGAGCCTGCAGGCTTGGACTTATCGCCCGACTCGCGAATCTGCCGCCAGCTTGCCCACGCGGCCGCGGTGGTCGCGGCTATGTCGCTTTCTCTTTTTTCCGCCATTTCCCCTCCTGCAATTTTTCCTTTAGCCTGCACCGGAGCCTCGGACACCGCGGCAACCGATCCCTGCATCGCCGCCGTGGAGGCTGCTTCTGCCGCGGCTTGTGCGGCTGCGGCTTCAGCCTGTTCCCTGGCCGCTCGCTCCCGGGCTTCCACTTCCTTAGCTTCCCGTTCCTTAGCTTCCTGTTCCCTGGCCGCCTGTTCTCTGGCCTCCAGTTCCCGGGCTTCGCGTTCCCTGGCTTCTATTTCTCTCGCGTCCCGTTCCTTGGCTTCCTGCTCCCTGGCCGCTTGTTCTCTAGCCTCAAGCTCCCGGGCTTCGCGTTCCCTGGCTTCTATTTCTCTCGCTTCCCGTTCCTTGGCTTCCTGCTCCCTGGCTGCTTGTTCTCTAGCCTCAAGCTCCCGGGCTTCCCGCTCTCTGGCTTCTATTTCTTTCGCTTCCCGTTCCTTGGCTTCCTGCTCCCTGGCCTCTAACTCCCGGGCTTCGCGTTCCCGGGCCTCCAGTTCCTTCGCTTCCTGCTCCCGCTTCGCCTCTAAGTCCCTGACTGCCGCCGCCACGATCTCAGTGTGCGTTTCCGCAGCATTGGGCACAGGCTTTGGGGATGATTCCTCCGCCTGCGTAACCCCTGGAACGCTGTTGACGTTCCCCTCGACGACCGCCTCCAGTTTCGCCAGCGCGGAGTCGACCGCCTCGGCCGACGCGTGGGCCACATCGCGCAGCGTCCGAGCAATCTCTTCCTCGTCAGGCGCCGGACTCGCAGGCGCCTCTACCATCGCCGCAGAAATCGAATTCTCCACCGGCGGAGTCGCTGGCGGCGAAGCCACAAAGCCGGGCTGATTGGCTTCCGCCGCGGCAAACGCCGCGCACGCCTTTTGCATCTCCAGTTCGAGCGACACCGCAGCTTCCTCGGTCGCGATCGCAACCGGCACAGCCGTCCAGCGATGTGTCGTCGATCCTGCGGCAATGTAACCCGCACCCGCCGCCGCGGCCATCGTAACCGGCACAGCCGTTTCGTCCGAGTGCTTCTCCTCAGCGTTTTTCTTCTCAGTCTCGGCCTGCGTTCGTCCACTCCCGTTTCCCGAACCAGCAGCCGCCGGAGCGCTCGCGTCGTCGCTCTGCAGCGCGGGCACGGCGATCACATCATTGGATTCTTTCGCGGAGACATTCACCGGAGCGGCAGCAGCCTCGTCAACTACTTGCTGCGCGAACGTAGCGCCCGCTGCAACCTCGCCAACTTCCGGCTGAGCGGCCTGCGGCACGGCTGGCGCCTCGGGCTGGCTCTCGGTCTTTGTCTCAGTCTTGGGTTCGGCCGTGGCTTCGGCCGGGATCTCGGTCTTCGCTTCGGAGACCTTCGCTTCAGCTTCCTCTTCCACCCGGGGCGCCACTTCAGAACTTTGCGGAGGCGCCGCAACCGGCTCCTTGCCGTCGACTGCCGCCTGAACCTGCGCCGCAGCCGCCGCCAATGCAGCCAACTCTTCCGGAGTCACATCCTTGGGCAGCCCCGCCGCCGCAGCCAGCGCGGCCACATCCAACCGGCCTTCTTCTCTGGGAGCCATCCCCCGCGGCGCCGGACGCTCCACCACCGTCCGCAAGTCGCGATTGACCGGGTTGTAAATCTCTGACTCGTCCTGATCTTCTTGTTTCTTCTTTTTCTTGGACGGAAACCCGATGCGGCTCCTCCATCCATCATCCGCGGAATCGGCCGCTTCTTTTTCGTCTCCGCGCCCTTCTTCCACCGCCGCAATGGCGCGGGCAAACCTTCCCGGCTTCGCCGATTCCGCCCGCGGCACCACCCGGTCTTCCAGCTTGGAGAGCGCGCTCAGCAACTCGCTGGCTTCAAACGGCTTGACAATGTAACCCTCCGCCCGCACCCGCCTGGCTTCCTCGGGCTTGAACGGCTCCAGCTTTCCCACCGTCAGCAGCACCGGAATCCGCGCCGTCTCTTTCACTTCCTTCAGCCGCTGGCACACTTCCAGCCCGCTGTAGCCCGGCATGTACACATCCAGGACAATCAGGTCCGGTTTCGTCTCGGCTATCTTTTTGAGCGCCGCAGAACCGTTGTTGACGGTTATTACCTCGTAGCCCGCATCCGCGAGGATTTTTCGCCCCATGTTCTGGGCGGTCACGCTGTCATCGGCAAGCAGTATCTTACGGGCCAAAGGTTTCCT
>JBEKDY010000059.1:0-19396 GCA_050014115.1 Candidatus Sulfotelmatobacter sp. | reverse complement strand
GTTAGAGTGGCAGCCGTTTTTTCGGGAGCTTCCGCGATGGCCACATCCGGACTTACGATCTGCAGGTTCCCGGAGGTCGCCTGGTTCGATTCCGCCGTCCGCTTCAGAAGTACGGGATCTTCGGGCTTGCTCACGTCCACGATCATGAAGCCCTGCTTCGCAGACTGTTGCACGTACAAGTACTGCCTCGCATTTTCCTTCTGCAGCAGCATCTGGCTTCCGGTGGCCTGCGGCAAAGGCAAATGGGCGATTACGGTGGCAGGGACGTCCGTGGGCTTTGGCGCGGGTTGGTCGCTGGCGTTGGCCGTCGCGGTTAGCGCGCAAAGCAGCGACAATGCCAAGGACAGAAAAAGAGACATAAACAATTCTCCAACACGCGGGCTACACTTACGCTTGGATAGGGGAACTATAGCACCTGCGTACTCGCTGTCAGACTCCGTGAGATGCACTCTTAACTCGCTCCGCATCATTGTTCTCCGATAACCGCGATACATCCGTTGGCGCTCTGCGTGGTGCAGATGGTCCCAGGTTGCATCGGTACAAATGCGTGGTTGGTGTTGGGATCGACCGAGACGCTGTGCGAGTTCGAGTTCGTGGGAAAGTTGGCCAGCCAGAGATTGGTCTTGGCATCAATCACACCCATCACTGCGCCCGTGGGCATGTCACGCGCCGCGAGATAATATCTGTTGTCGCCGGGGTTATACCAGACCTCGTCCACTCCGCCCACGTTCCAGATGGTGGCGAGGATGTTTCCCGAAGTTCCATCAATCACGTATTCGTTCGGCGGGAAGGCCTCGCCGTCGTGGTCCGCGCAACCCACGAGGAAATTGTTGCCGGGGCCCTGCACAATGCTGGTCGGCATGCAATCCGGCGTCACAAAGCTGTTGACGACGATCGGACCGCATGGCCCGCCGCAGGTATTGTTCCCGACCCTGGGATCGATTTCGTCGACGCTGCCAATATTGGTGATGGCGATGGAATTCGCATTCGGCAGCAGCAAGTGTCCGGTGTTGGGATTCCAGGCCATGGCTCCGATTCCAGCCGGCGATATTGCGCCCGAGCAAGTTGTACCAGGGGCGGTTTGATTGCAGAACGTTCCCAGGGTTTGGTCGACGATGGGCCCGTGATGGCACGGAATGGTGTACGCGGTGCCGCTCGGCGTTACGCCGATCCCCGGGACCATTGAAGCTGCCGCCGATCCGGAGACGCCTCCAAATGTTTGAGGATTCGACGGATCGGGGCATGGGAACGTGCCGGCGACGTTATCGACCGGGACACCGGGATTGAGTCCGAATCCAGCGCCCGATCCGCCAGAAGCCAATCCTCCGGCGCCGTCATAATAAATTTGTCCGATGATGCAGCTCGGCGGGTTGAACGACGCACCCGCAGCAGGCGCCACCCAGGTTTCTGCCGAGCCCTGGTACGGATATGTGGCGGGAGTGGCGCCTGCGGGATAAGGCCCGTAAGCGGACGTTTGATCGATGGGCAAGCAGTGCTGCTGCTGCAGCGTTCCGGTTTTGCTCACGACATTGGTTACGTCGATGAACGTGACGAACGGTAATCCGGGATCGCCATTGATGATCGCGACGACCTGGTGGATGCTTCCATCGGCCGCAGTGACCGAGGGATTGTAGGCCAGTTCGTCTGCCCGGTCATCGCCGCAATCAGCGGCGGAGCCGGCTTCGCCGCTCCAGGAGGCGACGCACGGAGCAATGCCCAGAGGGCCATCGTAATCGGCCGAGACGCCGGTGGGGATGGTGGCCAGCACCGTGGGTGCAGTCGGCGGATTCACGCTCAGATTCATCGTGGTCAAATCGAAGACCACCAGATGGGCGCTGCCGTTCCCGGCAAACAGAAAATTGCCGTCGGCCGTCACCTGCAGGCCGTCCGGGCCGGACATGGGATTGATGCTGTTGCCGCGCGCCGCGCAGCACTGCGCCCCGGGGAATCCTCCGAAGTTATGGTTCGCGCCAAAACCCGAGATCAGATGAAAAGCAGGTGCGGTCGCGCCTCCCAGCCCGGTCATATCCGTTCTGCATCCGTACCGTGTGAAATTGCCAAACACATCCACGATCGGCGGAATAATGTCCATCGGTGGAGTCGTGGCGGTTTGGATGCACGGACTGGCTCCATCGCCAGCATCCGCGACAGCGTTCGAACCCTGAATGGCGTTCACCGCGATGTTTTGCGTGGTGTCGATCACATCGACGGCCAGGCCGATGCGGTCGGATACGTAGTCCAGGTGGCGAACAGGATCAATCCAGCTGATGTCGAAGGAATTGAACGGACCGCCCGGAGCCCCGGTGGGATTGTGTTCCGGCACGGGAACAACGTTGAGCACGGCGTAACTGCCGTTGGTCGTGGTGCCGCAAACCGGACAGTTGGGCGTACTTCCGCAGCCGCTCAGGAGTACGAATAGCGCGGTGCAAAGAATAAGAAGAAGAATCCTCGGTCTCATCAAATTTCCTCCTGCGATTTCCTTCGGGGCTGGTCGCCAGCTCCGGCATCTACCGAACTTGTTTACCGAACTTGTTTACCGAACTTGAGCGCTCGCACCGCAACCCACATACGAGCCAGCCATCGGTGGAATCTAGAATCTGAACTGCAATCGCTGCAGGACCACAAAATAGTTTTGTGGCTCGGCACCGATGAGGCTGGGTTGCTTCAGTTGGTCGATCCCAACATTGACTACGTACTTGACCCAGTAATTGGGATACCAGTTGAGTCCCACGGTGTATTCGAAAGTGTGATCGTCGAACGGAGGCACATAACCCGGGGTGTAATAGTTCCAGAAGCTGGCACTCGGTTCTTTCGCTTGAATGCCGGTGAACCGGAAGGCCAGTTCCCAGGCTCCCAATCCACGTCCCTGTCCGCCGGGAGTGTCGGGCCCAAACAGCGGACGCTTCACGCGGGGCGTTCCGTTCTCCGGTCGCTTTTCTCCCGTGAGTAGATAAGTTGTGCTGAGGTCCCAGGCCTTCGCGGTGATTCCCGGCAGGCTCAAGAAGCCCAGCCCACCCGACTGCTCGGAGCCGACGTTTTGCCGGAACTGATTGAGCTGATCGTATTCGCCGCGCAGTGCGAACCGCGACTTGATGTAGGTGAACTCACCGTTGTAGCGCTCGATGGGTCCGTTGATGGCAAACTGCGGGAAAAAGTTGTAGGCGCCATCAGGCAGTGCGCCACTGAAGCTTTGATCGCCGGAGAGTCCGCGCGCGCGCGCATGATCAATGGACCCGCCAAAGGCAAGTTGCTTGAACCATGTGCTGCTGGACTTGCGCCACGGATAGAAGCGCAGCCGGCCGATAATTTCCGGTTCGTTGGTAGTGTTGGCAAGCGCGTATCCCTTGCCGTTAAACGCTCCCACCCAGTACTGCAAAATGCCGCCGGAAATATCGCCATGCAGCGCGGCGCCGGGGCTGCGGTAGGCCGATGCTGCTGACGGGTACAGCATGGACTGAAATCCGCGTTCGACAAAATCCAGGCTGGTATCGCCGATTCCCGTTTCCTGCGCGAACGGAGCCTTGAACTGGCCGACCTGGAATTGCAGTTCGGGCCTCCAGCGGACATTCAGATACACGTCGCGCACCACCGAACCCGTGGTCGCAGCGGCGTCAGAGAGCAACGCAAAATCAAAGTGTGAACCGTAACTGCCTTGAAATCCGAAACGCGCCTGTCGCAGCATAAATGTGTCGGCGGGCGCCCCGTCGCCTTTGTAGGCGCGGTAATCCGTGTTCACGTAGCCGTAGGGGCTGATGCTGAATTGTCCGTCGGGGCTCTGAATAAAGAAGTGCTCGCCGTTCCATCCTGCCGTGAGCGGAGTATCTTTCTTCGGAGTCGCGGCGGCCTGAGGCTGGTCCACGACCACCGCCTCCGGCGCTGGGACAGGCTGTACGAGCACTGCGTTCATCAGCCGAGGACTATTAACGCCCGGAGTGATCACTGCCGCGGTATTAATCGCAGGTGTATTAACCGCTGGATTATTAGTCGCTGAAACATCAGATACTGGCGTAATGCCGGAAATCTGGCCCGAGCCGTCCGCTGCGCGAGTTTTCTCCTCCGCCAGCTTCTCGACTAAGGCCTTCAATTCCTCAATGGTCTGTCGCTGGGCAGCCACTTCGCTGCGCAACTCGTTGACCTCTTCCTTCGTGGCACTCACGGAGGTTGATCCGTTGGTCTGGCTCGCGGGTGTCATGCTTTGAGCCGATGCGAGCGTGCCTGCTGCCAGGAAACCGGCCAGAAGCAAAAAAGACGTTGTTAACGAGCGCATGTGTTCCTCTTCCAGAATGATTTGCAAAACGGGCCTGCCCTCAAAACATGCAGAGGGATATAGCCTTGCCTCTAAATTGCGTCGCAGTCTGTCCCCGAGCGGTGGACGACGTGGTTCTGCGCGAAGTGCGCGGACATGCTTGCGATGGGCCGATGAGGTGGAGCTTAGTGTTTATCTCACCTGCGCGAGTTCTCGGTTTTGTTCCCAACTCCGACATCGAGATTAGTTTTCTATAACTTGTGAATTCTAAGGATGCGATCACGCATTCGGATAATTACGACAGTAATGTCCTCTCTGCTCATTCCAAAGGAGAAACAGGCGGTGTCACATAGTTGGTAACCTGGGGTTATCCCGCCGGCCGATTTTCGGCTGCGACCCCTGTTGCCCGGGAGGTCTTGGATTAAGCTTCGTTTTCTCATCGCAGTCGTAAAAAAAACCTGCGAATTTGAGATGATGTTTCGGAGAACGTCCCACGCTGAAAGCGCTTGGGATGTGTGCGGAGATTTCCATGGGATCTTTATTTCAAGACATGCGCTATGCGCTGCGTCAATTGCTCAAGTCGCCCGCATTCACTCTGACCGCGGTACTCACGCTGGCCTTCGGTATCGGCGCTACCACCGCCATCTTCTCCATCGTCGAGGGAGTGCTGCTGCGGCCGTTGCCGTTTCCCGATCAGGCGCGGCTGGTCACGCTTGGCGACATTCTGGAGGGTGTGAAATACGGCGCCGATGCGCCCGGCGTCACCGCGCCCGGCGTTCGTATCTATATACGCGATACCCGCGCCTTCTCCAGCCTGGGTGGTTACCAGTCGTCTACTTATGAGCTCTCCACTTATGAAGCCTCCGGCCTGGGCGAACCGGCAGAGATCAATGCTGCGCGCCTCACGGCAAGTATGTTTCCAGTGCTCGGGGTCTCGCCTCTGCTGGGCCGCCCTTTTACGCAGCGTGAAGATGACGATAGCGAGCAGGTAGCTCTGCTGAGTTACCAGACCTGGCACAGCCGCTTTCATGGCGACCCCCAGATACTGGGGAAGAAAATTCTTCTCGAACGCAAGCCGTACGAGATTATCGGCATCATGCCCCGCGAATTCGAATTTCCTCTGGTTCCTGGACAGTTGAACCGCAGCGAGCTCTGGGTGCCCATGAGTTTCACGCAGGCTGAACTGGTGCAGGGCGCGGGAAACTGGGGCTACAACTTGGTCGGGCGGCTGAAGTCAGGCGTGACTCCAGCACAGGCTCAGCAGGACGCTGGCGACGCAGCGCGAGAGATCATGCGCAACTTTCCGCCCGCACTCTCCAGCCGTCGCATTCATCCCGCAGTGCAGCCGCTCGATGAGACTACGGTGGCGCAGGCGCGGCCACTGGTCCGCACGCTCTTTCTTGCCGTCACCGTGGTTCTGTTTATCGGCTGTGCCAATCTCGCCGGGCTGTTGCTGGTTCGCGTCATCCGTCGCCGCCGCGAAATCTCGGTGCGCCTCGCGCTGGGCGCCAGCGGGGCAGCCATTCTTCGCCAATCCCTCGTCGAGGCATTGCTGCTCAGCATCTCCGGCGGGGTGCTGGGACTGGCGCTGGCGTGGGTCGCCCTCCGCGTGGGCGTCAGTTTCCTTCCGGAAACGTTACCCCGCGTCAGCTCCATCAACCTTAACTGGCAGGTCGTGGCTTTCGCTCTCGGATTGGCAGTGCTCACCGGCCTGCTCTGCGGTCTGATTCCCGCATTCGCCGCCGCGCGCACCGGAGTCAATGAAGCACTGAAGGAAGGCGGACGCACCGGCACCGCTGGCAGCGGTCATGCGCGGTTGCGCTCGGCACTGGTGGTTGCGGAGCTGGCAGTCGCGCTGGTGCTGCTCATAGCCTCGGGCTTGCTGTTGCGCAGCTTCGAGAAGATGCGCGCCGTCGGCCTCGGTTTTCAAACCGACCACACGCTGACTGCTGCGTATAACCTGCCCCGGCAGCAATACTCTACGCAACCCGCGATCGACGGGTTCAACTTAACCATGCGCACCAGGCTGGAGCAGTTGCCGGGCGTGCAAGCGGTCGGTGTCACCAGCATGCTGCCCGCGGCTGGCGTGGGGTCCCGGGGCACCTTCACACCCGAGGGCTACGTTCCGCCGAAGGGAGCCGGCTTGAATCTGGCATGGATACCGCAAGTCATGGGTAATTACTTTCAGGCGCAGGGCATCCCGATCATCCGCGGCCGTGACTTCACTCCAGCCGATCGCGAAGGCGCTCCGCTGGTCGTCATCGTCAACCGCACTCTGGCGGAGCACTACTGGCCGGGACAGGACCCCATCGGCAAACGCCTGCACCGCGGCCCAAAGGAAGCAGATTTACCCTGGCTTACCATCGTGGGAGAAATCGGCGAAGTCAAAGACCTGGCCTCCGACGTGCCCACCGAAGAGCAGTTCTACTTTCCCGCGAGCCAGGCCAAGGCCGATGCAGGATCATTCGCGCCTCCCGGCATGCTCACTGGCCGGGGCGGTTCGATCGTGGTGCGCGCCCAACTGCCGCCCGAGCAGATGGCGAACTCTCTTCTCGCCGTCGTCCACTCTCTCGACCCGCAACTCCCGCTCACCCAGGTCGAATCGATGGATCGCGTAATCTCCGAAGGCCAGGCGCCGCGCCGCTTCAACACCGCGCTGATCTCCGCCTTTGCCGGTGCCGCCATCCTGCTAGCGCTGCTTGGCATTTATAGCGTCATTGCTTTTTCCACTGCGTTGCGCACCCAGGAGATGGCCATCCGCTTGGCGCTTGGTTCGCAGCGTTCCAGCATCTTGCGCATGATTCTTGTTTCCGGCGCCAAACTCGGCCTGGCCGGCTGCGCCATCGGCGCTGTCGCGGCCATTTTTGCCGCTCGCCTGCTGCGCTCGCTCCTCTTCCAGGTCGATGTGCTGGACCCGATCGTGCTTGTGCTTGCCATCGTATCCATCCTTGTGCTCGCGCTCGCGGCCTCCGTCATTCCCGCGCGCCGCGCTGCTTCGGTAGAACCGATGGAAGCATTGCGAACGGAGTAGCCCGCATTTCTGCGTTTCACGAGTGGGCGCAAACTCTGACGAGGCGACGCTTCCGCTTGCGCAAAGTAGAGAGACAAAGTAGAGAGACAAAGACCGGTCACTCCGGAAGCACATCGGCAAAAACAAACCCGTCGCGCTCCACCACTTCTCCCATCCGCACCGCGATCGGGCGAGAAAATACCGGCGAGTCATACACAAACGTATGAAATTCTCCGTTCTCCCCGCAGGGGTCGACTCCGGCAGGCAGAGCCGCCAGCAAACGCGAGTCGTAGTCCTGACCCACAAAAGACTTGGCAAGCTTTGAGGGGTCGACGCAAGTAATCTTCGCCTTCACCCCTGCTGCGATCATTTTGCGAGATAGTTCCTGCGTGGGGATTTGCCAGACCGGAAACAGCGGCTCCAGTCCACTCCCCTGCAATTGCCGTATCCGGTAATCGCGAACATCCTGAAGAAAAAGATCGCCGAATGCCACTGCCGTGATGCCCTCAGCCGTTGCTCGCTGGCACGCGGCGCGCATTCGATCTTCATATTCCAGGTTGGAGCAAGGCCAGGGCAGTTCCACTGCCCAGAGCGGAATCCCGCTTCGCTCGGCCTGCGTTTCGACCAACTCGCGGCGCACCGCATGCATCGCCACGCGATTCGCCGACGAGTTAAAAGTAGTGAGTAGAGCAACCACCTGAATATTTGGCTGTTGCCGGAGAAGATGCAGCGTCCACGCGCTGTCTTTGCCGCTGCTCCACGATAGGAGAACTTTTGTCACACTCGCCTCGGGGTGATTACGTTGTCATGCGAAAGTTGAGAATAGCAAAACGCGCCCGCCCGGTAGAGGTAACCGCGCTCGAGGTTCATAGCTTTCTTCCCTCAACCAACACGAATCCGGCGAGTTCTGCAGCCGTCCGTCATCGCCCCTCTGCCGTTGCTGCGATAGTGACCGAAGTTCGCTCGCTGCGATCTTATCTCTGGTTTAATTCAGAGATGGGCGGCCAGCTTGCTTGGTAAGAGGGGAAGAACATGAGGAAAGTCCTGATTCTGTTGCTCTTATGCACCACGCTTTGCTTCGCTCGTAGCCGAGCAGCCAAGCGCACGTTCCAGATCGAGACGGGGTATCCGAAAGGTCGACCAGGGTACGTGGTCGAATACAGAGTACCGCTGGCTTGTGGTGGAGCCGACGCCCCATACAACATGCAATGGCAAACGAAGGCAGACGGCAAAGCACAAGCCAAACGGGACCGAAAAAGATGTAAGAAACAAGCGCGATAAGAGTTGACGGCGGTACGGGTTGTTGCAGCTGTTGGTTTTTAATCCGTTGTCCCTCATCCTGTGACGAACTCCGGTAACGAAGGCTTCAGATCAGCCTTCCTGAAATTGCGATTATGCGGCCACTCGACTTCCTGATACCCGGGATGGTTCGTGGTGAAACTTCTGGGCGCCTCTCCACGACAAACTGCTCAACCACTTTTCCTCCCAAAGCAGAACCGCACTCAAAGGAAAAGTCGGGACATGGGCAGCCGTCTTCGGTGCCTGAAAGGGACCGGAGACGAATGGCGGCAAAGACTTCCACTGAGGTTTGGTCGGGGCGCGCGGATTTGAACCGCGGACCCCCTGCGCCCAAGGCAGGTGCGCTACCAGGCTGCGCTACGCCCCGACATGATTCGATTATAAATGAGACCAACGAGTGAGCAGGAGAACGGAGCAGGAGAACGGAATCCGGGACAACGCCGACGCTGCACATGGTCAGGACCTCGGACCTCGGACGTCAGGCCTCAGGCCTCGGTACTTCAGCGGGGATTGATCTTACTCGGCTCGCCTGGGAGACTCGGGGCCCGGAGCCTGAAGCCCGAAGCCCGACGCGCCAAGGTCCGAGGTCCGGGTTATAATTTCGGGTTGCATATGCAGAATCCGCGTTACGCGTTGGTGGGCTACGTCAGGGGGCCGGCAGGGGAGTTCGTGGAGAACCTCCGGCGAGAGCTGCACCCCGATCTGCCCCATCTTGCGGCGCATTTGACGCTGCTGCCGCCGCGGTTCTTGCGGGACACTGAAACCTCGGCCCTCCAGTTGCTGGAGCGAATCTGCGGCGAAGCCCAACCTTTCGAGGTTGCTCTGGGTGATTTGGAAACCTTCGCCCCGGCCACTCCCACGGTTTATATTCGGGTAAGTCAGGGGGCCGCACGCATGTGCGAGCTGCATGGCCAGCTGAACACGCAGGCGCTCGAATGCCACGAAGAATGGCCCTATACCCCACACATGACCATCGTGAAAATGGCGGCGGGTCAGCCGGTGCAGAATGCCTTCCAGATTGCCCGGGAACGCTGGGCGAGCTACACCGGGAGCCGACGTATCTTGTTGGAACGGTTGAGCTTTGTCCGTGAAGATGGACAGAATTGCTGGGTCGATCTAGCCCCGGTAGTGCTCGGACGGACGCTGGTCTCAAGATAAGTCTCGCGGTAAGCTCTCGCGATCACTCGTCACGATAGTCATCTCGTCAGGTTACTGCCCGTCTGCAGTTACTCCTGCCTGACGACCATGGCCCTAAGTACATTTCCCTCCCGTGCGTTGCCAAAGCGGCGCTGAAGCTATAGATAAAAGAGTAGGCATTGGTCCGGAAAGCCCGCGCAGAGCCAATTCCGGCGGGGTCTTCCGGAAGGAACCAGAGAGGACGCATGCAGATCGGGGTCTACGGATCGGGGTATCTGGGAACAGTGATTTCGGCCTGTCTGGCAGATTTTGGCACTCCAGTTTCCTGCTGTCATCCCGACCGGACCCGCATGGTCGAGATGGCCCAGGGCAATATTCCCTTTTTCGAGAAGAATCTGAAAGAGATTATCCGGCGCAACGTGCGCGCCGGCCGGCTGGTTTACTCGACAGACATCGAATCGTTCGCCCGCAAAACGCAGCTGATTTTTCTGGCCGAAGATAACGCCGATAGCCTTAGCGATGTGGTGTTGCGCATCGCCCGGCTGGCGCAGAAGCCTCCGATTTTGACCGTAGTTACGCCGGTGCCCGTGGGCACGGCGGCGGCGCTGGAAAAAAGCCTGAAAGAAGCCGGAACCCAGGCGACGATCGTTTCCCAACCCATGTTCTTTACCGACGGTTGCGCCGTGGAAGACTTTAACTGGCCCGACCGGCTGATTCTGGGGTCGAACTCCAACGAAGCGGTGCAGGTCTTGAAGCAGATTTACCATCCCCTGGTGATGCGGGGCGTACCTGTGATTGTGACCAACCAGGCGACCGCGGAACTTGTGCGCGAAGCAGCCACGGCGTTCGTGGCCACGAAGATTTCGTTCATCAACGAAGTAGCGGCGCTGTGCGAGCGCGTCAACGCCGATGCGGTCAGCCTGGCTCTTGCCCTCGGGCTGGACAAGAAGATCGCACCACGCTGCCTGCAGCCCGGAGCCGGGATGGGCGGCGTATTTGCCGAGTCGGATATGGATTCCCTGGCCGAACTGGCGCAGTCCAAGGGGGTTCCGCTGAAAGTGTTGAGCGCGGCCCGCGACGTGAATCTATCGCTGGCGGACCGGCTGGTCGAGAAGATCGCTCTCGCGCTGAATTCCGTCGAGAACAAAGACGTGGGCATTCTGGGTCTGTCATTCAAGCCCAACACAAACTCAGTGGCTGGATCGTCTTCGGTGCGGCTCGCGGAAACTCTGGTCTCCAAAGGCGCACGCGTGCGGGCCTATGATCCGGTGGCGATCCCCGAAGCCAAGATAAGGCTCAACGGCTCGGTGAAGTACTGCGAGTCCGCGTATGCGGCGTGCGAAGGCGTAGACGCGCTAGTGGTGGGAACGGGCTGGCCGGAGTTTCGCGCTCTCGATTTCGACCGCATCAAGAACCTGCTGAAGAAGCCGCTTATCGTAGATACGAAGAACCTGCTCGATTCCGCGCGGCTGCGAGCTTTAGGGTTTGAGTACGTCGGCGTAGGTCGCGGGTAGCGGAAGGCGTTAGGCGTTTTTCGATACGGGCTCTCGTATTTTGATCTGTCGTCCCCCGGTGCAAGCCCTCCCCCACCCCTCGCCCCCGATCTCCTCGAAGTTTCTGGTTCCCTTCCTGCACCGCCGCCTTAGGTCTGACAGCTCCGAATCACAGTTGCTATAATCACAAAGGCGGTGGGAATAGCTCAACTGGTAGAGCACCGGACTGTGGCTCCGACGGTTGCGGGTTCGATTCCCGTTTCCCACCCCAAAAATCCTTCCGCTTTCCTGAACGCCGCGGGCTTGCGCCCGCGGAACGGACGAGAGCGTTCGTTCCCACACAAACATGGCAGAGCCTGCATTCCGCCCGCGTTTTGGGTGGCGCCCGCTGTGGGGGTGAGGTAGAATGCGGCCTGCTTTCTGGACCAGAATGAACCGAATCTTCCATCTTCGTACCGCTTCCTCGCAGCTGGGACCGCTGGAGCAGCGCCTGCTGGAGGCGCTCTGGGCGAAGGGAACGGCGACCGTTCGCGAGTTGCTGGAAGAAGATCACGAGGATCTCGCCTACACCACCCTCATGACCACGCTGGACCGTCTTTTCAAGAAGGACCTGTTGACGCGGGTGGCGGAAGGCAGAGCATTCCGTTACGCGCCGCGGTTCACGCGCGAGGAATTGCAGCGGGAAGTGGCTGGCAGCGTATTTCGCCAGATGCTGGATTCGAGTCCCGAATCGTCGCTGCCGCTGTCGTATCTGGTGGAGATTCTTACCGAACGCGACGCGCACTTGCTGGACGATCTGCAGGAACTGGTGGAGACCAAGCGGCGTCAATTGCGCGGTCACGATAGCCGCAAGAAGGAGCAAGACTAAATGTTTGCGGCGCGGCTGGTCGCAGTCTCCTTCTCGGTGTTCGTTCTGGTCTACTCCGGGCTGTCGCTGGCGGTGAGTTGCGGGTGGCGGAAGGTCTGGCTTTACAGTCAGAAATATCAGGTGCGGCGTAGCGCAGATCTTCTGTTCGGACTGAGGCTGTTTCCGTTGGCGGCAGCCGCGGCCGTAACCCTGGCCTTCACAGTGCCTTCATTTGTGCTGCTGGAACCGCGCTCCATCGATGAGCCGATCGGAATCGCTCCGTTGCTCCTTGGCTTTTGCGGACTGATGCTGGCCGCGTTTGGAGTGTGGAACGCCGCCCGCGCGGTGAGGACTGCTTCGCGCGCGATTACGTCGTGGATGAGCGAATCGAATCTCGTGGAATCGCGCGGGAAAGTTCCCGTGGTGCGGATTTCGCGAGTCGTCCCGGCACTGGCGGCGGCAGGCATTTTGAAACCGCGCATTTTGATGTCAGGCGCGGCGGAGTTTTTGCTCACGGAGAGAGAGTTGCAAACTGCGGTGCGGCACGAACTGGCGCACGTGCGGCGTCGCGACAATCTGAAGAAGTTGCTGCTGCGGCTGGTGGGGTTTCCGGGAATGGCGGAACTCGAAGCAGCCTGGCTCGAAGCCACCGAACTCGCGGCGGACGACGCAGCCGTCTGCAATGCGGGCGAGGCCCTGGACCTGGCCGCAGCGCTGATCAAACTGTCGCGGCTGGCTCCAGCTGAGGTGCAGGTGGATTTGACGGCGGCCCTGGTGCACAGCCCCGTAGCCGTGATGAATGTGCGCGTGGAGCGGTTGATTGCGTGGAGCGAAGAACGCCGGGTTCCCACGGGCCGCGGATACTCTCCCTGGTGCGCCGCGGGCGCTGCGCTGGTGCTGGTCGCAGGATTCGCCGTGACCTACGGCGCGCTCCTGGCGCGCGTGCATACCGCAACCGAGTGGCTGGTGCGGTAGGGGGGCTGCGGTTTTTCTTGCTGTTTGTTTTCTTCGAGTTATTTCCGGACTTTTTTCGTTTTCTTCCGCGCTTCCCGCTAACTCTCGCTTCGTTCGCCCCGCAGAGGTCTTCCCATCGCAGAAAATGGTCCGGGATCGTGCTCCCGAAAGAGCAAATCTCCTGCGCCATTTTTGATGGCCGCAATAAAAATTATCTGTTGGACTCGCTAGATCACGGCGTTTACTGTGTGCCGACAAACTGCGGATTGGCCCAAGAATTCCATCATTAAGGCTGGTTTTTTCTGCAGACTTGAAAGAACCCGTTCGGGAGAGGACGTATCGCAGGAAGCGTGTTATCTGAAATGTTTGCTGCTGTGCGGGCGCGGCTGTTTGGATGGCGGCTGCCATGGGGTTGGTGTGTCTGCTTCGCCCCGCAGATTCTGTTCTCCGGGCCAAACGCCCGGCTTACGAAACCGACAGAGTTAAGATCCGAACTTTTCGCTGCTGGTGTTGTTGCCCTGCCGCGCACCCATCTCCGCAGGTTTTCCATTCCTCTGGTACAGGAGCTGTCCAAAAACTATGACTCATCGAGCTGAACGTCGTTTTGAATGTCGAGCTGAACGTCGTGCAGAAGGTTGTTCTGAACAACGACCCTTCCCTCTTCCATTGATCGCGGATCCGCCATGCAAGCGTTTTTCGCTGATGCGGACCGGAGCTGTGATCCTGCTTGCCGCAGCAATGTTCGCCGGGCTATCGGCGCGCGCATTCGCAGACGAACCCAAGCCTGATCCGTCCGGAACCGCGACCGGAGACAAGACCACTGCGGTCGATGCTGCCGGCAATCCGTTTGTGGTTGCCGAGCCCACGGATAAAAACGCTCCCGACTACGCCGCCAACAAGAAAGCATTCGATGACTATCAGGCTCAGGTCGCCAAAGAGCCGCTGGCTGTGAAGTTGGCTGACACTGTGGGCCACGTGCGTGTCGCCACCAACTTCGCGTGGACGCTAAACACGGGCTATCTCGTTCTGTTCATGCAAGCCGGCTTCGCCCTGCTCACCTGCGGGCTGGTGCGAAAGAAAAATGCCGGCCACCTGATGATGCTGAACTTCGCGGCCTACGTATTCGCTTTTCTGGCCTACTACGCCGTTGGATACGCCTTCCAGTTTGGCGCGGTCGCCATCAATGCCGCGCCCTCGAACCTGGGCGGCGTCCCCACGCTCAACCATTTTCTGATTGGCAGCGGCCAGTGGGGATTTGTCGGCGGCAAGGGATTTTTTCTCACCGGCCCCGCCTATGACAGCGGCAGCAATTGCCTCACGTTGTTCGAAGTCGTGTTCATGGAGACGGCCGGGTACATCATTGTCGGCGCCATCTGCGAGCGCATTACCTTCTGGGCGTTCCTGCTTTGCGAACTCTTTATCGGCGCGATTCTTTATCCCATCTCCGGCTGTTGGACCTGGGGCGGCGGCTGGCTCTCGCAACTAGGCTCGACTATGAACATGGGACACGGCTACGTCGACTTTGCCGGGTCCACGGTGGTGCACGCCGTCGGCGGTTTCTGCGCCATGGCTCTCGCGATAATTCTGGGCCCGCGCCTGGGCAAGTATGGTCCGGGAGGAAAAATCCGTGCGTTTCCGGCTCACAATATCGTGTACGTGGTGACAGGGACATTCATTCTGCTCTTCGGCTGGATGGGATTTAATCCCGGCTCCACGCTCGGGGCCACCGATCTTCGCATCTCCGTGGTTGCCGTGAACACCAATCTGGCCGCGGTTGCGGGCTCGGCGGCCGCGATGCTGTTCTGGTATTTCGTGTTCGGCAAACCCGACGTCACCATGGCTTGCAACGGAATGCTGGCAGGCCTGGTCGCGATTACCGCGCCGTGCGCGTTTGTGTCTCCAACGTCGGCAACCGTGATTGGAGTCATCGCGGGCCTGCTGGTTTGCGGCGGCGTTCTGTTCAACGAGCGCGTGCTAAGGATCGACGATCCTTGCGGCGCGATCTCTGTACATGGTTATTGCGGCTGGCTGGGCGCGGTGAGTGTCGGCATTTTTGCCGACGGCGCCTATGGGGCGGGATGGAACGGCGTTGGCTCAACGTCTTACCTGGGACGCGCCGGCCTGGGCGTGACCGGACTGCTGCACGGCGATACGCGGCAGTTTGTGATTCAGTTCCTAGGCGCAACTTTGTATGCGGTGTGGGCGTTCGGTGCGACCTACGTGGTCTTCTGGTGCGTGAACAAAGTGAAAAGCATGCGAGTGTCGCCAGAGGCGGAGGAAGAAGGTCTCGACGTTCCCGAGTTCGGCGTGCCGGGCTATCCCGAGGACGCCGTGGTTCCAGCGGGGTACTAGAAGTCATTTCACGAATGGGGTCGGGAAGGGCACGGCTTCCAGCCGTGCCGTAAAGGGTCAGTAAAGACGCGGGCTTTAGCCTCTGAGGCTTCGCCCGTGCCTCGTCGGCAATGGCTTGTGAGATAGCCGAAGCCTAAAGCCTAGAACGTCACCCGCACTCCCAGCTGCGCGGCGAACGGAATGCCCACCGTTGTTCCGGGGCCGAAGAAGTCTCCCAGCGCGCCTTCGGGGATTTCGAGTTGCTTCAGGCTGGTGACGGGCGCGGTCTGGGAGCAGTCGGCCACCGTGCAAATGCTGGTGACATTGGTGATGCCTTGTGCATTCGGCATCATCTGGGCCGCGGGAATCGGAAGCTGTGCCACATTGACCGCGAAGTTCGCTCCCGGATTGTTGCGGTTGAAGAGGTTGAAAAACTCGGCGAACGGGTTGATCTGCGCGCGCTCGCCAATTTTAAACGGGCGCGTAACCCGCAGATCGGTCTGCATGTACGGCGTGCCGCGGAATTCGTCGAGGCTGGTATACACCCCGTTCACCCAGATGCGTCCGGTATTGTCTTCGTTGGTGATGGTGATCGGGCGCGCGCTTTCGAACTGAGCGATCGTGCTTACCTCGAAACCGCCGGGAATGTGCAAGGTGCCGGCCAGCACAAAGCGATGGCGAACGTCCTCACCCGATGGGCCGTAATCGCCGGGGCCGAATGCGTCCAGTTGTCCAGCCTGCGGTCCACTCTGCAGGGTGCAGACTCCATCCACATAGTCGAAGAGTTCGCCGAGCAGGCATCCCCAGGTTTGCGCCTTGGAGAATTGGTAGTTCGCGGTCACGTTGAAGCGGTGCGTGTTGCCTTGCAGATGCAGCATCAGCGCGTTGTAGCTGGAACGGTTGTCAGACTCGAACACGGTGGCCGAGGGATACGGAAACGCGCGATAACCGTGGTTTCCCTGCTCATGGGTGTAGTCGGCACTTATCAGCCAGTGCTGGTTGAATGCGTGCTGCACACCGCCAGTGATGTGGATGGCGTAGGGCGTCTTGTAGTTGGGGTCGATGAGCGACGGCGGCGCTGCGGAATTCGGGTCCACCGCTTCAAATGCCGTAGCCCAGCCGTTCTGCGCGAGATCGTCGTAAAACATGCCGAAGCCGGCGCGGAGCACAGTTTTTCCCTCAGTGCCCGGAGAATAAGCGACGCCGAGACGCGGTGCGATTTGCTTGCGGTCGTCGTGGGGCACCGCAAGTGGATAGCCGAGCGAAGGCAGCAGAGAAAATGAAGGGTTGGCTGTTTGGCTCAGGCCTGAAGCATTGAATAAGCCAAACGTCGTCTGGTAGCGCAGGCCATAGTTAATCGTCAGATGATGCGAGGCGCGCCATGAATCTTCGGCGTAAAGTGCCAGCCGCTGAACATTTTGCGAAAAGCTGCCGTCGCCGGCGGGCGTGAACGTGCAGTT
This sequence comes from Candidatus Sulfotelmatobacter sp., assembly GCA_050014115.1. GTDB lineage: Bacteria > Acidobacteriota > Terriglobia > Terriglobales > Acidobacteriaceae > Sulfotelmatobacter. Next base: position 2,619 of record JBEKDY010000059.1, on the reverse strand, counting down.
GATGCCGGAAGCCGGATCGGGCGCCGGATTGCACTGATCGGCGGGCGGGGTGTAATAAAACGGCAAAGGACTCGTGATGCCCCCGCAATCCACGCCCGGCGGATTGATGTAGCAGTCGGGGTTCGAGGGATAGGTAGTGAACTGCTCCGCCGTGGCGGCAAATGCGCCACTGAGCACCGGCTCGTGAATGAAATTGATTCCGAACTTCAGCGCGTGGTCGCCCTTGACATGACTTAAGTCGTAGCGAATTTGATATTTATCCTGATTGCGAAGGTCCGGAAAAAGTGTGATCGGGGTTGCAAACTGGTTGTCCCCGAAAGTTTCGAATCCGGAGACAGTCAGTGCGGTCACGCTGAAAGGAAATTGCAGAGCGAAACCCAAGTCCGAGTTGCGCGTCTGGGTAAGGTGCAGCAAGCTGGCGTCGAGGACGAGCGTGCCGAGCCACGTGGGACTGAACGTATAAGTATTGCTGATTACGGCATTCCAGTAATTGTTGTGGGTGATCAATCCGGTGGAAGGCAACGTCGCCTGCTGCACCAGGGCATTGTGGGTCAGGTAACTATCTTCCGACGTGCGCAGAAACCACTGCGACTTCGATGACTGCGCCCAGTCAAAACGCACCGACCCAAGGTTGTCTCGGAAGGGGATGGGAACAGTAGCAGGAACGTTAATAGAAGGGATGCCAGTAATTAAACCCTCACTAGCCAACTGAGAAAGCGCATCGAACTGGGCGATGCTGGCCGGGCTGTAGGCGATGCTGGCATTTTCGGGAACATTCTCGAACGAGGCGAATACCCAAACTCTATTCTGGGCCAGTGGGCCGCCGATCGTGCCCACGTAGTTCTGCCGGGAGAACGGCTGTTTGGGATTGTTGACGCAGGTTCCGTCGGTGCAAGTTTGCGCGGGATTTTCGATGGGAAAGCGCGCGTTGAGCGCTGCGGCGCGCTCGTAGAAAGCGCCATCGCCGTGCCAATCGTTGGTGCCGCGCTTGGTGGTGATGACGACGGAACCAGCGGTAGTGCCGCCGGTGTCGGCGTCTTCATTCGAGGTGCGCACGGCGAATTCCTGAATGCCGTCTGGCGAAAAGTTCTGCAGGAAGCCGCCAATCCAGTCGTCCGAGTTGTCGGCGCCGTCCACTGACAATTCGTTGTTTAAGCCTGAGCTTCCCCCGGTGGAGACCGCCGTGATGCGCGCCTTGGTGGGGTCGGAAGGTTCGACCGGCTCAGTTCCGGGCACGAGGTAAGCAATGTTGGCAAAGCTGCGGGCCGGGAGCGGGAGCGCTTCCAGGTCATGGCTGCCGACCACGCCCTGATGAACCGCGCTGGCCAGATCAATGGTCTCGGCGGTGATGGAAGACGTTTCAGCCTGGACATTCACCGTTTGCTGCACGGCCGACGGCTTCATCGTCACCGTCACGTCGCGGACCGTCGCGACGGCGATGATGACATTCGCTTGCGCCGAGGCGAAACCGGCGGCGCTCACCGTAATGCTGTAAGCGCCGGGGAGAAGATCGTCGAGACGGAACTCCCCGCGATCTTCGCTCGAGACTTCCCGCCGCTGGGAAGAGTCAACCGCCTGCACCACGATTTTGGCGGAAGTAACGCGTGCTCCGGTAGCGTCCTGAACCGTGCCCCGCAGGGAACCCCTGGGGTTCTGGCCTTGCGCCGGGATGCCCGGCAGACCGGCCAGCAATGCTGTAGATACGGCAGCAATCAACGCTCTTTTGAGCAAGATTCTCCTCGCTTCGATTTGAGTGATAGTCGGTTCCTGATCGCCGTTGGCGGGGACGGGAGTTCCAAGCTAGCAAGCCTAGCCCGGGGCAGCGACCTACTACCAGAGACTGGTAGTGGGCGGAGCGGACTGCTCGGCGTTCAATCCGACCAGCGTTGCGGAGTGCGGTCCCAGCGGTGTTTTTTCAGTTCAGCGAGCAGAGCTTTGTCGAGCGGGCCGGAGTCGCTGGCAATGTTCTGGCGCACGTGGTCGAGCTTGCGCATCCCGGCAATCGTCGTACCCACGGCGGGATGAGACAAAATAAAGCGCAAGGCCATTTCCGGCAGAGTCATTCCCGCGGGCAGAATTTCTTTCAACTTGTCGACACGCTTGATCGTCTTGGCCAGATTCTCCGGACCGAAATAGCCGGAACGCCAGTCATCTTTGGGGAAGCGCGTTTCAAGCGTCATTTTGCCTCCGAGGCTGCCTTCGTCGAACGGCACGCGGGCAATCACGCCGACGTTAAGTTCCTGGCAGACTGGAAAAAGCTCGTCTTCCGGCGATTGGTCGAAAATGTTGTAAATGACCTGCACCACGTCAACCAGGCCCGTGCGCAAGGCCTTGATGCCATTTTCCGCCTGCCAGCGGTTGATGCTGAGGCCGAAATAGCGAATCCAGCCGTCGTGCTTTAATTTCTCCACCGTGGAGCGAAAATCGGGCTCGTTGGTCCAGCTGTCATCCCATACATGAAATTGCAGAAGGTCAATCGTATCGGTCCGCAGCTGCTGGCGGATCTTATCCGCGTATTTGAATACATGCTTCGGCGAGAAAACGTCCTGGTATTTGTATTCCGGCAGCGCCGGCCAGCGGTCGTTTGCGGGAGGAATCTTGGACGCCGCGTAAAGCCGC
>JBEKDY010000058.1:0-19431 GCA_050014115.1 Candidatus Sulfotelmatobacter sp. | reverse complement strand
GTCGAGCAGCCAGTGGCAATGTTTCGTCAAGAAGCTGTGATCGACACGAAGATCTTCGGTAAAACTGGTGGTGATTGCAGGGATCACACCTTTCCAGTTCATGATTGTCCTCCTGTTACTTCACTGTGCTGCAGTTGCGACGGGCCGGTGATGGCCGCCAAGGTTTCCACTCGGGTAGGAAACACGGGCGGGCGAACGGAGTCAGGGTTCCAGTCGAAAAGAAATTGCGTGGCGGGGCCGCAGACCCGTCCCTGGCACGGACCCATGCCGCAACGCGTATGCAGCTTGGCGGCACGCCACGAGCTGTGTTGACGAAGGCGCGAATAGGAAACATCTTCGCAACGGCAAACCATGGTGTCTGATAAAGACAAACTCCTCAACTCTGGGCGCAAGCGGAACGTGCGATCGAGCAACCGCGCAAAGCCGCGCGCTTTCCGGCGCTTGCCGAATAAGGACTTGGCTTCGATCCTGCGCCCGGCCGCTGCCAGGCCTGCAATCTGACCCTCGATGAGCGCTAACTCCACGCCTCCGACGCTGGTCGGTTCGCCGGCGCAGAAGATGGAGGGGACAGTCGTTGTCTGAAAGTCGTCGACTTGCACGAACCCACTGTTGACTGCACACCCCAGCAGCTGCGGCAACTCGATATTTGGGATCAGATGAAAACCGCAGGCAAGATAGTCGCAGGGGATATTCTCGTTTTTCCCGGCGCGCGAAATGGTTACGCTCTCGATAGCCTGCTGGCCGTGAGCGGCGAGCGGCCAACTGTTTGCAGCAATCGGAATTCCAACGAGATCTCGTTTCAGTTGGAAGCCCTGGAGAATTTTCTTCGGCCAGCTAAAAAGTGCTAGGCCGAATTTTGCCAGACTGCCCCAGGATGCCTGCTCGCATATCACTGGGATCTCAGCGCCATGCTTGCGGAGGTAGGCCGCCACTGCGAGCAGCAGAGGGCCCGTGCCAGCCACTACCACACGCTTGCCGCGAACCGGCAGGCCGCACTTGACCATTGCTTGCAGACCGCCCGCGCCCATCACATTGGGCAACGTCCATCCGGGAAACGGCAGGAATCTTTCTCTTGCTCCGGTTGCCAGCACCAGCTTCTCGTACGTGAACTCGTAGAAGCTGTCGAGATTTTCTGCTAACAGAGCGCCCGGTTCCGGCTGGTGCACCACGCGCAGCCCACAGAGAGCGATCGCTCCTGACGCGCGCACACGCTCCGCCCATTGCGAAGATTCCGTCTTTTTCCCGTTGTCAGACCGCGCACCGTTCGATTCGCTCCTCCAGATCTGGCCCCCGAACCCGAAGTTGTCGTCGACGATTCCGACGCGGGCACCGGCCTCCGCAGCTCGAGCCGCGGCCGCCATGCCGGCGGGGCCTCCGCCGATCACGAGGATTTCGAAATGGCGCTGCGCTTCCCTATTCATCTGCTTTACTTCTCGGTAGTCACTTGCATTCCCAGTTCGCATAACACCTGGCAGCCTCGGCAATGCGAGATCCCGTCGATGGCCACGCGACACTCGAAGCAAATTCCCATGCCGCAGAGCGGGCCGCGCGGTTCACCGCTGACGGACGTGCGGCAAGCTTGTCCCGCAAGCATCATCGCCATCGCTACGGTCGTACCCGAGGGCACAACGACCGGCTTTCCGTTCACCGTGACAGTGATCTCGCTACGCATGCGCGTACTCCTTTGCGGTTCGCGTAGGCAGGTACGGTTCGATCGGAATCTGCGGTTTTGTTCGGGTGATCTGATCGGCCAGGATCCGCGCCGTGCCTAGAGATGTGGTGATTCCCAAACCCTCATGGCCGGTCGCCAGAAATATAGACTGGTCTCCGGTCGCGCCTCCAGCCGCTTCTCCTGTCGTATTCCCAGTCGTACTCCCAGTCGTACTCCCAGTCGTACTCCCAACCCAGGGCCCGATCAGCGGAAGTTTGTCGGGAGTAGCGGCACGAAATCCCGTCCAGGTTCGCACGGTCGACAACTGCGCCAGGCCCGGCATGTATTCCTGCGCGCGTTGCAACATCCGCACCAGCATGGAGTTCTCCACTTCCTTGTGTTCCGCGCCATACTGCCGCGAAGAACCGATGAGAATCTGACCGGTGCGGCGCGGCTGCACGTTGAACGCAACCGAGTCGCCGCTCACGGAGTGAGCGCTCTTTAAATAGCCGAGCTCCACCAACTGGTGCCGCACAAATCCGGGATAGCGGTCGGTGATCACCAGATGGCCCTTCCTTTTCTTGATCTCGAGCCCGGGCGTGAGTTCGGCGGCGAACGCCCCAGCCGCGTTCACGATGATTTCTGCGGCAATCTCCGTGCCGTCCCTCAATCGAACTTGACCCCGGCCAATCTGCGCAACAGGAACACCCAGGTGAAGCTTTGCTCCCCGCTTCTGCGCGCGCTCCATCAAAAAACGGGCCGCACATGGCGGATACAACATTCCATCTTCCGGAACGAGAAGACCCCCGGCCAGCCCCCGACGAAGGTTCGGCTCCAGACGATATAGTGCTTGAGGATCGAGCGCTTCAGTTGGAACTCCGCGCTTAGCGTAGTAGTCTCGCTTGCGGCGGACCTCGAGCATTTCTCCTTCGTCAGCCGCGACCCAGATGGTTCCACACTGTTCGTACTCGACGTCATCGGGTAGTTCCGGTCTTAGTTCCTGCCACAGTTGCTGCGAGTAGCGTGTCAGCGCAAACTGCGCGTCGGAGTCGTCCATGACAACGATGTGCCCCATGCCGGCGGCGGTTGCGCCGCTTCCGATGATGTCGCCGTCGACCACCACCACGCGCAGGCCGCGGCGCGCGAGTTCGTCCGCGCAGGCCGCGCCCACGATGCCGGCGCCCACAATCACCACGTCATAGGCTGAGTTGTTCATGCGCGAATGCCCATGCACAACGGGTCGCGGGGATCGAGCACCAGTTCGGCTTCGGCGTTCACAAATGCCGCACCCTTGATGCTCGGATACACTTTGCCATCCCGAACCTTCACGCTGCCTTCAAAGACGCTACCGACAATGCTTTCCTGTTTCCAGGTTTGGCCTTCGCGAATTTTGCCATCCGCATAAAGGCACGCCAGCTTGGCGCTGGTCCCGGTGCCGCAGGGAGAACGGTCGTAGGCTTTGCCGGGACAGAGCACGAAATTCCTGCTGTCTACTCCCGGAAGCTGAGATGGACCATAAAGCTCGACGTGGTCAATCTCCTTGCCGTCCGCGCCGGCGATGCCATTGTCGCGAAGAGCCTGGCGGATCGCCCACGTGAAATTCGTCAGCGCGTCGACATTCCGCAGGGTCAATTCCAGGGCGTGATTGCGCACGAGGAAAAACCAGTTTCCACCCCAGGCCACATCGCCGTGCACCTTGCCGTATCCAGGGACTTCGACTGCAACGTCTGCGGCACTGCGATAACTTGCGACATTGTTGACCGTGACCTCGCCACCTTCATGCAGAATGGCGCTCACCGTACCGACGGGAGTCTCAATCTTGTGCTCTCCGGGGGCGATCCGGTTCATGTAGGCCAAGGTCGCAACCAGACCGATGGTTCCGTGGCCGCACATGCCCAGGTAGCCCACATTGTTAAAAAAGACGACGCCGGCGGCGCTGGCAGAATCTAGCGGATCGCAAAGCAAAGCGCCCACGACGACGTCGGAGCCCCGTGGCTCATTCACGACTGCGGAGCGAAAATCATCGTGTTTGCTGCGAAAGCGTTCCAGCCGATCGGTCAGTGGTCCGGTCCCGAGATCGGGGCCGCCGCTCACAACCAGGCGGGTTGGCTCCCCCCCGGTATGGGAATCGATGACCCGGACTCTGCGGCATTCTTGAGCAGTCATTTTCGGCCGTCGTCTTTGCTGTCGTTCGTGGTTCGGCTTCGCGGTCGGGCGAAACCCCTTTTTATCAGAATGCCTTGGCGGAGAAGCAGAGCCCTCTATTTTTAATTAGTTACGCGCCTGTCGTATTTTATGGATACAATATGCAATCGTCAAACCTAATTCCTCCAAGAGGCTTAACCGTTGACTCGAAAACTCGACCGGGGAAGCCCAGAGTCGCCCGATGCCAAACCACGGGAATTCGCACGCGGCTTAACCTTATTCGATTCGATCATGCTGGTAGTGGGGGCGATGATTGGATCGGGGATTTTCATCGTCCCGGCGGAGATGGCACGTCATATTGGAAGCGCGGGCTGGCTGCTGGTGGCGTGGGGAGTGGCGGGCGCGCTCACCGTTGCGGGAGCTCTGTGCTACGGAGAACTTTCGGCGATGATGCCGCAGGCCGGCGGCATGTATGTCTATCTCCGCGAGGCGTATTCGCCATTGTGGGGCTTCCTTTATGGCTGGACTTTATTCTCTGTGATTGAGACGGGCACGATCGCCGCAGTGGCTGTGGCTTTCGCGCGCTTCACCGGAGTGGTGTGGCCACGGATCTCAGAAGAAAATTATTTGGTAAATCCCGTCCGCATCTCGAGCCACTATGCGCTGTCGCTTTCGACCGCTCAATTGCTCGCGATTGGCGTAATTGTGCTGCTTACATTCGGCAATACCCTTGGGCTCCGGTACGGCAAGCTGATCCAGAATGTGTTTACCGTGGCCAAGACCGGAGCCCTGGGCGGTCTCATTATTTTGGGGATTCTCTTTGGACGAAACGCGGCCGCGCTCCAGGCAAATTTCGGTGACGCGTGGCATGCGCGGGGCGTCGATTCTTTGGGAGGCGGGCTCACTGCGACTACAACGCTCGGGCTGTTCGTGGCCATTTGCCTGAGCCAGACCGGATCGTTGTTCTCCGCCGATTCCTGGCACAACATTGCCTTTGCAGCGGCCGAGGTGAAGCGGCCGGAACGCAATGTGACGCTGGCCATGGTAATTGGCGCCAGCATGGTGATCGGGCTTTATCTTCTGGCCAATGTTGCGTACCTGGTGACGCTTCCGCTGGAGGCGATTCAGCATGCGCCGGCAGATCGCGTGGGAACAGCCACGTTGCGGGCGATCTTTCCAGGCGTTGGGACCTTCGTGATGGCGGCCGCAATCATGGTTTCGACCTTCGGCACTATCAACGCTCTGACCTTGACCGGGGCGCGGGTTTATTATGCGATGGCTCGCCAGCGGCTCTTCTTCCCTTTCGCCGGAAAACTCAATGCGGCGAGCGTGCCGGCATCTTCGTTGAAGTTACAGGGACTGTGGGCGGCCTTCCTGGTGTTGCCTCGCACCTACGATCCGGCGACGCAGACGTGGGGAAATTTATACAGCAACCTGCTCGAGTATGTTATTTCCGCCGCGTTGATTTTTTACGTGCTGACGGTGGCTGGAGTGTATCGACTGCGCATCACGCGCCCGGACGCGCCGCGACCTTACCGCACAATTGGATATCCGGTGGTGCCGGCTCTGTACATTCTTGCCGCCAGCGCAATTTTGGCCGTGTTGTTCGCATATCGCCCGGCGACAACGTGGCCGGGATTGGTGATTGTTTTGTTGGGAATTCCGATTTACTTGTTGATCGGCTGGGCAGACCGGACGGCGGGTCCGCAGGCTGCTCGGCCTGGCAGCGTTGATCTTCAGAATGCAGAGTGAATCTCGCGAGGAGTGGTACAGCGGGGTCGAATGTCCGCGAGTCTCATGTTCGCGAAACTCATGGGAGAGGTACCTGGAAGCGCATCTACCGCCCGGAGTTGCGGGACCTTAGACGAGGCTGATTTGAACATAACATGCGATATAGTAGATGTTGGATGCAGGTAGTCAGGCGTCAAATCTCGCATCCCAGCGTTGGAAAAGATGGACTTAGAAACCGCATCGGACTCGGCAATCCCGCGACAGTCGCTGACTTCGGCAGTTGCGGATAAGTTGCGCGACCAGATTATCCGCGGCGAAATTCCAGAGGGTGCGCAGCTCCGGCAGGATGCCATTGCGAATCAGTACCAGGTGAGCCGTATTCCGGTTCGCGAAGCGTTGCGACAACTGGATGCGGAAGGTCTGATTGCGATTGTTCCGAACCGGGGCGCGGTTGTGCCCGCTTTGTCGCCCGAGGATGTGGAAGAGCTATTTTCAATTCGCGCCCTGTTGGAACCTGAGGTGTTGAAACTTTCGATTCCACGCCTGACGGAAGAAGATTTCTCGGAAGCGGACGCGGTCTTGCGAACCTATATAAATGAGCTCCGGCGGGATGACCACGTCTCCGCGTGGGGACGCCTGAACTGGCAATTTCATTCCATCCTGTACTCGCGCGCCAATCAACCGCGTTTTATGGCCATCATCCGGAACGTCAACAACAACGGCGAAAGATATACCCGCTTGCAGCTCTACCTGACCCACGGCATGAAGCGAGCCAACGAAGAGCATCATCAGATTCTGGAGTTCTGCCGGCAGCGTGACGTGCTCCAGGCCTGCAAGCTGTTACGCCAGCATATTCAATACGCCGGCGAGTCGCTGAAGCAAGCCCTGGAACAAAAACGAAGCGATGCGCAGGTAAATTCGGACCTTGATGCCGGACGTTCGAAATCGTAGTCGCGATAGCGTTGATCGCTTCAGCGCCGTCTACGCCGGGTGTTGCCGAGAGAGTCGCGATCTTCGTTGATCTCGAAGTTAGCCGGCGGAGTCACGCCGAGCAGATACTGCACGAAATAATCCCAGCGCCGCCTCACCAGATACAACGCGTGTTCCCCGCTCTCGCCGTGAAACATATTGGGGACGAACAGCATGTCGAAATTCTTATTCGCTTTCATCAATGCGTCGACGAAACGAATCGTCTCCACCGGATGAACGTTGTCGTCGATGTCGCCGTGCTCCAGCAGCAGATGTCCCTCGAGTCGCGCCGCCATGGTCACGTTCGACTGCGCGGCATAGTCGTCCTGCACGGGATACCCCTGGTAAGCCTCATTCCACCATGCTTTATCAAGGCGCGCGTCGTGATCGCCCGAGGTCGAAACTCCAACCTTGTAGAAGTCCGGAAAGGCCAGCATGGCATGGGCCGCGCCATAGCCTCCCGCTGAAGTGCCGAAGATTCCGACTCGTGTCGCATCCATATACGGATAGCGCGCGGCCATTTGTTTGATCATGGCCACGTGGTCTTCAAAGGAGCCGCCGAGATTCCTGTAGGAAAACTGATGAAATGCCCGGGAGCGTCCCGCAGTTCCGCGACCATCGGCCATGACGACCACAAAGCCCAGTTCCGCCATGGACTGCAGCCATAGCGTGCTGCCAAAGCTCTTGGGCACAAAAAACCACTGGGGACCTGTGTAGACGAACTCGACGATCGGATATTTCTTCGCCGGATCGAAATTGGACGGCCGCCAGATCAGGCCGTAGAGGTCGGTGGTACCATCCGCAGCTTTACCCTGGAATGGCTCCGCGAATTTCCAACCGGTCTTCAGCAGTTCGCTTGCATCCGTTTTCTCGAGAACGCGGACTTCCGACCCATCTTTAGTACGCCGCAACACGGCTTCGCCGGGCAAGTCGGGACGAGAATAGTTATCCACGAAGAATGTTCCGTCCGGTGAAACGCTGACGGAATGGTTGGCGTTCTCCGGAGAAAGCAGCTGCAATCCCTTGCCATCAAACCCAACACTGTACAAATGCGCCTGGTACGGGTCTTCGCCTTTTTCGCGTCCATTGGCCAGAAAATAGACTCGCCGATTCTTCTCGTCGATGTGCTCGATTCCGCGCACCACCCATGGGCCCTGTGTTATCTGGTTCTCTAGCTGTCCCGTTTTCCGGTTATAGATGTAGAGATGATTCCAGCCGTCGCGCTCCGACGACCAGAGGATCTCCACTGTGGCCTCTATAAATCGATAGAAAGTTTCGCCAGGATCCACGTACGAATCCGCTTGCTCGCGGACTAAGACTTTTTGTTCTCCAGTCGAGGCGTCAACGACGCGCAGTTCTTTCGCTTTGAATCCGCGCGCATCGTCGTCGTAGTAGAAGCTCTTGCTGTCGTGGAACCAATCAAACCCAGGGCCGTCCTGAAAAGGAAGCTCGATCGCAGGTGACTGAACATCGATCCGCTTGCCTGACTGAATGTCGAAGATGATCGGCTCCGCTTTCGCCAGCACCTCTCCCGGCAGGGGATACACATAGGTGAATGCCCGCGGTCGCAACTGGTCTGGCGGAACAAATTGCAGGCTGGTGAAGCGGCCTGAATTCCTGGAGTCAATGCGGTAGGTGACCAGCTTCGAGGAATCGGGCGACCAGAATACGGCTGCCGGTTGCTTCACCTCTTCCGTTCCTTGATCGACCATTAGACGCAGCGAGGGCAGCGGAGTCGCATAGTCCCAGCCCGCCACGCCATCGTGCGTCAATTGCAGCAGCGTGCCCGTTGAAACGTCTCTCAGATATAAGTTGTATTCCTTGACGGATGCGGCCCAACGCTTGTTCGGGGATAACACCTCGTTGGCCGTTTCCGGATGCGCCGGCTCCTTCTGGCATTCGTAATTGGCCAGCGGACACGTCCATTGCACACCGTCGACTGAAAGGCGAATTGACTTCCCGTCATCGGCAAACTCGATTTCAGAAAAGGGCAACGCCGTCGCAGAATATTCTTGCTTGGCCGCTTTTGAAAGCGCGGTTGCGAGACGTTCATGATCGAAAGCCGGAGCGCTCGTGTTCTGCTCGGCATCGACCAGGACGAACTCGCTTTCGTTTATGCCAATTCCTGAGCCGACTTTCGCGCCGACTCTGCGGTACCAGAAGCGGTTGGTTTTTTCGATCCAGTGCGGCGTCACTTCCGCGACGTAAACCAGATGCCGCACGTTGCCGGGAAGAAACCGTTCGGCGCGCTGGTAGTCTTCGAGGGTGCCTTGCGCGAACGCCGCAGGCAGCGCGAGAGAAAACAATAGAACGGCGATGATCCGGGGATGACGATCCGAACTCATAATGTTTTGTGAATCTCGGCAAACCGCGAATAACTAAAAATGCATTCGCTGCCTGCGACCACCTTCGTCGCACCCAGCGAATGCATTTCGGTCTCGATCGGCCGTCAAGCCCGTCTCAGAACTCGAAGTTCGCCCGCAACTCGATCTCGCGCGCTCCGCCGTTCGGAGAATTCGCGTAGGGGTTGAGGCTCCCACCGGTGATTAGTCCAAAGGTCGGGCTTTGAATAGCATTCCAACCAAAATTCGCGCCGCCATTGGTTGCACCGGGCCCAAAGGTCGGGTGATTGAAGGCATTTAACATCTCGGCCTGCAGGCTGAAACGAAGCTTTTCAGTGATTGGGAGATGCTTCGTGATCGAGACATCGTCGTAAGTGTTATGGGGTCCGTGGAGCCATATTCGTTGGCCGAAGGTGCCCGGCGTGATATTGGGATTGATGTATGTCGGGTTAAACCCACCCGCCGGGTTCAGGTACTTGGGATTGATGAACGCAACGTTGGTCGTTCCCGCAATGGGATACTTACCAACGGAGCTTTGCAGTTGCGACGCCGTGACGCCGGTCAAAGTTACGCCGCCATCGCCATAGTCGTTAAAGGTATCGGTTCCCCCAAACAGCAAGAATGGGGCTCCGGTCTGGAGCGAGAAGATCGTCCCCACCGTCCAACCGCCAACCACACGATCAAGCGCGCCACTGCGGTTCGCAAATTGCTTGCCCCTGCCAAACGGCAAGTCGTAAGTACCGTTGATGTGCACAACATGACGAAGGTCGAACAGAGTAGGGCCGTAGGTTAGCCGCATATCGCGGAGGGTGAAAACGGCGCCCTGGCCCAGCCAGTTGTTCTGGGTGGCAATCCCGAGCGTATGACTCCAGGTGTAATTGGCGTCAAACTGCAGTCCGTGCCACGCCCGCTGGCGGAAGTCAACCTGCAAAGCGTTGTAATTCGATGATCCCTCAGCCACGGTGTAGCTTGAGCCAATGCCTTGCGCATAAGGATTGGCCTGGAAATAGTTGATCGGATATCCCGCACCGGCTGCATTGAAAGTACCCTTGGCAACATTGTTGGCGCACGGTGCAAACGAGTTCCCAACCAGATTGCAGAAGTAAGGCACGGTGCCGCTGATACCGGCCAAAGTGCTGGCCATCAATCCAGCCTGACCCGTCTGCAACTGTGTAATGAAGCTGCCGAGGGCGTAATCGGATAGAGGTATCCCAGGACCTCCGGCTCCTTCTCCAGCAAACGCTGCGTCGAAAATCGGCGTCGCCTGTTGCCCTGGGTAGCCGTTGTTCGCGAACGATGTTATTCCATTCGCCTGATTGATTGCCAGGTTTGCCTGCGCGTTCTTGAACTGCGTGAGGAAACTGTTCGGGAATTGGGACGTGGTTCCAAAGATGTTAATTTCATTCGGATCTATATTGAACCACTGGCGCTTGGTGACACTCCCCACGTAGCGAACTTCCAGTGCACGGCTTTGCCCAATTTGCCGCTGAATGCCTAGATTCCAAGACTCCGTATACGGCTGCTGAATGTTGGGGTTAATGCCGTTCAGCCCCGGACCACCCAGGAACGTAAACTCTGACGCTGGTGCGATCGCCTGGAAAGTCGCAGGCGAAAGCCCGTAAGTATCAGGTGAAAACGCCTGTGTAGGCGGGGCACTGGGGTTGAAGTCGCTAATCGCTAAGCTTCCCGGTGCGAAGGTGCCCGGCACCTTAGTTGTGTTGGCATTAAGATAGAACGACTGGTAGTAAAACGATCCGAGGTCCGAAGCCTGGTTCCAGACATATTGCTGAGGTTCGGTAAATTTCCTTAGCGAGAAGCCGCCGCGAATCACTGTCTGGCTGCCGCCTAACATTTTGCCCGCGAAGCCATCGCTTGAGGGGTTCCAGGCAAAGCCGATTGCCGGTTGCGGAGCCACGTTCCAGGCATTGTAAGGGTTGGGGTTCTGGGTGAGCGTTGGAGTGAGGCCGTTCGGATCGGATGTGAAAACGCCGGGATTGAAAAGATTGCCCACCCCCGAAGGGCCGAAAATGGCCGCTGGACTTGCCGAGTGGTAGAGCTTGGAAAGATCTTTGTCAATTGCGGTAAAGTCCCAACGCAGCCCGTAGTTGAGCGTCAAGTTTGGTCTTATGCGATAGGAGTCCTGGAAGAACAGACCTTTGCCCCCGATCAGCTCATCAAGGTTGTACCTTCCGACCTCTTGCACATAATTATTCGCAGACGTAACAAACGGATAGCCTCCGCCACCTGCGCCAATACTGGATATCCGCCCGACCAAAATCGCATATAGCTGCTCCGCCTCAGTTTGCTGGTTCGGGCTTGCGCCCGGAAGCGAGGCGCTGGCTCCGGAGGTTGTAAAAGCATTAGCGGCCGGATCTCCGGTTGCGAGACCGAAGTTGGCGATTGGGTATCCCGCCGCCGGGTTGTAGTAGTGATCTTGTTCGCGCCACCACGAGAAACCATAGTTCAGTGTATGAGGACCATGTTGCCAGGTCATGGTATCGGAAGCGTTAAACACAGGGTATTCAGTGTTGATGCCGGAGTAAAAGATTGTTCCCGACATTTGCGTGCCCTGTGGGTAAGGGGCGCTTGGATAATTCCAGCCCAACTGCGGGTTGGCTAGGCTGAGAGGCGGGGCATTATACGCACCAAGGTTAACGTTATACAGGAAGCCGCCGCGGAACTCGTTGACCAGAGTCGGCGATAACGTCCAGGTGAATCCAAGCCCCATCGTGTAGCTCTTGTCGCTGTTGCCCGCTCCAGTCTTAGCGAAAGCAGGTCCAGGAAAGTCCGGGGGATTCGCGCCTGGATAGCTATCCTTGGTCATATTCCATGCCAGGTTGAAGCGCATCTTAGCCGTGGCGTCATAGTCCACACGAACGGCCGGAAAGTAACTGGTCTGGGCGTTGTTTACCTGCCAATTGAGCTGATTGAGATTGGGATCACCCTGGTCATTCGGGGCCACCTGTCCCGAAGCCGTCGCTGCCTGGGCTGCCGCCAGGATGGGAGCAGGACAATAGGACGCAGTACAGTTCAGGATGGCAGTCGGTAAGGTCTGGCCCTCTGAACACGTGACGTTTGTGTTGCAGTTTGCCGCCAAACTGAACAAATTGACCGTTTGGCCGTTGTAGGTAAAGTTGCCTGCTTGTGCGGCCGGGGTGAAGACGGCGTTCGAAGTACTGTATGCGCCCGGAATTTTCCTTTCCGCGTAACTGCCAAAAACGAATAGTTTGTTCTTGATAATCGGGCCACCAATGCTTGCTCCAAAGTCATTAAGGTGAACAAGGTTCTTGGTAGCCGGATTCGTCGGATTGATTGAGGTAAGGGCGTCGTTGTACCAACTGTTGGCGTTCAGCCCGGAATTTCTGAAGTCCTCGTAAAGGCGGCCGTGAAATGCATTGCCGCCTCGCCGGGTGACGAAATTGAGCTGCATGTTGGCCTGCCCAAAACCCTGGTCCAGGTTGAGCGATTCAGTTTGCACCGTCATCTCTTCAATCGATTCCAGCCTTGGAGAGACGATGGGCGCTGCATTTCCGCCAAATTTCATCCTGCTCGGGCTGCCGATCACTCCGTCAATATTGTTTCCCTGAGCGATGGCCGGAAGGCCATCGTAGGTTCCCGCTTGCTGCACAAAGCTAGCTCCGGGGACCAGGAAGGAAAGCTGCGTCAGATCCCGGCCTTCGATCGGGAGATCTTCGATTTGCTTCAGGTCGATGGTCGTGCCGATCGCGTTCGTCGTGGTTTCAACCAGCGGGGCTGTTCCGCCAGTGACCTCGACCGTCTCATTGATGGTACCAACCCTAAGTGCGGCCGAAATGTCCGTCGTCTGGGCCGCCTGCACCACCACGTCGTTGAACACTTCAGTCCGAAAGCCTGTCTTCGACACGGTAAGTTTGTACTTTCCGAGGGAAAGGTTGACGAAGGTGTGCGTGCCTTTCTCCTGGGTATCAGCCTTTTGCACATTGTTCGTGGCAAGGTCTCGGAGCTCGAGTTGCGCGCCTTGCACAATGCTGCCGCTGGGGTCGAGAACGGTCACCGTTACCCTTCCCTCAGAACCCTGCTGGGCCAAGGCGGACGGGACCACGCATAACACCAGCAGAACCGACAGAAGGACCCTGAGGCCAAAGAGCGCTCGACGCGGAGATCGCGAAACCATTTCTCCTCCTGAATGCCAAATAGGCTGTTGCCCGGTTCTCACGCCGCTGGTGCCCTGAAAGCGCCGCGTGAGCGGCTCAATGAGCTTGTAGCTCCGCCACCGTGACGGAGCTTTCGCTATGGAGCAAACGTTTACCTATGGTTGGATTTTGTATACTTTATTCTCTGGTGTTGTCAACCATAATTTCTTCTAATTATTCTGAATTCCCTCGGCTCGACCGGTTTCAAGAAACCACCCGCCACTCAGGTTTCGCCGCAGACTTTGATTGCGCCCGGCTCCCCGATTGTGTCCCCGGAGGTCGGGCTCCGGACTGGCTCGGCTCGTTCTCCTCGTGCAAGTCGTTCCGTTGCGGTACCCTACGACTTTCGTCGCTGTGCCCGGAGCCGCATTTGCCATGAGAGTTCGCTCTCAGATTTCAAGACGGGATCTGCTGAAATGCCTGGGCTCGGCCGGGATTGGGCTCGCGGTGAGCCCGATCGCCCCTTTCGCCTCGCAGCCGGCTAGTCCGGTAACCTTCTTGGATGTCGCTCGCGCCGCGGGTATTGCGTTCCAGCACGACAACGCAGCGTCCCCAGAAAAGTACCTGATCGAGACCATGGGTTCGGGCTGCGGCTGGATTGATTACGACCAGAACGGGCTGCTCGATCTCTATCTGGTGAATGGCGCGGCTACTCGCGTGTATAGCCCGAAACGCCCCCTAAGTAGCGCGCTTTACCGGAATAACGGAGATGGCACCTTCACCGACATCACCGGCAAAGCGGGCGTCGGCGCCGAAGGGCTGTTCGGCATGGGCGTGGCTGTGGGCGACTACGACAACGACGGATTCCCAGACTTGCTCGTGCTCGGCTACGGTCGGTGCATTCTCTACCACAATAACGGGGATGGAACCTTTACCGACGTGACTTTGCGGGCCGGCGTGGAGAATGCCGGCCGCTGGGCATCGAGCGCCGCATGGTTCGACTACGACAACGATGGCCGCCTTGATCTGGTCATTGCCAACTACGTCGACTGGTCGCCGGAACGCAATTTCTACTGCGGCGACCAGGGTCCGGGGATGCGAAGCTACTGTCACCCGGACGATTTCCGCGGCCAGCCGCCGACGCTCTATCACAACAACGGCGACGGCACGTTCACCGATGTCAGCAAGTCGTCTGGCATAGGGATAAAGGGAGGCAATGGCCTGGGCGTGGTCACTTTCGATTACGACAACGACGGGTGGCAGGACATTTTCATCGCCAATGACCACATGCCGAACTTCCTGTTTCACAATAACCGCGACGGGACTTTCCGTGAAGTGGGATACGCAGCCGGTGTCGCGGTCAGCGCAGACGGTCTATTCGAAGCCGGCATGGGCACCGACGCCGCTGATGCGACCGGCAGCGGGCGTATGGACCTGACGGTCACTCATCTCGATATGCAACTCGCGCGCTTCTACCAAAACCTGGGAGACCAGACTTTCGACGACGCAACCCTGCGCTCGAAGATTGGCTACGCAACCTATCACATGAGCGGTTTCGGCACGCGCTTCATGGACTATGACAACGATGGAGCCCGCGACCTGTTCATGGCGAACGGACATGTTCTCGACAACATTGCGCGCTATCATGCCGACACGCAGTACGCCGAAACAAAGCTAATGTTCCGCAATAACGGGCATGGAATTTTTGAAAACGTCAGTGACCTGCTGGGGCCGGATTTTCAGTTGCCCCGGGTGAGCCGTGGCGCAGCCGTCGCCGATTTCGACAATGATGGCGATCTCGACATTCTCGTGAACAATAACGGTCAGGCTCCGCAACTGCTGCGCAATGATGGAGGAAATACTAACCATTGGCTGGAACTCCTGCTGATCGGCACGAAGTCGAATCGGGACGGCGTAGGCGCGCGAGTAAAGTTGTCAGCCGGGGATCTGATGCTCTACGACCAACGAAAAGGCGGTATGAGCTATCAATCCGCACAGGACCCACGCCTTCACTTTGGATTGGGGCCACGCTCGAATGTGGCCGCAATCGAAATCCTCTGGCCCAGCGGAAATGTGACAAAGTTGACCAACCTCAAAAGCGACCAGATTATCGCGATCAAAGAGGGCGTAGGAGTCGTGGAACGTCCGTTCCCTCGCGTCCCGGCGACTCGCGTCGCTGGCAAATGACCGCTGGTGCTTCGTGTATCTATCGATGCGCCGGTGTGACTTCTTCGTCCGCAATTCCCTGCCCCACATAGCCCATCTTGCGATCTCCGGGAGCAGAACTGATGTGGTCAGCCTGAGCCTGATTCAACTTCTGAAGAGTTGCCAGCGCGTCTTGCGCCTGTTGGATGTCCCCGTGCCGCTGGTAAGCCTTCGCGAGATTCGCGTAAACGGATTGGTTGCCGGGTTCAATCTGCCGCGCTGTTTCTAAATGCGCGATTGCATCGCCGATGCGTCCGGCCATCAGGTAAACGCAGCCAAGAGCCAACTGCGAAGCCGGATCATTCAAGCGTTGCGTGACGGCCTTTTCCAGCGCCCTTTCCGCTTCCGTGAATTCCGGCTGACTTGGACTCACTCCAGAACGAATTAAAGCGTCTCCAAGAATCGTCAACAAGGCGGGAGTTTCATACCCACGCTTTACACCTTCGCGCGCTGCTCGGGTCGCCCCAGAGATATCTCCTTCGAATAATGCTTCGTGCGCGGCAGCGAGATAGCTGATCTCGCTCGCGGGTGCGAATCTTCCTACCAACTCGAACTCTGGTTTGGCCTGATCAAACTGATCGAGTTGCGTAAGAAACATGGCTCGTTCGTAATGAAGTCGCGCCGATTGCGGCAAGTTTCGCAATCCCATGTCTACGACTTTTAGGCCGAGACTGTAATCCTCATGATCTCTGCAGGCCTCCGCAACGAACGCAAAAAGTTTTTCATCCTGTGGAGACAGTGCGGCCGCTCTTTGCAGAGACGCCAAAGCCTGTTGCGGTTGTGCGTCCCCGATGTAGGCCTGCGACAGCAGATCCTCGACATCCGCTCCTTCGTGCCCGGTGCTGCGCAGACCGTTCAGAAGCTCGATCGCGGGCTTGAACTGGTTAATCGCTACGTAGCAAAGGGCAAGGTTGAAATTCGTTGCATATTCGCTGGCACTTCGTCCGCGCGCGGCCAGCAGGTGCGGGATGGCTTCACGGAAGAGGCCTTTGCGAGTGAGATCGGTTCCGGTTCGGAGTTCATTATCCGCATCCCGCTGAGTGGCAATCCCGGTCTCGTTCTGCGGCGTCGAGCTTGACTGGTTTTGACTGACTGGGGCTTGCTGCCTTCCCGGAATCTGGGCGCCGAGACTTATCGCGTAAGACAAGACGATTACAACGGCAGCGGAGATTGTTATGCGGCGTCCCCGCGACGCGAGACGACCGTCCTCGCGCCGGCCACGCGGGAAAAGCTTGCCACGGAAAACGATCGCTACTTCCATTTGCCTTGACCCTCGACGATTGTGACGTAGCGGTCAACCGGCAGTTGCGTGAAGCGTTCGGTCCGGCCGCTCGGTTGCGGCCATTGGACTTCCAGCCAGTCGATTTTCGTTCGTTTTCCCAATCCCAGAACCATGCGCGGATCGTGCGAAGAGAGATAACTGCCGCCACCGACTTTGAATTGATGGCGTTTCAAGTCGCCGCTTTGATAGGTGATCTTGGCGCCGATGGCATCGATATTCGATTTTGTGCCCACGAGCCGCACGCCCAGCCAATGGTTCTGCCGTCCAAGGTTATTGCGAAGAAGGACGGGTGCTGCGTTGTTCTGAGTCACGAGCACATCTATGGAACCATCGTTATCGAAATCGCCAAGTGCCAGGCCGCGTCCAGAGAGCGGCTTTGAAAAAATAGGTCCGCTCTGCTGGCTTACATTCTCAAAACTCTTGCCGGTGTTGTGAAACAGCAGCAAGGGTTCCAGGAACTTTACGCCTTCAACTCTTTTATCGACCGCGTCATCGGGATGTCCGTTGCACAGCAGCAGATCGAGATCACCGTCGTTATCGTAGTCAAAGAACTTCAGCCCCCAGCCGCTCATCATGCGCGTCGCACCGCCAATACCAGTGGGATTCGCAACATCGCTGAAGGCTTCATCGCCATCGTTGTGATAGAGCGAGTACATCTCGTGATCGACGTTGGCTTCGAACAGATCAATGCGGCCATCCTGATCGTAGTCGGCAGCGTCCACTCCCATGCCCGAGCGCGGCTTGCCAAAAACATTGACACCCACGCCGGCCAGCAATCCGATTTCTTCGAACTTTCCCTTCCCGCGGTTGGCGAATAGAAAGTTGGGAACCGTGTCGTTGGTTACATAAAGATCCATCCGTCCGTCGTTGTTGAGGTCCGCAGCGACGACTCCCCACCCTTTTGCCAGGGACTGCGAAATGCCGGACTCTTTGCTGACATCGGTAAAAGTCCCGTCGCCATTGTTGCGGAACAGCCAGCACGGCATGGGATCGTAGATGCTGGGGATGCAGTAGAAACGCTGGCCTGTCAAAGTATCGCCGCAGAATTTGAGCTTGGCCTTGCTGTAGTCGACAAAATGGCAGACGAAGAGATCGAGGCGTCCGTCATTGTCGTAGTCAAACCACACGGCGCTGGTTGCCCAGCCCGGCGCGGCGACACCGGCCTTCGCCGTCACGTCGGTGAAGGTGCCATCGCCATTGTTGTGATAAAGAATGCTGTGAGGATACTGCGTGACGTAGAGATCCGGGAATCCATCGCCATCATAATCACCGACCGCGACCCCCATGCCGTAGGCGTCTCCCGCCACACCCGCTTTCTGCGTGACGTCGGTGAAAGTGCCGTCGCGGTTGTTGTGATAGAGCGCGTTCCGCAGCGGCTGAGGCGGATCGTAGAAATCGCAAGGGCCGCTGTTCACCAGATAGATGTCCATCCAGCCGTCGTTGTCGTAATCGAGGAATGCGCAGCCGGCCCCGACGGTCTCCGGCAAATGGGCCATTGGCGAACGTCCATTCACATGAACCCACGAAATGCCGCTTGCGGAAGCGGGGACTTCTTCGAAGGCAGGCGAGGACTCGCCAGGCCGGGGAGAACCCAAAGCCGAAAACAGGGCGGCGCCGTTCAGCGCGCTGACTCCGGTGCAGCCGATTCCGGTGCAACCCAGCATTTTCAAAAAGCTACGGCGGGAAGCCACATTTCGCGCGTCGTCTCGGCTCTTCGCCATTCACCGAACCCCCGCCTGCGTTCCTTCGTTGTGTCGCGTAATCGCGTTACTTGGGCGCCTGCGCGCCCTGCGGGTTCTTCGCCGCCCCGTCTCGCTGCAAAGCCATTTCCCGATCAGCTTCCTGCTTGCGTCCGGTGCGCGCGTAGGCCGTGGCGAGTTGGTAGTGTCCTGCAGGATCCCCGGGCTGCATCTTTACGTAGCTCTGCAGCGGCGCAACCGCGTCGGTGAACTTTCCTGCTGAATTAAGTGACATTCCCAGCGCCAGATACGCTTCCTGGAAACCTTCATCGAGTTTCGACGCCCGCGAAAAATGTTGGATGGCTTCGTCCCATTGCCCGTCTTGGCGAGCAATCTCCCCCAACATGAATTCCGCTGATGCGTTATCAGGATTGATTTTCAGTTCTTCCGCAAATTCGCTTTTAGCATTCTCGGCGTCCGGGGGCGACTGCGAGAGATAGATGCGCCCGAGACGATAGTGAACGTCGGAGACCTTAGGATCCTGAGCGAGGATCGTCTTGTATTGGGCGATGGCCTTGTCCCAGTTTCCCTGCGACTCGAAAGCTTCCGCTTCGAGCTGTTCGGCCTGATCCGAACTTGGAGCCGTCGCCGCGAGATCCTGCGCAGCGCGAGACGCGAGTTCCGAGTACACATGAGTGGAGGTGAAGAGCACGTCAGGATCATGAGGAAATTCGCGGCTGAGCAGTAGCAGTGCTTCAACTGCGGTTTCTGTCTGATCGAGACTCATGGCACAGCGAGCCGTCGACATCAACGCGCGGTACCTGAGCTGCTTGTCCGTAAGATGCGGCGCGGCTTTCTTCAGAACTGGCAACGCCTCCCGGCAGCGGCCTTTGGCTGCCAGACTGATCCCTCGCTCGGCCGAGGACGAATAGTCGGCTGGCGGAGTTTTCGACGACACCTGTGCGAGGGATCGCCCGGTGACAAGTGCGCAAAGGCAGAGCGTGACGCATGGAATGAAGAGGAGAATTCGAACCGCTCCAGCAGTAGAGACTCTAGCCATGAGGACGTGTGGAACGTGACGGCGACACTCCGCGAAGTATATCCTGCGATCCCGGGACGGTGCCCGGAAGACGGGGATGCCGCGGAATAGGGATGAGAATTTGCGCATTGGGGAGGGTCCAGCGTAGTGTATACAATATCCATCACGAAAGCGACGCACTGCGACACTGCTGTTAGGGAGGGAAATCATCATGCCGCGACTCGGAGAGTTTTCTCGCAGACATTTTATGACGTCGGTGGCTGCGGCCGCCGGTTC
>JBEKDY010000057.1:0-19512 GCA_050014115.1 Candidatus Sulfotelmatobacter sp. | reverse complement strand
GCTAAAGCCCGCATCCGTCAATGGCTCTTTACGGCACGGCTGAAAGCCGTGCCCTTCCCGAATCCTCTATGAGATGGCTAGATGGCTTCTAGCCGCCACGGCGCTCGATTTTCGGAAGCCCGAAGCCTGAAGCCCGCCTTGAGGTTCACGCGATTCCGGCGGTCTTGACCCGCGCGCGACGACGCGGTGTGGACGCCGTCTCCACGCGGTTTCGTCCATTGCCCTTGGCGCGGTACAGAGCTTTGTCGGCGGCATCCATGATTCGGTTGGGATCTGGATTTTCCTCGGTTGAGGCGGCGACTCCGATACTCACTGTCACGGAGAGCGCGCCGGGGCCTTCCACTTGCGCGAGGCGTCGCACGGCGTGCCCGGTTCGCGCGCGGCCTCGCGGGCGCACGGTGCGGCGGTCGGGGCCACGCGGCGTTTGCCGGCGATCGACCCCTCGGGGACTAAAGCGGGCGGCCTCGATCGTACGGCGCAGTTGTTCGAGGTGCTCCACAACTTCATCGGTCGTTTTTCCTGCGAACAGAATCGTGAATTCTTCTCCGCCGCAGCGGTAAGCCTGTCCTCCTCCCGTTACGCGCGCCAGCTTCGCAGCGACCAGGCGCAGAACCTGGTCTCCGGTGTCGTGACCGTGCTGGTCGTTGAACTGCTTGAAATGATCAATATCGACCATGGCAATCGAGTACGGGGACTGAAGGCTCAGCAAGGCGTCGTTGAGAGCGCGGCGCGAGGGCAGAGTGGTGAGCTCGTCATGATAGGCCAGAAGATACGACGTCTCGATGATCGAGACCGCCAGGATCAATGCCGCAGTCGCGCTGTAGGCCAGGGCGATGCGTCCTTGTCCGCCGAAATGCATGGCCAGGAAAAAAGCAAACAGCGACCAGAGCAGGGCACTCTCCACCGGCTTACGCAGGAGCAGGAACCGCACCAGCAGGGTGACTCCGGCCGCGGCGAAGATCCACAGAATGTAGTTTGGCAGAGGCAGAGGTAACACTGCCGCCGCGTGATGCGGCCCGTGAGCGGGCAGCGAGGCCGTGAGCGGCAGGGCATGGCTGATCGCGAACACAGCGGTCGCCTGCACAAATAAGAGAAGAAACAACGGTCCAATGTTGGGAAAGGCAAACCCGCGTTCGCGCAGCAGCGATAGCAACACGAAGTTCAGCGGCACCAGGAGAGCAACTGCCTCTAGAGCGGTGCGCCCCGAACCTGTCAGAGGAAGACGTCCCGCAGAAAACACGGAAGTGGCTTCTTGCGCGAGCAGCAGCAAGAGCAGCGCGAAGAAGACGCGGCTCGAATGGAAACGCCACGCCAGCAGCAGGCCCGCCGTGACCGCTCCGTAGAACACGAACATCAGTCCGGGCACGGTGAGCGTGAGCAGGCCGGTTTGCAGCATGGCCACCGCGGCCAGCAACAGGCCGCCGGGCAGCAGCAGAGACTTCACCGTAGCTTTGCTCAACATGTCCAACTGCCGGGCCTCGGGGAGAAGAGTCCAGTAGAAATTATCTATTCTTCTGCGGGTTCGGGGAATTGGCCGTGCAGGTTCGCGGAGGGTCAGGAAAAGCTCGCCAAGCATTTCCCTTTTGAACATGGGCCCCATTCCGGGAAACACAGACCTTTGGGCACACACGGTTTCGGTTTCAGTTGAGTGTTTTCTCACTAGAATCAGGCTGCGGGATTAAGGGTCACTCATGCGACGCATTCTGATAGCGGAAGACGATGGAGCCCTGGCCAAGTTTGTGAGCCAGGGTCTCGAAGCCGAGCACTACGCGGTGGACGTGTTTTCGGACGGCGAACTGGCACGCGCTGCGGCCGACGAAGCCGAATACGACGTGGTGATTCTGGATTTGAACCTGCCCAAGCTCGATGGTGTGAACGTGTTGCGCTACCTGCGGTTGAAACAGCCCAGCCTGCCGGTCTTGGTGTTGACCCAGCGCACGCGGGTCGAAGACCGGGTGCAATGTCTGGACACTGGCGCGGATGACTACGTCCCGAAGCGACTGTCTTCCACGTCCCTGGACATCATTCACATTCAATCGGACCTGGTCGTCAAGATCAAGGCCGCAGCCCATTCTCGGCGTTCCCGTTCCGGCGCCCGCAAGCCTCCGCAGTCCGCCGGTTCACTGGATCGAAGCACATTTCCAACTTCACCAGCTATCGTCGCGCTCGGCACTTCCACCGGCGGCCCTAAAGCACTTCAGGAAATTCTTCCGCTTCTCACGCCCGATCTTTCGGTTCCCATTCTTATCGTGCAGCACATGCCCCTGGGTTTCACCACTCCATTCGCCCTGCGGCTCAATACTCTGTGCCAGGTCCCGATTCGCGAGGCCGTCCATCGCGAGACCATCCAGCCCGGCACCGTCTACATTGCCCCGGCCGGAATTCATATGACGGTCGAGCGCGTGGCTGACTCGCGCCCTACGATCTATCTTTCCCCACAGCCTGAAAATCATTCACACATGCCGTCCGTCGACATCCTGATGCAATCGGTCGCCGCCGTGTACCGGAACCTTTCCATGGGCGTGATTATGACGGGGATGGGGTCCGACGGAGCGCTCGGAATGACGGCCATTCACAGTGAAGGCGGGGTCACCATAGGCCAGGATGAAGCCAGCTGCACGGTCTACGGCATGCCCAGAGTCTGCGCCGAATTAGGAGTTCTTGACCGCGTAGTGCCCCTGTCGCAGATCCCGCAGCAGATCATGATGGCGACTCGGTCTCGCAAGCGCGCGTAATCGCATTCTGGTTATCGCGTTCTGATTATCGCGTTCCGTTTTTGCCGTTCAGCATCTGCCTGACTTTTCGCAACAGGGCCGCCGCCGAGAACGGCTTCGGCAGGCACGCCTCGGCGGGCTCCGTTGCCTCAATCTCCGCCAACTGCATTGGATACCCGGTGACGTACAAAACCGGGAGGTTCGGCTGGCGCGATCGCAGATCGCTGGCCAGCGCGCGTCCGTTTTTTCCCGGCAGCACCACGTCGGTCAGTAGCAAGTCAACTTCCGGCGAGCGTTCGCGCTGCTCGATTGCTTCCACGGCGTTCTTCGCCGTGACCACGCCATACCCCGCCGACTGCAGAACCTCGTGGGTGACTTTTCGGACGAACGCTTCATCTTCCACCAGCAGAATTGTTTCTGTCCCTCGAAACAGCTCTGCCGCGAGTCCTAGATTTAAGTACTCTTGATTTAAGTAATCCTGATTTAAGTGATCTTGATTTAAGTGATCATGATTCAAATACTCATGATTCAGATACTCGCATTCCTCGACAGCGACCTGTGAATTTCGTTCGGCCACGCCAAACCTCCCCCAGGTGAGGAATGAGGAATAGGGGAGATGAGCCGGTTGGCGCTGACTCTCCCCTATGCCTCGCTCACAATCCATTCCTTAGCAAGCCAGCGGCCATCCCTTTCGGAGAAAAATTTAACCGGGATAAAGCATTGCCAGGGCGGCACTTAGATCCGCGGCCGCGACACACGAGCGCAATTTCTAGCGCCGAGTCATGCCACTCTACGGGTTCATTACAGGAAACTGAGGACCGAATTGGAACCCGGGGCCGGTGGCGGCTCAATTTGAATTCCTTTGCGAACTTTGCGGTTCGAGGGTCGTGTTCTTGTGCGAATCAAACGACTTTAACCGCTGAGTGCGCGAAGAAAGGCCGCAAAGTTCACAAAGAAATTCAAATTGAGACCACTACTCAGGGTCACACCAAATGCAGAGTCAAGCCAAACGCAGACTTGGTAATGTATCAGTATAGCCTTCGCTCCTGTGCGCGGATGGCAGACGTTTCTGTTATCACCGTAATGAAGCTGGTAGTGGATTTTGGCGCGGCCCGCGAAGAGTTCCACGATGAGCACGTAAACAACGTTCGCGTGCGCCGCCTCCAATGCGACGAAATTTGGAGCTTCGTCGGCGCGAAAGCGAAGAACGTGACGCTAGAGCAAAAGGCGGCGGGCTGGGGCGATACGTGGACGTGGACGGGAATCTGCGCCGACAGCAAGCTCTGCGTTAGCTACCTAGTCGGCGGTCGAAGCGCGGATTGGGCAATTGATTTTATGAAGGATTGCGCCGCTAGAATCAAAGGGCGGGTCCAGATCACCACCGATGGCCACAAGGCTTACCTGGAGGCAGTGGAAGAGGCGTTCGGGGCAGATGTTGATTATGCGCAATTGCAGAAAATCTATGGCGCACCAGCAGAGTTTGATACGCGCTATTCTCCCGCTACTTGCATTGGCTGCGAGATGAAAGAAGTGAGCGGACGGCCCGACCCAAAGCACGTGAGCACGTCTTATGTCGAGCGTCACAACCTGAGCATGAGAATGGGCATGAGGCGCTTTACCAGATTGACCAATGCCTTCAGCAAGAAAATTCAGAATCATGCGGCTATGGTTGCGATCTACGCCGTACACTACAATTTCGCCCGTATCCACAAGACGCTGAGGATCACCCCAGCGATGGCTTGCGGCTTGAGCGATCACGTTTGGACGCTGGAAGAAATCGTCATGATGGTCGATTCCTACATGCCAGCGCCTAAGCCGCGTGGCCCTTACAGAAAGAGGAGCGCCGCTTAATGGGACTGATCTCAAGAGCCGTAGATAAAGTCGTCGATCCACTCCCTAAGTGGGCAAAGTGGATTTTAGGCTTACTTGTAGCAGTTGGGTTTATATACGGCATCGTCCATGAGGGTTTTTGGTTCATTCTGAAAGTGATTTTTAGTCCCGAAATTTGAGAATTTCAAACTGATACACGACCGCAGACTTCCGAAACGAATCTCCGACTCCTACTTGGGACTCGTCAGAATCGTCTCATTCGGATCGAGCACAATCTTGCTGATCCCGGCAGGCGCCGACAAATGAAAAGACGACTCCTGACCATCGGCGAACACGCGTCCAACTAGCACGGGGCGCTTGCCCGGGCCCGATCCGTAAACCGGTACGGAGGTCACGAGATCGGCAGGCGCGTCCTTTTGAAGTATCGTGCCGCTCACCAGGGTGCGACCATTCTTCAGCACAAACTTCGCTGCCCGCAATTCCAGCTTCGGCAGCGCCGTACCATTCACCCAGCCTTCGAGAAACCAGTCGAGCGAACTCTTGCCCTCGTAGCGCAATCCAGGCGGAAGCTCTTCGGCGAACACGGCCAGCAATTCGCGCGTGTTGATGGACTTCCCCTCATACCTCTCTCTTACTTTTCGCAGTGCACGCGCGAACGGTTCATCCTTCCCGCTTCCGCTTCGGCCGGCGCCTTCGGACTGCAATGCCGCTCTATCCTGCGTCGCTCTATCCTGCGTCGCTCTATCCTGCATCGCCCCATCCTGCATCATGGTGCGCAGCATGTGAAAAAGCCAGGTGCTGCGGCCATAACTGATGGCGTCGTAGCCTCCGGGAGAGCGCGACGATTGCAGGCGGCCTCCTAGCGTCACTGGGCCGGCATCCTTCGGAGCCGATCCGCTCTTGTCTTTCTCCACCAATTCCCGGCGATATCTTTCCATGATTTCACGAAAGCTCACGGGATCTTTTTCTTGCAGCATCATCAACGCCGAGTAATTCGCCAGCCCTTCGGAAAGCCACTGGTCGCGATAAGTTGTCCAGGTGACCAGATCTCCCCACCACTGGTGAGCCGTTTCGTGCGCCGTAATCTGTTCCTGCATCAGCGCCCGGAAAGGCGAGAATCTCAGATCCTTACGCTCCTCGTCGTCGAGAAACGCATAGGACGACAAAAACACCAGTCCCGGCCAACCCTGGCTGTCCGCTCCCGGCATCTGCGTGATGGCAAGATGGCTGTAGGGGAAGGGACCAAAGCGATCGGCGTAGTACTGAATGGCGCGGGCAGCTGTCTCTGCCACGGAAAACGCGTTGCGAGCCGGAGACGGGCTCTCCGGAGTAATAACCAGAGGCGTCCTTTGCGCTTGCGGCGTATTCTGCGGGTTCGGCGGGAGCACTTGCGGTGGCGCGCTGGGAAAATTGCGCTCCACGCCCACTGTCGCGTACGTCTCCACCGTCACGGGGCCAGCCTTCACCGTGGCCACACTGTACTTGCCCAGGTTGAAGCCCGCCACAGGTATGGGCCGCTCGGATACCCACCGCGAAACCTGCTCTCCCTGAGCGACGGCAGCTCCGCCTGTGATCGAAATTGGCGTAGGCTTGCCGGTCGCCACCAGCGTCCAGGCCGCCGGGTAGTAAAACTCTAGATCGAAATCAGCCATCACCAGACCGCGGTTCGGGTACCACGTCCCGTGTTCTCCCACATAGAGCAATCCCGACCCGGCCTCCGCCAGGACCTCGCCGCCGTAGACGAAACGCAGCTCATGTTTTTGTCCGGTACGTGCGGGCTCCGGCAAGATCACTGCGACCAGGTCGTTTCCCCGCCGCGCTAGCTGCGTGCCTTCGATGGCGGGATTGTGCAGGAACTCCACTGGGTGCCCGTCCATCTCCACGCTTTCCACCTGCAGGAATCTCGACAATTCGAAAAGCAACGTGCGGGCGTCATCGTGCCTCACTTCGATCTGCAATCGCGCTTCGGCATGAATCTGTTTCGGAGGAGTCACCTGGCATGTGATCGCGAAATGGCGAATGGCAATGGGATCTTCGTGCGCGTTATCGCGGTTTGCCTGCTCGGCGAGCTCAGTCTTGCCCGACAAAGGCGCACCGGCTGCCGGCGCGAATGAAGTCCAAACATCGTAATACGTGACCCCGTTCTCCGCGTTTCTGGCCTGCCCTGCCTGGATTGATTCTCCGGCCAGCGAATCGAAATAGATATCGAAAACTCCCAACTGTGTTCCCTGCACCCGGGCATGCAGCATGCGATCATTCGATGCGCTCGCCGGACCGGCTTCCATGCCCGCTGCGCCGCCGTTCCCGTTCGCCGGCGGAAGCAGCCGGCTGAAGCTCACCAGCAACCGCAGGGCGTCCTGCTGCGCCAGGTTTCGAGCGGTGTCTCCCCATCTGCTTACAAATTCTTTCGCGTCCTCAGGCGCGCGTAGGCCCGGACGCAACTCGGTCATCACATCGTCGTTGAATCGGAAATACGCTGTTTCAAAATGCTCCTCGAGGATCGCCATCCCGGTAAACAGGCTCATGGATTTTCGTTCGACTTCGTTCGGAGGCGCAAGCAGCACTTCACCTTCCCCCTCGAAAAATGCTCCCGTCACCCGGCCCATTACGTCCTGGGTGAAAGCGATGGTGCCGTCCTCTAAAGTAATGTGGATCGCCGACCGGTCGAGCGAAGCCTCCCGCACGCGGTACACCCGCGCGGGATCCAGCGTGACCTGGCTCAGTTGCAGATAGAGTGCCTCAGCTGGCTTTGCAGGTTGGGCTTGTGGCGCAGCGGCTGCAGCCCATGCGGCCGGCGCGGTAGAGATCTGCGCCACACCGATCGTCAAAGTGACGATCGCCAGCGCGATTCCGACTTCTCTTCGCTTCGCTAGTACCTTCGTCACGTAGGTGGACCCAGCCTCAGTTGCTAGAATGCGCCAGGATGCGGCTACGTGTCACTATTGTCGCTGTTGCTGGATTGCTCGCGGTCGCCGTTTCCGGTGCCGGCGCGGATACGATCTGCCTCAAGAACGGCCGCAAGATCCTGGTGGACCACGTCCGTGAAAACGGAAACCGTTACGAGTACGAGATCGGCGATAACTCCTACGCGATTCCCAAATCCTCGGTCGATCATGTGGAGGCGGGCGGAATGCCTGCTAGTTCCGCATCTTCGGGCGGAGCCAGCGTCGCCGATCTGCCGGCTTTCACTCCGGCCGACAGTCTGGCCAACGAAGGCGACCTTGTCGCCAAGATCATTCGCGAAGGCAAAGTCGACACCGACGCGCTTTCGGCTCTCGAAGGCAAGGGCAACGCCGAACTGAGCGCCACCGCCAACTTCATCGCCGGAAAGTTTGAATTCGAGCGCGGCAACTCGAACCAGTCCAAGCGCTACTTTGAAAACGCGCTGCGCTTCCAACCGGAGAACTCCACCATTCTCATTTATTACGCCGCGCTGCTGGTCCGCGCGGGAAACGCTGCGCAGGCCCTGCCTTACGCGGAGCGAGCGGTGCGATCCGCTCCCGATTCGCCGGACGCTTACACCATGCTCGGCTACGCCCAGTTCGCATCGGACCACACCAAAGAAGCGGTCGCTTCGTGGAAGCATTCGCTGGCGTTGCGTCCGGATGCCACCGTGCAGCAGTTTCTGGCGAAAGCAACGCGTGAACAAACCGCCGAGAGCGATTTCGCCCAGCGCGAAAGCAGCCACTTTGTCCTGAAGTACGAAGGCAAGCAGACTTCCGAAGCTTTTCGCGGGCAAATTCTGGCCGCGCTCGAATCCGACTACGACGATCTCTCTCGCGACCTGGGCACGCCACCCCACGACAACATTCTGGTAACGCTCTACACGGAGCAGGCATTCTTCGACGTCACGCAAGCTCCGTCGTGGTCGGGCGCCATCAACGATGGCAAGTTGCGAATTCCCGTCAGCGGCCTGAACTCTCTCACGCCGGAACTGGCCCGCGTACTGAAGCACGAACTGGCGCACTCGTTCATCAACCAGCTTTCCGCGGGCCGTTGTCCGCCCTGGCTGCATGAAGGCATCGCGCAGCTCCTCGAGCCCAAAAGCTTGGGCGGTAGTGGACATCAACTGGCCCAGTTGTTCAAAGCACAACGAAACATTCCGCTGAATATGCTCGAAGCGAGCTTCCAGAGCCTCTCCGGCAGTCAAGCCTATCTTGCCTATGCCGAGTCCCTGGCTGCCGTCTCTTACATCAACGACACCTACGGCATGAGCGATATCCAGCGCATCCTGCAGGCGCTTAGTCAAGGCAGCTCCACCGAGGCGGCGTTGCGTTCCACCATCCACTCCGACTACGGCCAGCTCGAAACCGATCTCACCAAGTACCTGGCCGACAAATACGGCGACTAGGCCTCCGAATCGGGAACACACGACCGTTTGCTCAAGCTGCGCCCCTGTGCTAATTTCGGCTCTAGGACGGCCTCCTATGCACTCACTGTTTCACTCCAACGCTCACGCGACGGTTCCGGCCGTTGAGTCCGTCCTCAGCGAGTTTCCGGTGATCGATGGCGCGGAGATCGCTGCCGTAACCTACGGAGCCCGGGTGGCCGGAGATTTCTATGACTCCCTGCGTGTGAGTTCCGAACGCATTTTGTTTGGGATGCTCGATGTCGCCGGACGCCGTGAGAACAATCAGCCAATTCTCAACGCCGCGCAGGAAATTTTTCGTCGTCTGGCCAGCGATCTCTTTGGCAAAGAGGATCTCAACGAGTCCGAGGCCATGACCGAACTCTGCCTCCGGCTCAACCGCGGCATTATGGAAGTTGCGGGCGGAGTCCGCTCCTGCCCCGGGTTTATCGGCTGCTACCACGAGCGCTTTGGCACTCTCTGCTACACCAACGCCGGACACAGTCCCGGGCTGCTCCGCGACCACACCGGGATCATCGAACTGGGCGCTACCGGCCTGCCGCTCGGCCTTTTTTCCCACGCCACCTGCGACGCACCCACCGTGGGTCTTGAAAAAGGCGCAGCTCTTCTGCTGGTTTCACGCGGCGTGGTCGAAGGGAAGTGCAAAGACAACACGAAGGAAGATCTCGAATTCGGCCTGGAGGGCGTGAAAGATCAGATGCGCAACACTGCTCCGGGGACCCCGCAGGAACTTTGCGCCTCCATTCTAAATGCCGTCGGCGAGTTCACCTGCGCTCCCCTCATTGTTGACGACATGACCGCCCTGGCCTTCATCCGCACGGCCTGACCGTCCCCGGCGACCCTCGCCGAGCCAACCTCGTCGCCCAACCTTGCATCGACACTACAGGAAGGGTCCAAAATTGCAGCCTCGGGGCGATTCTGGCTCTACCCTGTGGGATAAAGAACTCAGTTTCTCTACCACCCGACCAGGCCGCATTTCGGCTGGTTCCCGAGCAGGTTTCAGGAGTAAAATATCGAGAGTCCCGCCGCTGTGTCGCCGTCACCATCGGCAGCGGCTCCACGAATAAATTATGAAGAAACTGTGTCTGCTTCTTATCGCTTTGTCCTGCTTATCTGCTCTCGCCGCGGCTCAGGGCGGACAGGTTGTCGAAGAAATCGTCACTCGGGTCAACGGCCAGATCATTACCCACGCGGAATTCGATCGCAGCAAGGACACGCTCAAAGATGAATGCAAGACTCAGGATGCGGCGAATCCCGATAAGTGTTTCGCGGACAAGGAAAAAGACATCCTTCGCGACCTCATCGACCAGCAGCTACTCATCGAAAAGGGCAAGGACCTAAGCATCAACGGAGACACCGACCTGATCAAGCGCCTCGACCAGATGCGCAAAGAGATGAAGCTCGACAGCATGGAAGAATTGGAGAAGGCCGCAGCATCGCAGGGAATCTCCTACGAAGATTTCAAGCAGAACATGCGGAACCAGATCATCACACAGAAGGTAATCGGAGAAGAAGTTGGCGGCCATCTCAGCATCACCAAAGAAGAAATCCAGCAGTTCTACGATGAGCACAAAGCCGAAATGCAAATGCCCGAAGAAATCCGGCTGAGTGAGATTATGGTTTCTCCGAAACCAACTCTGCCGGACAAGGCCGCCGCAACCCAGGCTCCGGCGCCGGCAACTGCGGACCCGGGCGCTGCTACCGCCGACCCCGCGGCACAGAAGGCTGCCGATGATGTCGCCCGCCAGGCCGCCGAGACCGCTGCTCTTGCGGTTGCCGAAGCCAAAGCTAACGACCTGCTCGAACAGATTCACAAAGGCGCCTCATTTGAGGACATCGCGAAGAAATATTCCGACGGCGCCTCGGCAGCCGACGGGGGCGCGCTCGGCGTCTTCAAACGCGGTCAGCTCGCCAAAGAACTGGAAGACAAAACCTTCGCCATGAAAGCGGGCGACGTTTCCGGCGTCATCCGCACCAAGCAGGGTTACGTGATCCTGAAAGTCATTGAGCATCAGGACGCGGGAATCCCTCCGCTGAAGCAAGCCGAGCCCCACATTCAGGACGCCCTTTATTACCAGAAGCTGCAACCCGCGCTCCGCGCCTATCTCACCAAGCTGCGTGAAGAAGCCTACATCAAGTATTCGCCGGGTTTTGTGGACACTGGCGCCAGCCCCAACCAGACCCAGCCCGTTGAAACTGCCGCCGCCAAGGATCCCGACGCCAAGAAGCTCGGCAAGAAGAAGAAAAAGAAGCTCGGCGTCCTCTAAGCGTTTCGCACCGCTTCGCGCCCGGCGTTGCACCACATATAGGACCGCAGTCGCTTATACTCGTGGAATACACTCCATGAAAGATTTCTATATCAGCGACTGCGTGCGCCAGGAAAATAAGATCGTCACTGCCAGCTTCGTCGTTGTCTCCAAGCAGATCAAGCCCAAGAAAACCGGCGAACCCTACCTCGCGCTCACTCTCGGCGACCGCACCGGTCAGCTCGAAGCCAAGATGTGGGACAACGTCGAGGAAGTCCTCGAAGCCTTCGAGCAGGACGATTTCCTCAAGATCAAGGGTCTCGTCAACAAATACAAGAACCGCTTTCAGCTCACCATCCACAAGCTCCGCAAGCTGGGCGAATCGGAAATCGATTTCTCGGACTACCTTCCGAAAACCACAAAAAACGTCGACGAGCTCTGGCAGACCTTGGCCGGCTTCGTTGCGTCGATTCAAAACCCTCACCTCCAGTCATTGCTGCAGGCTTTCATGGCCGATCCTGAAATTGCGGCCGCGTATCGCAACGCTCCCGCCGCCAAAACGCTGCACCACGCCTTCATTGGCGGCCTGCTCGATCACGTGGTCTCGCTTTGCTGCTCCTGTGATCTGATCTGCCGGAACTATCCGCAAGTCAATCGCGACCTGCTTCTCTCCGGAGCTTTTCTCCACGACATCGGCAAGATTCACGAGTTGGCTTACAACCGCTCGTTCTCCTACACCACGCGCGGACAGCTTCTCGGCCACATGGTGATCGAACTTGAAATGCTGCAAGCCAAGCTCGCCCTGGTGCCCGGCTTCCCGCCCGAACTCAAGTCGATGCTCGAACATCTCATCATCAGCCACCACGGCCAATATGAATTCGGCTCGCCCAAGCTGCCCATGTTTCCCGAAGCCCTGGTGTTGCATTACATGGACGACCTGGACTCGAAGATGGAGGCCATGCGCGCGCATTTCGAGCGCGAAGCCGACCTGGAAAGTCCCTGGACCAGCTACAACGCTTCTCTCGGCCGCCCGTTGCTGAACACCGCAAAATTCCTGGCGCCGAAAAAAACTTCGCCCGCAGAAAGCTCGTCGCCGTCGCCGGAAGAAGAGTTACAGGACATCGACACGGAATCGCGTAGCACCCAACCCCCGGCGTCTCCGGACCAGGCTCCGGCCTTGCCCGGCCTGACCTTGCCCGGTCTGGAGCCGCGGCGGTAACCTTGAAATTGCTGTGCTCAAACGGAGGTTCGTATGCCAAAGGCGAAGGCTTCGAAAAAATCGGCTTCTCCAAGAGATTCTCGGGGGGAAACCGACCCTTCTTTGTCTCAAATTACCGTGACCGGCTTGCCTCACGTGCCATCTACGTATGGCCTGAAGGCGCGCGAGAAGTACCTGCCATTCAGCCACGCGGAGGCGCGCCTCGCGAAGTCGCGCAGTTACTGGATCTGCACCGCTCGTCCTGATGGGCGCCCTCATTCCATTCCAGTGTGGGGTTTCTGGATGGACGGCGCTCTGTATTTCGGCACGGCGCGAGATTCACGCAAGTCTCGCAATCTGTCTCACAATCCAGCGATCTCGATCCACCTGGAGTCAGGCGACGATGTCGTGATTCTGGAGGGAACGGCCACCGAAGTTGATCCCAACGACAAGCCCACTTTCAAGAAACTCGACGCCGCCTCGCGCGCAAAGTACAACATGCCGATGGCTGCGCCGCCGGGCGGCGAATCGGTTGTGTACCGCGTGCGTCCGCATGTGGTGCTGGCCTGGACCGAGAAGGACTTTCCCAACAATGCAACGCGCTGGCAGCTGGAGGCCGGCGGAAAATAGTTCGTCATAGTCGGCCCATGACCCTCGACTTCAACCGCTTCGAAATCCTGACCTTTGACTGCTACGGCACGCTCATCGACTGGGAAACCGGACTCTTGACCGCTCTGCGCAGCATCCTTTCCGCGCACGGCAAGAAGATTGACGACGCCGCAGTTCTCGAACTCTACGGAAACTTCGAGCAGCGTTCCGAACATGGCGCATTCCATCCCTATCGCGAAGTTCTGCAATCGGTGGTGAAGCAGTTCGGCGAGGAACTCGGTTTCGTTCCCACGCCCGAAGAAGTTCGCTCGCTGCCGGACTCTCTGGCCGCGTGGAAGCCCTGGCCCGACACGGTCACAGCCCTGCGCCAGCTGAAAAGGCGCTATCGCCTCGCGATCCTTTCCAACGTGGACGACGATCTTTTCGCGACTACGCGGCCCCAGCTCGAAGTGGAATTTGATGAAGTTATCACCGCTCAACAGGCACAGGCCTACAAGCCGTCGCTGAAGATTTTTGAGTTCGCTCTGGCCCGCATCCAGGCCCCGGCTCACCGCATTCTCCACGTCGGCCAAAGCATTTACCACGATGTGATCCCGGCTCAGGCCCTGGGCCTGGCCACGGTGTGGGTGAACCGTCCGTCGGCGCGAGCGGGCGTAGGAGCGGTGAAGGCCGCGCACGCCGAACCCGACCTGGAAGTCTCCAGTCTGGCAGAACTTTCAGAGCTGGCGGCCGCCGCGTTTCGCTG
This sequence comes from Candidatus Sulfotelmatobacter sp., assembly GCA_050014115.1. Lineage (GTDB taxonomy): Bacteria > Acidobacteriota > Terriglobia > Terriglobales > Acidobacteriaceae > Sulfotelmatobacter. Next base: position 5,801 of record JBEKDY010000057.1, on the reverse strand, counting down.
ACATGTTCGGCGACATGTTTTTGCGTGGCTGAGATTTTGGGTGGTGAAGCGATTCCAGCGCTGCGATGGGTGGCCTGTTTTAAGAATCGGCTTAGCCGCTGGGGATTTACGCGAGACCTTCTAGAAGTTGACGGGGACCTTCACAACGCCCATCTGAATCGCGCTCATCACCAGATCCACTTTGTTGTGAACCCCCAGCTTGCGCATAAGATTAAATTTGTGCGCGTCCACGGTTTTCGCGCTCACACCCAGAGTTGAAGCCGCAGACCTCACCGTTCTGCCCTCGACCAGCAGTTTCAGCACTTCGCGTTCCCGCCCAGTCAGAACTTGTTTACGCGGCGTCAGCCCCTGCGCCGGGCTCCGCCCCAGTCGCGATATTTCAAAAAGCGCCGGCCTGTCGCCGGCGGCGGCGTTTCTCACCATCTTCATGAGTTGTTCTGCCGAGGCCTGACGAGGTAAGGTCCGCCGAGGTAAAGACTGTCGCGCCAAAGTCTGGCGCGACGAAGTGTGAACCGCGGAATATTCCTCGTCCTGATTCAGAAATACCATTCTGCTCCGAGGAGAAACCTGCCGAATCACACGTTCGAGGTCAGCGAGTGCGAGCGCCTCTGCATCCGCGATCACCACATCGGGCTGGTGCTCAGATACAAGTCGGAGCAGCTCCGCAGCGTTCTCGGCCTCGCCCACCACTTCAAGATCAGATTCGTCTTGCAGCAAACGGCGCAAGCCTTCGCGCAGCAGCCCATAAGGGTGCGCCAAAATGCAGCGGATCTTCTCACCGCCATCGGCATTCTCGCGTTGCATCCGCGCATGGGGGGACAAAGTTCCTCCGAAATGCGGCTGGGAGCCCAGATCACAGGCAGTACGAACTGGTCTTCAACCAACTTGATTGTAGCCTTTCTTCGCAGTCGATGCGGGCGCGACTCGAAAAGCTCCCGCAAGTTCCTGCCTGCGATCTCGCCGCACGTTGCCATCTGTCCCCCGCAAACTCCGCATCTTGTACAATCGTGCATTCATGCTGCGCTATCTCACCGCGGGGGAGTCTCATGGCGAAGCCCTGGTCGCCTATATTTCAGGCCTGCCCGCCGGCATTCCAGTAGACCAGGCCTTCATCGACCGCGAACTCTGGCGCCGCCAGCAGGGCTACGGCCGCGGCGGACGCATGAAGATCGAGCGCGACACCGCCCACATCCTGTCCGGAGTCCGCCACGGCAAGACCATAGGCTCGCCCATCGCGATTCAGCTGGAAAACCGTGACTGGAAAAACTGGCAGGAGTCATTGCCCGTCGCCGCAGGCGATGCGGACAAGCACAAGCGCGTCGCTTCTCCCCGCCCCGGCCACGCCGATCTCGCTGGGGCGCTGAAATACAATTTCCCCGAAGCTCGTTATGTCCTGGAGCGCGCCTCCGCCCGCGAGTCAGCCGCTCGCGTCGCCGTCGGAGCCCTTGCCAAACTTTTTCTGCGCGAACTGAGTATCGAAGTTCTGAGCCACGTGGTCACCACCGGCAGCGTGTCGGTGCAAGGCGAAGTTTCGTGGGAGAAGATTCACTCGCTTCATAATCGCGAAGAAGTTTTACTGAACTGCGCCGAGCCTGACACCGAGCAGCGCATGAAAGCGGAAGTCGACAAAGTTCTCAAGACCGGCGATTCGCTCGGCGGAATCTTCGAAGTCGTCGCTCACAACGTGCCGCCGGGCCTCGGCACCTACGCCCAGTGGGATGAGCGCCTCGACGCGCTCCTCGCCGCCGCCATCATGTCGCTGCAAGCCGTGAAGGCGGTTGAAATTGGCTCCGGAGTCGCCGCCGCATTTTCTCCCGGTTCGGCCGTGCATGACGAAATCGGCTACAACGGCGCCGACAGTTTCACCGCGTTCTCTCGCACTCACAACAACGCCGGCGGCATCGAAGGCGGAGTTTCCAACGGTGAGGAGATTCGCGTCCGCGGCTATCTGAAGCCGATCTCCACCCTGCGCCGTCCGCTGCAGTCGGTGGATTTTTCCACCCGCGAGCCGGTGAAGGCCGCGTACGAGCGTTCCGACGTCTGCGTGGTACCCGCAGCCGGTGTCGCCGCCGAGGCCATGGTCGCGCTCACTTTGGCCCGCTGCGCCCTGGAAAAATTCGGCGGCGATTCCATGCTCGAAACTTTGCGCAATTTCGAAGGCTACCGCCAGCAATTGAAAAATTACTGATTCATAAAGACGAATGATCTATCCCATCGTGAAGTTCGGCAACCCGATCCTGGAGAAACCTTCTGCGAAGGTCACCGTGTTCGACGAGGAACTGAAAACCCTCATCGACGACATGTTCGAGTCCATGTACGCCGCCCGGGGCGTGGGCCTGGCCGCGCCGCAAATCGGAATCGCCCGCCGCATCGCCGTCGTCGACGTCACGTTTCAGGAAGACCCCGAGGCCAAGCTGGTTCTCATCAACCCAGAAATCATTCACACCGAGGGCCACCACACGCAAAGCGAGGGCTGCCTGAGCATTCCCGATTTTCGAGAAAACGTGAAGCGCGCCCTCAAAGTCACCATCCGCGCTCAGGATGTGCATGGGAAAACTTTTGAGAAAACCGGTGAGGAACTTCTCGCCCGCGCCTTTCAGCACGAAACCGATCATCTGAACGGCAAGCTCTACATCAGCCGCATCAGCGCGCTGAAACGCGACCTGATGAAACGCAAGATTCGCAAGATGATGAAAGCCGGAGAATGGTAAATCATTGAGAGATTGACTCATCGGATGATTGATTCAATGATTCAATGATTCAATGTTTCAATGAGTCACTGAATCAATGTCTCAATCCCTCAATCTCGTTTTCTGCGGCACACCGCAATTCGCTGTCCCTACGCTCGAAAAACTCGCCGCGTCCCGCTTCAAAATTCTTCTGGTCGTGACGCAACCCGATCGCCCCAAAGGCCGTGGTTTGGAGTTGGTGTCTTCTCCCGTCAAGCAGTCCGCCCTGCAATTGGGATTGCCCATCACTCAGCCCGACAAGATCAAAACGAACGACGAATTTCGGGCGCAGCTCACCGCACTCAAACCCGACGCAATCGTGGTAGTCGGCTACGGCCGCATCATTCCGCAATGGATGCTGGACCTGCCGCCGCTCGGCAACATTAATCTGCACGCCTCTCTGCTTCCAAAATATCGCGGCGCAGCGCCCATTCAGTGGGCAATCGCCCGCGGAGAAACCGTCACGGGAGTTACCACGATGCGCATCGACGCCGGCCTCGACACCGGCGACATTCTTCTGCAACACGAATTGCCCATTGCGACTGATGACACCGCAGAAGCGATCGCACCTCGCCTCGCCGCAATCGGCGCCGATCTCACCGTCGAAACCTTGCGCGGCCTGCACACAGGATCGATTCATCCCCGGCCACAGGATCACGCACAAGCCACGCTCGCGCCCATCCTCAAGAAAGCCGACGGCCTCGCAGACTTTTCTCTGCCGGCGACCGAAATCTTCAATCGCATTCGTGCCTTCCAGCCCTGGCCCGGGGTCTACACAAAGTTTCGCGGCAAGACTCTTCAGATCTGGAAAGCCCGACCGGTCGACAGCACACTGCCCGAAGCCCAGTTGCAAGCTGAAGGAGATCGCCTGCTCGCCGGCTGCGGCGACAACTCATCTCTCGATCTTCTGGAACTGCAACTGGAGGGCAAGAAGCGCATGTCCGCCTCCGATTTCCTCCACGGCTACCGTCTAAAACCCGGCGAGAACCTCGGCATCTGAAAGTCTGCGTCTGGTCTGGCTTTACCCTGTGTTTCCCCGTGTCCCTCTGTGGTAAGGGATTTAGGACGCTACTCGAGTTCTAACCTCTCAGCCTTGCGTTCAGTCATACTGAAACCTTGAAGCCAAAGTCGCGCCTACCGAAGCCTCAGTGTTCGCCCGCCCGCGCCGCCGCGTTCGACATTCTGCTGCGAGTCGACCGCGAGTCATCCTACGCTGCCGAACTCCTGCACTCGTCCGCATACGAGACGCTTTCCACGGCCGATCACGGCCTAGCGACGGAACTGGTCATGGGCGTCTTGCGCCGGCGCTCCGCTCTCGACGAAGAAATCGCGCAGGCTTCTTCGCAGGCCGTTTCCAAACTCGACCTTGAAGTTCTCACCGCGTTGCGCCTCGCTCTCTACCAACTCCGCAAGCTCGACCGCATTCCGCCACGCGCCGCCATCCACGAAAGCGTCGAACTAGTGAAGCGCGCCCGCAAGCGCTCCGCCGCTCCATTCGTCAACGCCGTGCTGCGCAGGCTGGCTGCAGCCGCGCCACTGGCGCACGCTTCCGCTTCCACCGAAGAAAACTCCGCATCCCCCGAATCGCTCGCCCACGCCTTCGCGCATCCCGCGTGGCTGGTGGAACGTTGGGTTCGTGCGTACGGACTCGCAGCCGCTCGCCACATCTGTGAATACGATCAATCCATACCGGCAACCGCCATCCGTCTGCGCAATCCCTCTGCCGAAAGCGATCTCCGCGCAGAAGGCATCGAGCTCGCCCCCGGAGCCTTGCTCGCCTCCGCGCGCCGCGTGTCCACTGCAAACATTTCGAAAACCCGCCCGCTCCTCGCCGGTCAAGCCGTGATTCAGGACGAAGCTTCGCAACTGGTTGCCGCGCTAATCGGCCGCGGCTCGCGCATTCTCGATTGCTGCGCAGCTCCCGGCGGCAAGACGCTGGCCATGGCCGACCAGAATCCCGACGCAACGATCACCGCTGTCGAACTTCATCCTCACCGCGCGCGTCTGTTGCAAAAACTGCTGCAATCCGCTGATCCGTCCAGCTCCGCGCAACCTCACGACATCCAGGTCATCACCGCCGACGTACAGACCACACAGCTGCGTGACAACTTCGATCGTGTTCTCGCAGACGTCCCTTGTTCCGGCACCGGCACTCTCGCCCGCAATCCTGAAATCAAGTGGCGCCTTCAACCGGAAGATCTCGAAGATCTCCGCGCACGCCAGCTCACAATTCTCCGCTCGGCGCTGACGCGGGTCGCGCCCGGCGGACGGCTCATCTACTCCACTTGTTCGCTGGAAAAAGAAGAAAATGAAAACGTGGTCGAGGAAGCGCTGAAAGACAACTCAACTTTTCGGATACTCGACGTTCGCTCCGAACTCGATCGCCTCAAGTCAGAACGCGTCCTGACCTGGCCCGATCTCGCGTCACTTACTCGCGGCCCGTTCCTGCGAACGCTCCCCGGCATCCACCCCTGCGACGGGTTCTTCGCCGCAATCCTCGAAAAGCTGTAGAGGATTTTCTGCTGAACTTTTCTCGCAGCATTTCCTCGTGCATCTCATCGAACTTCGAAATTCACAAACCCTCCCGCCACGATCCTCTGCCCCGGCGGCGGCGTCTGCGACACGATGATGCTCGCGGGCGTGGCCTGTGCCGGCGCCGCGCTAACGGGCGCAGGAATTACGGGAGAAGGATTTGCCATCGAAGGAAATGTCGAATCATTCGCCGGAGGAGCTGGCGCCGGCGGCGGCGCTACTCCCACATTCCCCAGCTTGAAGCCCGCATCCTGCAGCGTGCGGCTCGCGCTTCCGAGTGGCTGTCCGAGAAAACTCGGCATGGTAAAAACTACCGGATCAGCCGTGGCCGTGAGCAGCAAACTGATTTTTGGCGCTGCCACCTGGCTCGCATTCGCCGCCGGACTCTGCGCCAACACCTGATCCGGCGGCAGTCCCGGAATCTGCACCTCCGCCGTCGACACCAGCTCCAGCCCGCGCCGCCGGATATTCAATTCCGCCGCACGTTCGCTCTGTCCGGTCACGTCAGGAATCACAACCCGCAACGGTCCCAGGCTCTGC
>JBEKDY010000056.1:0-19668 GCA_050014115.1 Candidatus Sulfotelmatobacter sp. | reverse complement strand
GCATGGGCGGTGCCCGGAGTTGTACTCGCGGCCGCGTATCTGCTGTGGCTCTACCAGCGCGTCTTCTTCGGCACGGTCACGAATCCGAAAAACGAAAAGCTGCACGACCTGACGCCGCGCGAAGTTCTCACCTTCGTTCCGCTCCTCATCGCCGCCTTCTGGATCGGCCTGTATCCCAAGCCGTTTTTCCAGATTCTGGAGCAGCCCGTCAATCACCTGGTAGCCACTGTGCACCAAAACGACGCACAACCGCAGGGCATGATGAATGCCGCGGTCCAGCCTGAAACTCTGCCAGCAATACCGGCGGCATCCGCCCCGCCCACAGCGATGGTGAAGAAATCGCAAGCAGCCAAGCCCGCGAAAGGGAAGAACTAGTGGGCGCCTTCTCATTCACGCTGAGCGACCATCTAGCCGCCCTGCCGGTGGTCATGCTGGCGTTGTTTGCGCTCGGAATCCTGCTAACCGATCTTTGGCTCTCTGCAGAGGAGAAGTGGATGAACCCCGTCGTCGCCATGATGGGGGTGCTCTTCGCCACCGCATCGGTGTACAACGTCCAGTCGTGGATGCACAAGAACGGAATTCCCGCTGTTGTCGGTTTCTCGGGAAGCATGCTGGTCGACCGCTTCGCCATCTATTTTTTCTATTTGTTTCTTGCGGCGACCGCGGTTGCAATTCTCATGTCCAGCCGCTACATGGAAATCGAACACGAAAATCACGGCGAGTATTACGCCCTGATGCTGCTTTCGGTCGCCGGCATGATGTGCATGGCCGCCGGTTTCGACATTGTCCTGATCTTCATTGGTCTGGAATTGATGGCGATTTCCACCTATGTGCTGGTCGGCTTTCTGCGCCGCGACCGCCGCTCCAATGAAGCTGCCCTGAAGTATTTCCTGTTGGGCGCGTTCTCCTCGGGCATTTTTGCGTATGGCCTGTCGCTGATTTACGGACTCACCGGCAGCACCAATCTTGCCGCGATTGGCAGGATACTTCCGTCGGTCTTCCAGAATCCGCAATCCAAGCCGATCGCCATCGTCGCCCTGCTCACCACGATTACCGGCCTCCTGTTCAAGATTGCGGCCGTACCATTTCACCAGTGGGCCCCCGATGCCTACGAAGGCGCGCCCACCAGCATCACCGGATTCATGTCCGTGGCCGTCAAGGCGGCGGGATGGGCCATGCTGCTGCGCATCCTTCTCTGGGGGCTGTATTCCATGCGTCCGATCTATGTCCCGCTCCTGGTCTTCGTCTCCATCGCGACCATGACCGGGGCGAACTTCGCCGCGCTCACCCAGACCAACACCAAGCGCCTGCTGGCCTACTCGTCGATCGCGCACGTCGGCTACATGCTGCTTGGTCTGATCGCCGGAACCTCGACCCAGCCCAGCCTCGACGGAATCAAAGGCATCCTGATTTACCTGCTGGTCTACACCTTCATGAATCTGGGCGCGTTCGGCGTGATCACATCGCTGCGCCACCGCCGCGTCATCGGCGACGAACTCGACGATCTCAACGGCCTCTACTCGCGCGCTCCTGTCGAGGCCGTGCTCATGCTCGTGTTCCTGCTGTCGCTGGCAGGCATTCCGCCGCTCGCCGGCTTCTATGGCAAATACTTCATCTTCCTGAGCCTGATCGAGTCGGGACATTACGCTCTGGCCTCGCTGGGCGTTCTGTATTCCGTCTTCGGCCTCTACTACTACCTGCGGATGGCCAACGCCATGTTCATGGGCAAAGCCGAAGCCGGGGAAGGACTTTTACCCGTAGGCATCGCGATGCGCGCCGGATTGAGCGTTGCGGCCTTCGCCACCGTGTTCATCGGCATCCTGCCCGACCGCTTCATCCAGGTAGTGAACTGGGCTCTCGGCATCGCACAGAATCCCGCAATAGCAAAAGTGATCCGCTAGAGAACATTCTGCACCTGCATCGCACTCCTCAAGTCTTGTCATCCTGAGCGAAGCATGATCGTCCAAAGGACGGGCATGCGCAGTCGAAGGATCCCTTGCGCCCCCGGACCACTAGCGGCCTGTAAGGGAGTTTCCATCGCTTTGCCTTGGCTGCCCTCACTAATGAGAATCTTCGAGGTTCTGACGGCCGCCAGCCTACGGTAGACTCTCGTGTATAACCTCGCGTGCCATTCCTCATCCGCCAAGCCGTTCCCGACGACGTTCCCGCCCTGCGCTTGCTGATCGACGCATCCGTCCGCCACTTGCAAGCCGGGGACTACACCCCCAGCCAACTGGAAAGCGCGCTAGAAACGGTCTACGGCGTCGACAGCCAGCTGATCGCCGACGGCACCTACTACGCCGCCGAGTCAGACGGGACCCTGGTCGGCTGCGGCGGCTGGAGCAAACGCAAAACACTCTACGGCGGCGACCACTGGACCGCCCGTCAAGATGACCTGCTCGATCCCCGCCACGACGCCGCGAAAATTCGCGCCTTCTTCGTCGATCCCGCATGGGCGCGCCGCGGCGTCGGCACCTTGATTCTGGAAGCCTGCGAATCAGCCGCGAAGGCTGCCGGCTTTACCCGCCTGGAGATGGGCGCGACCCTCACCGGTGTTCCCTTTTACCGCGTCAAAGGCTACATCGAGCTCGAACATCTCGCCGTCCCGCTGGCCAACGGGGAGTCGCTGGCCATCGTGCGCATGGCCAAAGAGGTGTAGAGGGCTATACTTCAGATTCGGCGAAAGCGGTCACCATCCCGCCGAGCCCTGTGTCACGGACCTATGCCAAAACCGCCCGACCAGGAAAGTCCGGAAGAACAGAAGCGGAGCTTCTGGCTGCAGTTCGGCCGCTACAGCCAGTTGGCATTCGCGTTACCCGCAGCAACGATCGCGGGATGGCTTCTAGGCTCCCTGCTGGACCGCTGGCTGCACACTTCGTGGATCAGCGTGGTCGGCTTGCTGCTGGGCATTGTTGCAGGTTTGATTGAGCTGCTGCGAACCGTCTCCCGCGATATGCGTTGAGGAGTTTCTAGCAAAATGGATTCGGCAATGCCAGCATCGGAAGGTCATCAGTCATCGGCTCCCGCAGCAACGGATCACGACGCGACGAATCCCGGCGCAAGCCCCGAGGCAATCCAAGCCGACGATTTCTATTCCGGCGCGGCCAGCCGTATCCAAGGTTTCATGGCCAGTCTAGCGGTGGCGTTCTCGGCGACAGCCTGGTGGAAGTTCGGACGCTGGTCTGCGCTGGGCTTCGCTTTAGGTTGCGCCATCGCCTACCTCAACTTCCATTGGCTGAAGCGCGGCGTCAGCGGCCTCGCCGACCGCGTTACCAACGCCGGTAAAGCCCAGTCCGGCAGCGGGATCGTGGCCCGCTTCATGCTGCGGTATGTTTTGCTGGGCGCGGGCGCGTATGTTATATTAACCAGTTTTCCAGCGAGCCTCAGGGGCCTCTTTGCGGGCCTGTGTTTGCCCGTAGGAGCAATTGCCTGCGAAGCTGCCTACGAGCTGTATGTAGCTGTGTTTCGCGGGGCTTAGCAGGATTCGCTGCCGCAGCGCGGAACCGTGCGGAGCTAGAAGCTAGGAGCTAAAAGCTAGAAGCTTGTTTTTATGCCTGAACAACTCTGGTTCACCGAAATCCTGAACCGCTTTCTGGCCGGCCCGGTCACGGCGCTGCTCGGGCTGCTGCATATTACTCCCAAGTACCCCCAAGCTCCCATCACCAACGCCTTCGCCATGGAAGTGCTGGTGGCATTCCTCCTGATCGCCATCTTTCTGATGCTGCGGTCGCGCTTGTCGGTGGACTCACCCGGCGCCCTGCAGCACATTTTCGAAGGCACTGAAGGCTTTGTGCTGGACCAGAGCCGCGAGATTATCGGCCACCACAGCGAGCCCTACATCGCGTTCTTCGCCATCGTATTTATTTTCATTCTAGCCTGTAACCTCATCGGGCTGGTTCCCGGCTTCGAGTCGCCTACGGGAGTTCCGGTGGTGCCGCTGGGATGCGCGATCTGCTCGTTCCTGTACTACCACACCCAGGGCTTCAAGCACTCGGGACCGAAATACCTCCTGCATTTCTTCGGGCCGCCGATGGAAGGCATGCCGCTGATCGCGCGAATTCTGCTGGCGGCCCTGATGCTTCCGATTGAACTGGTCAGCCACACCGCGCGATTGCTTTCGCTTACGGTTCGTCTCTGGGCCAACATTTTTGCCGGCGACCTGATCACCCTGGTTTTCTTTTCCATGATTCCAATTGGCGTGCCGATTATTTTCAGCGGTTTGCACATTCTGGTTGCCCTTCTGCAGGCCTACGTGTTCATGCTGCTGTCGATCATCTACGTCTCCGGCGCAGTCGCCGAAGAGCACTGAGAAACGGTTGCCAGTTGTCGGTTGCCAGCAAGTGCGTTGCCGTATGTGTTTTTTCTGAGAACCGAGAACTGAGAACCGAGAACTAGAATTTAGAACTGTCCGCAAGCGTGAGGGCGTCTGCACGGAATGGCGTCAACCACCCACTGGCGGAAACTTAATACGAGGAGAAGACAACAATGCGTAAGCTGAGTCATCTGTTCATGGCCCTATCTGCTCTTTGCTTCGCTGTTCCTGCGTTCGCGCAGGGCGGAGCAATGGGCGAAACCAATTGGATCGCTATCACCGCCGGATTCTCAATGGCCATCGCCTCCGCAGTTTGCGGCCTGGCCCAGGGCAAGGCCACCGCAGCCGCCACCGAAGCTCTGGCTCGCAATCCTGCCGCAAGACCGGGCATCCAGTTCGCCCTGCTCTTGGGACTGGTGCTGATCGAATCACTCGCGCTCTACACGTTGGCGATTATCTTCTTGAAAGTGAAGTAGAAGGAATCACCAGAAAATCGAAAGCCTCTGCCCGGACCGGGCGGAGGCTTTTTGTTTGAAGGCTGAAAGCTGAAAGCTAGAAGCTGAAAGCTAGAAGCTGAAAGCTAGAAGCTAGAAGCTAGAAGCTGTTCTTCTATCCCTTGCGCTCGCCGCTCCACTCCTGCCCTTTGTTCTGAGCGGCCTGGTTCACAGCTTCCACCAGCACTCTGCGCAGGCGGTAACGGCTTTCGAGGTCGGTGTTCACAATCTCGAATCCCACTTCGTTGACGCGCGCGCGACGCAGCAACACATGAGCGCGGACTTTAGCCCGCATACCCACAGAAATTTCCAGGTCGGCCTCACTGCCGATGCGGAGGTTATCTTCTTTGGTCCCCATGCCGCCGCCCAGGCTGAGCTCGCGAATCATGATCCGCGATTTTCCCCACGAGCTGCCAATGGTCGCGCTCACCGTGCGCGACAGCACCATGCGTTCGTAGCGCCGTTGCCGTACCCAGGGGCATGCCGGAGCCATATCCAGCGGCGCAATCGCCAACTCTGCCGGCTCCAGACCGCTGTCGGCCAGCACCTGCGGGCCATAGCGTGGGTCCGTCTTCGACAAAGCCTGCGCCGCCGCAATCCGCAACTCGCGGTGGTGAACCCAGCCAAAAGTTTTCTTGGCCTCAAGAATTTCGCGTAACGTGGCCACAGCCTCAGGATCCCGCAGCCGTCCCAGCGACTCAATCGCTTTCAACTGGATGAAAGGCGAGCGCGAAGCAGACTCTCCCGCACGAGCCATGGCAATCAGCGGCTGCGCCGCCGTGATATCCCCGCTCATGCCAATTTCGTCCACAGCTTCCGGCAACACCAGTGGGTCAAGAATCTCGGCCAGTTCCAGCAGGGTGCGGCCGCGGTCGATTGCCGCTCCGTACGCGATCTGCCGAACCGTAATGTCGTGGTAGAAGCGATTCCATTCCGGCAACCGCATGGGCAACAATTCCAGGAGCGTAGCCGTATCCAGCCGGCTCAGAATCCCCACCGCTGCGGAAGCTTGCCGCAATTGTCCCGTGCGCAGGATCTCGCGCAACTGGGCCATGACAGGAGCGCCGACTTCCTTGACCAGTTCGATCATGCGGTCGCATTCATCGCGCCGCATGCAGCGGAAGAAGCGGTCCGCTAAATGCTCCGCTCCAGCGCTGGCGGTCCTCCGCAAAACGGCAATCAGATCCTTCGGAAATGGGTCGCTGCGCAGGGCTTCTTCGATAAATTCAGGCAGCCGGTTTTCCACACCCACTCGCGGCCGCAAGTCGTTCCCCATCACCGGACGCTGGGTGAAAACCGCTTCCATGCTGGTGCAGACCTGATTCACGGCGGCATAGTTCTTCGATGAACTCGCTTCCTGGCTCAGCCGCACGAACGCCGCGCTGATCAGGCTCTGCAGCTCAGGATCTTTTTCCGTAATCAGCTGCTCGCTCAACTTGTGGATGGCATCACCCATGGCCTCGCCGCCGAGTCGTGAGTAAAGGTCGGCTAACTGGCTCAATCCGATGGCGGTCTTGCGCCGCGGCTCGATTTCTCGCGCGTTCATGCAGCCGGAGTAGTTCTTCAGAATGTCTTCCGCGGTTTGCTTGTCGTCCCGATCCAGCAGCACTTCGACAAACTGGCGCACGTTGCGCGGCGGGACGCAAGCCGCCTCATGCGAGAGCAGCACGCTTTTCTTTCCCGACTCCGGCACTTCCGCCCAGAACATCCGGTCGAGAATGTCGGCATGCGAATCGATCAGGATGCCGGCCTTGCTCATCTTGTCTTCTTGCGTGCGCAGAATCTTGCGCAGCGAATCCATCTGCCGGCTCATGTGCTCCATCATCTGGTGCACGGCATTTACTTTGACTTCGCCTTTCTGGTAGCGCTCCAGGGCGAAGCGAATCGCCATATGCTCGGCTGCCTTCATCAGCAGCGGCGCGTCTTCCTCTTCAGAGGTAGCCGCCTTCGCGGAAAGGCTCCCCAGCAGTTGTTGCAGGTTCAGCCGCGTATTAGGATCAACCGCAGCCATGTCCTTCTGCAGATCATCCGTTCCAATACTGGGATCGTTCTGCGCTTGCCCGAAGCGAGTAAGCAGTCGAATGGCCTGCACCACTTCTTCTTCCTGTAAAGGCACAATGCCGCCGGTCCACGCCGGAGCAACGCCAGTCCCCGTCCCTCCGCCACCGCCGCCGATAGGAACGTTCGGCACGCTGCCCAACGGCGCGGTTGGTCCGCCAACCGGCCCTTCGCCCTTGGAGTTTGCACCTTCCGCGGCCGCAATCAACTGCAATAACTTCTGCGGATCATTCAGCCATTGCTTGAACTCAGGGCCCAGAGTCTGTGCCGCGATCTGCGCCGCGATGCTTACGTCTCCCGTAAGCGGATCGGCCGCGACAAACTTGACCTCGTTAATCCGAATCGTGCTGTTGTTGTTGCCCAGGCCCAGAGCTTCCTTAATTTGCTTCGAAACATCCTGAGCTTTCGAGCCCCCGATGGTGAATGCCCGCACCAGCCGCGTGAAATCTTCAATAGTAACGTCTTTGGAAAAATGCAGGCTGGCCAGCCCGGCCGCGTTCAGCAGATTCGAAAAGCTGCGCTCCGCATTGCCCGTTTCCAGCGGAATTCCGTCGAGCAACAACTTGTTGTCCGAGACGCCCAGCAAAAATCCGGCATCGCCCGCTGTCGGCAGGCCATTTTGCAGTTCGTTCCATGTAGTCTCGAACTGCGCTTCGGTGCGCTTGTGCTCGTAGCCATACATGCGCGCGTACTTGATCAGAATGTTCAGACTGTGAACAAAGGCGCGCGCCGAAGCGGACCGGTTCTCTTGAGATGTGCTCTGGGCGGTGATAAGAAGCTCCTGTACCCGCAGTAGCGCACACCAAGGGTAAGACCAATTGGTAAGTACTGGCAGATTACCGAGGTAATGGGGACGTGACCGTCAGCACCCGCAAGGGCATGACCCGTAAGCGCGGCAACGGGTTGGCAGTATGCGAACGTCCCAACGCCTGGCGCTCCCGGCCTTCCGCAAGCGAAAATGATACAGTCGGTTCGTTCCGAAGAAATTACTTTGGCTTCCTCTACCAATGTCGCGAAGCTCCCCGAAGCCAAAATCTCCAAGCACAAGAACGTCAAGCAGAAGATCACCAAGAACACTTTCGAAACGACGACCGTCAAGAGGACGACACTCAAAACGAAGCCCGTCAACAAAACCACCGGCCTCCACTACTGGATGCAGCGCGTCCTCGAAGAGTGCGACCGCGTCTCCACGGACTTCAGCGCCGACCCCGTGCACGATCTTCGCGTCTCGCTGCGCCGCTGCCGCTCCCTGGCCGACGGCCTCATCGCCATCGATCCCGATCCCGACTGGAAAGCCATGAAGAAAGCCGGCAAGCGCCTATTCCAAAGACTCGGTGACCTTCGCGACATCCAGGTGATGATGGAATGGATCGAGAAGCTGCACCCGGCCGAAGTCTCCACAACCCATGTGGACACGGACGACTCGCCCGCATTGCCTCCATCGGAACAAAAGTCCGGGCCCGTCAAGGATCCGGCAGCGGGAGAAAATCAACCAGAATCCCAAACGGAACTCGCTACAGAACAGCAGCGCCGCGACCCCGCCGCCCAAACCCTCCTGGAAATTCTTATCCGCCGCGAAGCCGAACAAAAGCGCGAAGCCCGCGCCGCCCTCGAGGAATTCGACCGCAAGCAGTGGCGCCAATGGAGCCGCTCGCTGCCACAGCGTGCAGCCCACATCCGCCCCGGAAGCGGAGTCTTCAAGCACCTCGCCCTGGAGCGTTGGACCGCCGCCCGCGACCTCCACAACCGCGCCCTGCGCAACCGCTCCAAAGTTGCGTTTCACACCTTGCGAATCGGCATCAAACGCTTTCGCTACATCGTCGAGAATTTCCTGCCCGAAGAGCACAAGGCCTGGACCAACGATTTAAAAGCCATGCAGGATCTGCTGGGAGAAGTCCACGACCTGGATGTGCTTTGGGCGACGGCCGTTACGAGCCAGATATTTTCGACCGAGGCTTCTTCGAGCGAGATTTCTCCGAGCGAGAGTATTGCGGATGGAAGCCTTTCGAAGCCGCAGGTGCCTTCCGGTAGCGAATTGCGAGAGCGTTGGCATCGCCAGATCGCCGGCGAGCGGGCCAAGCGCATCGAGCGTTATCGCAAAAAGATGATCGGCCCTGATTCGCTGTGGAATGTGTGGCGCGCCGGATTGCCGCAAGGCCAGCAGATTCAGTTACTTGCCACACAACGAATTAAGTTGTGGGCGAAGGCCCTCGATCCCGATTTCGCGCACTCCGAGCACGTCGCCCGCCTGGCCCTCGAACTCTACGATGGCCTCGCTGCGAGACGATTATTGGGTCCAAAAACGGTTCTGGAAAATGGTTCCGGAGCGCGCTCGAGCCTGCTGATGGCCGCACTGCTCCACGATGTCGGCAAATCGAGAGGCAACAAGGGACATCACAAAACGTCGCTGGAGTTGATCAAAGCCCACACCACGCCCTTGGGATGGAACCCGCAAGACGTGCAACGCGCGGCCATCGTCGCCCGTTTTCACTCTGGCGCATTGCCCACGCACAGCCACAGAGCCCTCCGCGATCTTCTTCCAGACGAACAAAAGACGACGATCCAACTGGCGGCCATCCTCCGCCTGGCCAACGCCTTCGATTCATCTCACGATGGACACATCCGCCGGCTGCAGATTGAAAACGGTCAGAGTGAAAACCGCAAGATTGGAAGCGGCAAGCTCGGAGGCGTAGCCAGGCGACCCAGCCGCACCAACGGATTCCTGCAAAAACCCGCCGCCAGCTTAGCCAAGAACGAAGCTCTGATCATCGCCGCCGAAGGCTACACCCCCGGCAGCCCCACAGCCCAAACCATCGCCGCCGAACGCCATCTGCTGGAAACCGTGCTGGGCCGGCCAGTGATGGTGAAGGCGAAGAGTCTCACCTTAAATGACGACTCTAAACCTGCTTCGCGTCGAATCCGCTGAGAGCGGCAGCCTCTCGCAGCTTTTGATCGGCAGTCAGGAATACGCGCCCCTGGGGAACAGCTTCGCACCACTCCAGGGCCGCGGCTAGCTGCAGGGCGTCGGCGGTTCGCAACTCGTAACGATCCACGAGTTGGGTGGCCCGCGCCTTTAACGCGCCCGATGGTTGGATCACGAACCAGGCATCGGCCAGAGCCGCAGCCAGTTGCCGGGCCTTCTCCCAATCACTGGGCGCGATTTGCTTCATGCGCACCAGCCGCGCTAAGGCGCTCGCAATCTCAACCGGCGTGGCCCACCAAACAACCGCTTCGTAGCTTTTGTAAAAGGTGATGGCTTGGGGCGTAGCGCTTTGACGCACGCAGAGAGGAACCAGCGCGCTCGCGTCCCAGAAGGCTAAATGTCGTTCTAGCGGTCTTCCCGCTCTTCCCGCCATATCTGTTCGATGACTTCGTCGGGAACCCTTCCCGGGGGTTCGGGCCATGAAACCGGCGAACTCCGCTTCCTTAAGGGCGGCGTGAGCAGGCCGCGCGCGATAAGTTTTCGCTCCCGCTCGGGTTGGTCGTCGAGGAGGCAGGGAACAATCCGCGCGACCGGCTTGTTGCGGTCGCAGACCAGTACTTCTTCGCCATCGCGTACTAGTTGGATGTGAGCGCTAAGTCGTGCCTTCAGATCGCTGATGTTCACGGTGCGCATGAGTCGATTATAGCCGATATGACTATATTAGTCACGTTTGTTTTTCGGAAGGGAATTGCGGTTACCGCAGCTAGTAGCTCCCGAGTCACTTCCGCCCGTCGGTAACTCCAGATACAAATGTTGTTGCTCTTGGCAGGCTGCTTCGGCGACTCGGTCAGCCGAAGCCCGAAGCCCGAAGCCCGAAGCCCGAGAGCCGGAAGCCGAACCTATGACTCACATCCAACCCGGCTGCAGATTGAAAACGCTCAGAGTGAAAACCGCAAGATTGGAAGCGGCAAGCTCGGAGGCGTAGCCAGGCGACCCAGCCGCACCAACGGATTCCTGCAAAAACCCGCCGCCAGCTTAGCAAAGAACGAAGCTCTGATCATCGCCGCCGAAGGCTACACCCCCGGTAGCCCCACAGCCCAAACCATCGCCGCCGAACGCCATCTGCTGGAAACCGTGCTGGGCCGGCCAGTAATGGTCAGGGAGATGAAGAGTATGCAACCTGCACGACTCAAGGTGTGAGGGACGATGCATCCGCGAACGAACGTAATGTAGACCCCCGGACTCGACGGACATACCATTTTTCTATGAAGAAATTGTCCGTCAACCACATAATCCTGGCGTTAGTCCTATCGGTCCTCTCTGCAACCGCATTGGGGCAGGAGGTCGTTCTCGGAGTATTGGAAGATAGCCATGGTTGGTACGCCGGTGAACCGAATTTTCGCGCCGTACGAGTCGTTTTTCGGAAGGTCGGCATGGATTGGAAGCCTTTCCCGAGCGACTGTGCAGACCAACGATGCCTAAAGACCGTGGCAGCAAACTATCCCCACGAAATGAAGTGGACTATCACATTCGATGGCAAGAATCTGGGACCGATCACCAGTCACACACCCAGTGAGTTTAAGTGGTACGCAGCCGTAGGGCAGCAGGAGATCGGCGGCACGGGTCACGTGCCGACGGTCGGGAAACAGTCGTCGGAATTCGGGGGCTATACAGAAGCCGCCGTCTATCGTCCCCTGGTGGCGAATTCGCAGCCGTTTTTCAGAGATCCGGAATCGTGGAAGCCGGCCCATCCGTCAGGCGATCTGGTTGCGCTGTTGCGGAAACAATTTCGGAAGAAGTTCCCGGAAGCGATGAACTGTGAGAATCCCGACGAAAACGTCGCGAAACCGTGGTCTTATCGCGATGAAGACGTGAAAATCCTTAAGTCCTATTCTTCGCGCAAGGGTTGGTCAATAAGTCATGTGCGCCTGGAGGAATATCGTTGCGACGGCCCAGCGGATGAACCCTTCAATGATCAGTGGTTCGCGATCTCTCCTGAACTTGAGGTGAAGTATCTAGACGCCGGAATGTGGTTGGTCGACGCGGGAGACTACGACAACGACGGAAAATCCGAGCTTGTCTTTTCGATCGATCGCGACAACCGCGGGGGATACGAACTCTTCTACGACGACTTCAAAAAGCATGCCACGTTCGAGTTCGGCTACCACTGAAATATTCCACAGCTAGTAGCTCGCGAGTCACTTCCGCGCGCCGGTGACTCCAGATACAAATGTTGTTGCCCTTGGCGGGCTGCGGCCACTCGATCAGCCGAAGCCCGAAGCCCGAAGCCGAGAGCCCGAAGCCCGGACTTATGACTCACGCTCAATTAGTAGAAAAAGCCGTCCGATGGCTGCGGCATTATCGCTGCGGCGTGGTGCTCTCCGAGCAGGCCTGCGCCAGCGGCGAGATGCCGGACGCGATTGGATGGAAGCGCGCCAGCCACTCCGTGTTGGTGGAATGCAAAGTCACGCGCGCCGATTTCCTGGCCGACCGCGCCAAGCCCTTTCGCCTCAAGCCCGAGCAGGGAGTCGGCAGCGAACGTTTTTATCTGACGCCTGCCGGGCTCGCCAAGCCAGAGGAGTTGCCCGCAGGCTGGGGACTGCTCGAAATCCGCGCACGCGGAGTTGAAATGGTGCACGCTTCCGCCAAGAATCTGCGCAGCGCGACCGGATTCCGTTACGAAATGAATCTCCTGCTCGCCAGCCTGCGCCGCGTTGAAGTGCGCATCGAGCCCCAGAGCATCACTGATTTTCTAAAGTGGAAAAACCGCATGGCCGAATACAACCGCGGCACTCTTCCCGAAGGCCTGGCCGCCGCCGAAGACGAAGCCAACGTATTCCTCGAGCCAGAGGCTTCCACGTTGAGCTAACGGTTGGTTCGCCGGTGCGGCGCGTCTCGCTTGCCCAGACAATACGCAGCCAGCCGACGGGCCGATAGGTTTTCCACAGCCCAGCTGTAAGACTTGTGACGTCCAACCTTGACTCTGTAATTAAATCGCGTAAACATTGTCGCACCGGACGGAGCGGCAACAAGGCACATCTGCCGCCACTAAGTCCTTTGTTTTAAATATTTTGACCTCTAAGTTCTTTGAAACCAGGATTTTACGAGGAATTTTTCGCTAACCCGATGATTCCAGAGATTCAGGGGGAGGGGGAGGGGGGTACCCCTGCCAGCGTCCAAATCGGTACCAGCGCCCGGTTTCGCAAACTGGAAGAAGTAGAAACGGTGGCGCAAAAAAGAAAGCCGGGCTTTTTTTGGTTCGCCCGGTTTCTTCTTGCGTCGAGTTGGATGCGGTTACATCGCAGCGCGGCGCGACTGGCGCTGAGTCTGCCTCTGGCTGGGTTAGGGCCAGTCCGGTCGCCCGGAATGTGCTTCCTCAGGCCAATCCTGAAACCATGCGAGGAGCGAGGAAACAGACAATCAAGGTAAGTGCAAACCGGCTGCCAACCGCATACTTCAAGCGTCGATTATCGGGTGATGGATAAGTTGCTGAGTACGCAGTACTTACTGTTTGATCAACGGATGGGTTGGTGAGCTCAAGAGCACGCCGCCGCGGACCGTGGGCAAAGTCTTGCACAAGTTGCACTGTGAGCGGTGCAATACATGGAATCTCGGGAAACCATGAAATTTCTGGAGACAGAGAGAGACGTAGCAAGCTAGGTCTCTACGATGGTCTGTTTACATATCCCGGCGGCCTTCCATCGCTTTCAGCATAGTGATCTCGTCGGTGTATTCGATGTCGCTGCCCACGGGAATGCCCATGGCGATGCGCGTCACTTTCACGCCTGCGTGCTTCAGTTGCTGCGAGAGATAAGTGGCGGTGGCTTCGCCTTCGACGGTGGGATTGGTGGCGATGATGACTTCGTCGACGCGGCCCGCGTCGACGCGGGTGATGAGGTTCGAGATGCGCAACTGCTCGGGGCCGATGCCGTGCAGGGGAGAAAGTGCGCCGTGCAGGACGTGGAAGACGCCGTTGAAGTGCTTGGTTTTTTCGATGGCGGCGATGTTGGTGGGTTCCTCGACTACACAGACCATGCGCTGGTTACGGGTTGCGCTGGTGCAGTAGACGCAGGGGTCAACGTCGGTGATGTTGTTGCAGACGGAGCACAGGCGCAGGTTGATCTTGACGTCGCGCACGGCGGCGGCGAGGGCTTCGGCATCTTCTTCGCTGGAGCGGAGAATGTGAAAGGCCAGGCGCTGCGCACTTTTTGCGCCGACTCCGGGGAGCTTCTTCAGTTCGTCAATCAACCGCGACATCGGTTCGGCAAATTTGGACATAGGGAATTGAGTGATTGAGTCAATGAATCAATGAGTCATTGATTCAAGTGTTAGAGTCCGCCCATGCCGAGTCCGCCGAGCATGCCGCCGACGGTGGACTGCATGGCTCCGTCAATTTTGCGCGCGGCTTCGTTGACGGCGGCGAGAATTAAGTCCTGCAGCATCTCGACGTCTCCGGCCTTTACGGCTTCGGGATCGATGCGCAGGCTGAGTAGTTGTTTGCGGCCATCCATTTTAGCGGTTACGGCTCCGCCTCCGGAGGTTGCTTCTACGACCGTCTCCTGCATTTTTTTCTGCAGGGTCGCGTACTGCGCTTGCGCCTTCGACATCAGGTCTTGCAGGT
Source organism: Candidatus Sulfotelmatobacter sp. (assembly GCA_050014115.1). Taxonomy (GTDB): domain Bacteria; phylum Acidobacteriota; class Terriglobia; order Terriglobales; family Acidobacteriaceae; genus Sulfotelmatobacter. Next base: position 5,260 of record JBEKDY010000056.1, on the reverse strand, counting down.
TGAATCCGCCCATAGAACCTTTCGTTGACTCTCGGCCACGCTCTCTTAACCTTTCATTGTCATTCTGAGCGAAGCGAAGAACCTATGCAATTTGCCGGCGTCGAGAAGTTGCATAGGTCCTTCGCGTCGCTCAGGATGACAAAATGTGGCGGGAGCGCTAGAAAGGGCACCGCCCGCGCACTCATCGCTTCTCTTTGTAGTCAATCACGGTGCGAATTTCGGCGCCGAATTTTTCTCGCATGCGCTGCACGACCGGATCCTGCTCGGCGCGGCCACGGCCGCCGACTGTCGAGCCACTGGATCGCGCGGCGGCGCCATTGCGTTTGGCACCGTTGCCATCGCTTCCGTCCTGCGGCGCGACGGCTGCGCCGGGAATGATCTTCAGTTTCACCGCGCGGCCCAGAACTCCGCTCGCGGAGGCGATGGCCAGGCGTCGCGCCTCGGGGCCGACCGACATATCGATTACGGTTTGCGATTCGGAGATCTTGATCACCAGTTCGTTGGCTTGCACGCTCCACTCGCCGGCTTCGAGCATGGAGACCAGGATGCGCTGGTTGCCGTCGGTGAGCGCTTGCAGGACGGAAGATTGCAGGCGTTCCAGTTGCGATTGAGCGGGCTGTGATTGTGCCGGGGACTGAGCCGTCTGTGGTTGCGAGGGCGACGCCGCTGGCATCGGCTGATTTTGCGATTCGATACGCGGCTGCGGTTGGGGAGCGGACGGTTTTGTGGCGCTGGCCGAGACGTAGCTAGCTATGTCTCTACGATGGGCGTCTCCACGATCCAACTCGATATCTCCACGATCCCCGGCTCGCTCCGGCGCGGGGTCGCGCAGGGGAGCGGCGGAGCCCATGATTACCGGTTCTGGGGAGCCCGCCGAGGCTGGAGTTGAAGTAGCAACAATGCGAGGGCCGGGTAGCGGCGCAGTCTCGGAGGTATCTTCTTGTCGCGGGGTGCCTTTGCGCGCGGAATCGGCTGCGAACGGCGATACGAAATTCGGCCGAGGCGCGGGAGAAGGCTCTGGACGGCGGGTTTCAGCGCTTGCCGAATGGCTGCCAACGATGGCTGGCCTTGACGGAGTTCGAGGCGCAGGCGTATTCGGCGCCGCGGCCGCGTCGCTCAATAGTTGTTCGATGGGCAACAGGCGCTGGGCATGGGCCATTTTTAGCAGGCCGAGTTCGAGATGGAAACGTTGCTCCTGTTTGTATCCGAGCTCGCCGTGGGTGCGCAGCATGATCTGCAAATGGCGGGTGAGATCTTCTTCGCCGAATAATTCGGCGACGCGGGCCACGCGGTCGCGTTCTTCGCTGGAAATTTGCAGCAGGGAAGAGTCCTGCCCGGCGACCTTGGCGACGGTGGCATTGCGCAGGAAGCGAACCATCTGGCGGGCGAAGTGTGTGGGACTGTGGCCCTCACTGATGAGGTGGTCGACCTGGCGAAGGACTTCGTCGCTCGCGCCGCGGGCAATCGCCTGCATGACTTCTTCGAGAATGTGAGCGGGGGCGGCGCCGACGAGATTGCGTACGGAGTCAGCAGTGATGTTTCCGCTGGAGGAAGAAATGGCCTGGTCAAGAATGGAGAGCGCGTCGCGCATGGAACCGTCGCCGGCTTCGGCCAGCAGGGCGAGAGCGTCGTTGTCGGCTTCGATGTTTTCCCGAGTCACGAGATCGCGAAGCTGGGCGACGATGGCGTCGAACTTCACGGCGCGGAAACTGAAATGCTGGCAGCGCGAGCGGATGGTCTGCGGAATATCTTCAGGCTGCGTGGTCGCGAGCATGAAGACGATGTGATCGGGCGGTTCCTCCAAAGTTTTGAGCAGGGCGTTGAAAGCCGCGTCGGTGATCTGGTGCGCTTCGTCGAGGATGTAGATTTTGAAACGATCGCGGGCGGGGCGGTAGCGCGCCGCCTCGCGGAGTTCACGGATTTCGTCGATGCCCCGGTTGGTGGCGGCGTCGATTTCAATGACGTCGACTGCGTTACCGGCACGGATCTCGGTGCAGGATTCGCAGACTCCGCAGGGCTCAGGAACGGGATGATCTTCTTTCGGAAGCCCGGAGCGGCAATTCAGCGCGGCGGCCAGAATGCGCGCGACGGTGGTTTTGCCGATGCCGCGATGTCCGCTGAAAATGTAGCCGTGGGCAGTGCGTCCCTGTTCGATGGCGTTCTGCAGGGTGCGGGTAACGTGCTCTTGTCCGATGACCTCGGAGAACTTCTGCGGGCGATACTTGCGGGCCAGGACGGTGTAGCTCATGAGTGGGAGATACGATTATACGTGAGGAAGGCGCGTGCGGGCGCGGGGATGGGCCAGCACGATTGACGTTTCAACCCCGGCCTCTAGCGCTGAACAAAGAGGCTGACTCCAGTTCACTCCGCAGCCCAGACAAAACAGTTGACAAAGCAGTAGATTTTAATGTATTTAACCATCACGTTACATAACATCTAGGTTAAGTACGACCATGCCTGATCATCTCACCGCTACGTTTTCAGCCCTCGCCGATCCCACGCGGCGCGCGATCCTGAGCCGCCTCACGTCGGGGGAGGCTTCGGTGACGGAACTCGCTGCGCCCTTCAAGGTGAGCATGCCCGCGATTTCGCGCCACCTGAAAGTGCTGGAGCGCGCCGGCCTGATCGCGCGTGGGCGCGACGCGCAGTGGAGGCCTTGCCGGCTCAAGGCCAGTCCGCTCAAGGACGTGGCCAGCTGGGTGGCGCACTACCGCCGCTTCTGGGAAGAAAGTTTCGAGCGGCTCGATGACTACCTGATCGAAATGAAAAAGGAACTGAAGCAGAAGGAGGGAAAATATGGCCGCAAAAAATGACACCACCCTGACTGTGACCACGCCGACAGATCGGGAGATCGTCATCACACGCGCTTTCGACGCGCCGCGCAGCCTTGTCTTCGAGGCTTACACCAACCCCGCGCACCTGCCGCACTGGATGCTGGGCCCGCAGGGCTGGACCATGCCCGTCTGCGAGATCGACCTGCGCCCGGGAGGGGCGTGGCATTTCGCCTGGAGACATTCCAACGGCACGCAGATGGAGATGCGCGGGATCTATCGCGAGGTGAAGCCGCCCGAGCGGCTGGTCTCCACTGAATCGTGGGGCGGCGACTGGCCGGAAACAATCAATACCCTGACCTTCACCGAGGAGAACGGCGTGACTACGATCACGTGCAGCATCCTCTACCCATCGAAGGATGCGCGCGACGCCGCGCTCAAAACCGGAATGAAGGAAGGCATGGCCCTGAGCTTCAACCGTCTCGCCGAACACCTGGGTGCGATGGCCCAGATTCCCTCGGCGCCATAGGCTCGAAGGCTTGCTAAAAGCGGCATACAAGCGATAGGCTTGTGCGTCGCCCGGAGCGCGGGTTCTGGCGATTGCGCCGGGCAAGCTCTAAAGGAGCGTTATCATGCAGCTGAAAATTACGAGCAAAACGGTGGACGGAATTCTGGTGATCGAGTGCAGTGGCCGGATTGTTTTTGGCGAGGAATCATCGCTGCTGCGGGAACAGGTGAAGCAGGCTATCCCGGATCACAAGAGTATTGTGCTCAACCTGGGCGAGGTCAACTACATTGATTCCGGCGGGCTGGGGACGTTGGTGGCGTTGCATACTACGGCGCTCAACGCCGGAACCACCATCAAGCTGGCGAACCTGACCAAACGGGTCGGTGATTTGTTGCAGGTGACCAAACTGCTGACCGTGTTCGACGTGAGCAACTCCGAAGGCGAGGCGATCGAATCGTTCCGCAAAGCGGCGTAGCGTGAAGTCTCCCGTCTTTGCCGCGCGGCGGCAAAGGCCTGCCCTGAGCGCCCCGGAAGGGGAGCCGAAGGGATGGGACGCGCCCGGCCACGATTCCGCAGGCGGCGGCCACTTTTCTGCAAATGCTCTCGAAAGTTGTTTTCCTTCTTTGTCTGCTGATTAGCGCAAGCGGATTGGTCTCCCCGCCCGTGGCTCTGGCGGCGGGGCTGGTCTTTGGGCTGTTTTTTCCTCATCCCTACGGCTCCCAGGCGAAAACCCTTTCCAAATATCTTTTGCAGGCCTCGGTGGTGGGGCTGGGTTTCGGCATGAATCTGCACCAGTTGGTTCGGGTAGGACGCAGCGGATTTCTTTACACCGTAGTGGGCATCAGCTTCGCGATGCTAGCGGGGATGGGCCTGGGCGCGTTGCTCGGCGTGCGGAGAATTCCGGCATTTCTGATTTCTACGGGCACGGCGATTTGTGGCGGCAGCGCCATTGCCGCCGTGGGTCCGATCACGCGGGCCAGCGACGAGGAAATGGCGGTGTCGCTGGGCACGGTGTTTGTGCTGAATTCGGTGGCGCTGCTGATTTTTCCTGCGATCGGAGCGGCGCTGAAGCTGACACAATCGCAATTCGGATTGTGGGCCGCGCTGGCGATTCATGACACCAGTTCGGTGGTGGGTGCGGCGGCCAAGTACGGAGTGGAAGCGCTGGCCGTGGCGACTACCGTGAAGCTGGCGCGGGCGTTGTGGATTGTCCCGCTGGCACTGGCGACTGCAGTGGCGCGGCATGCTAAGGCGAAGATTCCGTGGCCGTGGTTCATTGCGCTGTTCTGCCTGGCGGCGGTTTGCAACACGTATCTTCCGGGCGGAGCGCATGCGTACGGGATCTTGGTAATGGTGGCGAAGATTGGGCTGACAGTGACACTGTTTTTGATTGGCAGCGGAATTTCCGTGGCGACGGTCAAGCAGGTGGGACATCGTCCGATGCTGCTGGGGATAGTTTTGTGGTTGCTGGTTTCGGTGGGATCGTTGTGGCTGATTCGTGCGGGGTGGATTGGGCTGTGAAGAGAAACGTTTCACCACGGAGACGCAGAGGCACAGAGAAAAGCAGATCGTTGAACGATAGTTCCAACGATGCTTCGAATGATATTTCTCCGCCGCTTCGCCGTGGATCGACAAAAGTAAGTGAAGATCATTCGGCAAAGGTTCGGATGCGGATCGAGGCCACGATTCGCGCGATTCCAAAGGGGAAGGTTTCGACCTACGGTGGCGTCGCCCGGGCCGCGGGATTTCCCGGCGCGGCGCGGCTGGTGGCGCGGGTTCTGAATCGCGGGTTCGGATTGCCCTGGCAGCGGGTGTTGGGAGCGGGTGGAGAAATCAAGCTGCGCGGGGATTCGGCCATAGAGCAGCGGCTGCGGCTGGAGGCTGAGGGCGTGCGGTTTCGCGGGCGGAAGGTGGATATGAAGCAGTGCGAGTGGAAGTTTGGGCGGGCGGGGCGACGGAAATAGGACCTTACGCCCGCATC
>JBEKDY010000055.1:0-19800 GCA_050014115.1 Candidatus Sulfotelmatobacter sp. | reverse complement strand
AAGCTGGTGGAGACGGTCCCCGGTGTGAAGACGGACACTTATATTCCCGACGACGGAAACCGCTATCCCACGCTGAAGATTTCCTGGGACCAGCAGGCCTGGCGATACAGCATTTCCGATTGCGTGCAGGAGTTGCGCGCGGGCGATCCAGTCATTGAAGTGCTCGGGGCGGACAATCCAAGCTTGGTAAGGGCGGTTCGCGAAGGTAATCCGAATCCAAATCGAAAAGAACGCAAGGGCCCCGACCACATCGAACTGGTTTCCATGACCATCAAGCCCGGAGAAGAAATCATAGTCGGACAGAGACTGCGCGCCATTCTCGGCGCCGCGCAGAAGAAGTCTGCGGCGTAGATCGGAGCTGCTTGTTTTGCGAACAATACGCGGGAAGGTGCATGTGCGATTGCTGCTGGTTGGCTTACTTATTTCGTCGACCCTCTTACCTCAGCAGATCGTAGCTCAGAAGATCGTAGCGCAGGCGTCCGCTGCTCGGGAACAAGCGCGTGCCGTCGTTCCCGCGTCGTCGGCCGCTCACCCGAATCGTTTCTACTCCCCCGGTGTCGATGCCGGAGACTATCTCTACATTTCCGGGCAGGGGTCACGTCGCCCGGATGGCGGTTCCCCGGCGTCGTTTGAAGCTCAGGTTCGCCAGGCGCTGGATAACGTCAAGGCGATCGTCGAATCCGCGGGCTTGACCATGGAGCACGTGGTCTATACCCAGGTCTATCTGCAGGACATCAGTAAGTACGCCGAAATGAATAAAGTTTTCGGAGAATATTTCGCGAAGACTCCGCCGGCTCGCGCGGTACTCGGCGTTGCCGGCCTTCCCGATCCGCCGGTTCAAATTAGTGCTGTCGCGGTGCGCAGTTTAGCGGACAAGCGGGCCATCTATCCGGCGACCTATAAATCAGAAGATTCCGCGTCGCCGGGCATCCTCACCCATGACCGGCTTTTCATCTCCAGCATGCCCGGCAGCGATCCGGTGAGCGGCAAAGTTCCGGATGATCCGGCGGCGCAGGTTGATCTGGCGCTCGACCGCCTGGAAGCGGTTACAAAGGCAGCCGGCCTCGATCTAACCCACATGGTTTTCGTCAACCCTTACCTGACGGGCGCGATTCCGACGCGGATCATGAATCAGCATTACGCTCGGCGGTTCGAGTTTGGCAACACCCCGGCGCGGGCCACCATCGACGTGACGAGCCTGCCCGGCGGCGCTCACATCGAGTACACCGGCGTGGCCGTGCGTGATCTCAAGCAGCGGAGAGCCGTGCGTCCGAAGAACATGCCGCCCAGTCCCACGGCCAGCCCCTGTGTTTTTGCCGGCGACACTTTATACTGCTCCGCCAAAAGCGGCTTTATTCCCGGCCCGCATGGTGGAACCTATGCCTCGACCACGCAACATCAACTTCGGCAGACCATGCGCAATCTCCTCGACAACCTTGAGGAGGCTGAGATGAATTTTGACCAGGTCGTGGACACGAATGTCTACCTTGATGATTTGTCGGATCTGGCAGCGTTTGACGAGGTCTGGGCCCAGTATTTTGGTCCGTTGCTGCCGGCACAAACTACCATTCAACAAATCGCACCGACGGAACGCAAAGCGGATAAAGAAGACCACTACCCCGATCTGGAACAGGTTTCGCTCATCGCGGTCCGACGCCCGACCGGCCACTGAAAACGAGCGTGGAACAAAAGATCGAGGGATAATTTGCGCCTACACGTACTCGCGCTCCATCCTTCGAATCGCTCGATACCTCTCAAACACTTTCTTATCGCTTTCCAGTCCCAGCGCTGAGCGGATCGAGCTTCCCCGGAAAGTGTGCGCAAACATCTTCCATCCCTGGAGCAGGACGAAGCTCGGGTCATGCCTCAGCGCGGCCGGTATGTGGTGAACCTTCATCCATCGCTCGGCCCTCCATCGCATGAACTCCACTTCCTCGGCCGGCAGGTGCTCCGTGCGCACCACCGCCGTGGTGCCGTCGTATTCCTCCAACCGCTCATTCATGATCAACCCTTGATCCCGAAAATCTTTCGTCATGGGCGTGCGCGGGTACGGCGTGGGGTGTTGAATGTAGGGCCAGTCCACATAGCGGCGGGCAAACTCGAGGTTGGCTTCGATCGACTCGCGCGTGTCGCCGGGGCTGCCGACAATCAACCCGCCGACCACAAACATCTGGTTGCGGTGCAGGTAATCGATGGCTTTGAGCGTCGCGTTTCCGGTGTTCTGGCCGTTGGTGCGCTCGGTATTCTTAGCGGAGGCCTTCAGAAATTCCAGGTCGTTTTCGAGGATGTTCTCGATGCCGAGAAAAACATAGCGGAATCCGGCTCGTCGCATCAGCGGGGCAAGAGTTTCGCCGTGATTCGCGATGGCCGAGGTCATGGCCTGCACGAAGTAGTCAAGCTTGTGCAGTCCGGCCTCGATAATCGCCTCGCACAATGCCTCGAAGCGCCGCACGTTCAGCGTAATGTTGTCGTCTACCAGGAAGATGGTTCGGGCGCCGTGGTCGCGGGCGTCGCGAATATCCGCGAGCACGCGGTCGAAGGAATAGGTGTGGAAATTGCGTCCCCTCATCTCGATGATGGAACAAAAGCTGCAATCGTAGGTGCAGCCGCGAGAGGTTTCGATTACGTCGACCTGCCGGCCAAGCAACGTATAACCCTGGAGCACGCGCGCATCGCGGTTCGGTGGGCGGATCTCGCTGTCTTCCAGCTGGTGTGGCGGCCGGTCGAGGTTGTGCACCCACCTCGCGCCGTCCCGGTAGGAGAGCCCACCGATGTGATCGACACCCGACCTCTGCTCGATGGCGCGCAACAATTCGCGGAACGTGACTTCCCCCTCGCTGCGCACAAGATAGTCGACGCCCATTTCCGCGTAAGCCTCGGGGGCGAGGCTGGGGTCGTATCCTCCCACCACGATCTTCACTCCCGGCCGGAGAGCGCGCACCAGGTCGATAATGCGCCCGGCGGTGCGGCGCTGAAACGTCATGATCGAGAGTCCGACAACCTCCGGATCGAGCCCGCGGACCAGCCGGGTGACAGTTTCGCGAACCTGCCGATGAACCAGGATCAGATCAGCCACGGCCACCCGGTGCTGCGGATCAACGTTTCCCGCCAGCGACGTGAGCGCCCCGTTGGGCATACGGATCGCGACCGGTGGCATGTGTTCGAAGGAATCCGGCATGGAAAGTAACAGGACGTTCATTCGGAACCTGTCCTTTTCGCTTCGATCTAACTCCGCGGGCACGGGTTAAGCAAAATGGAAGCGATAGCAGAATTGTACCGTAGCTGGCAAACAAAAGGCCGACCGGAACCGACCGCGTTCAAACGACGTGGGACTCGGAGAACTTCCTCGGAGAACTTCCACAGCTCGGAGGGACAGTCGTCTACGCATCGGAGTCGTGCCGGCCAGCAGGGGATCACGAAGGGGCTGCCGCTGACGGCAATTTCAAGTATCATTTCAGCAGATTGGCACTGTACGCGGGCCAGTGGCCGCGAATGCTGACAAATCATTTGGGGGCATCATGGCAATCAAGTTTATGCAAACACTTGACCGGAGCGACGATTCCTTACGCTTCCAACTGATCGAGCGCTTGAAAGTCTATCTATTTGGGACGATCGTGTTGTTTGCCTCGTTTGGGATGGGGGAAGCGGTCTACCGAGTTTTGTTTTCAGACTTTGACGGGGCGAAGGATCGCATTCCGATCGAAGCGTTGTTCGGCCTGGTTTTTGCTTTGCTGGCTACTAAGTTTGTCGGAGATGTCTACCGAAACCGCAAGGAGAGGCGCGCGCGGCTTAACTTCATTTGGGATCGCAATCATCAAATTCGCGGTGCCCTGGAAGGAATTGCTCCAACCGCCCACCCGGCGAAAAACCAGCAGTCAATCCGAGTCATCCGCGAAGAGGTGGACAGGATTGAGTGGGCATTGAAGGAGATCCTGCCGCGCTAGCTGGGAGCTTCTTGATTCCGCCCCAGCGACCTTCATCTCCGGAAAGCGCTGCACCAGATTCAGAAGCGCAACCGCACCTACGCTACGGCAAGTGATTCACATAGCAAGCACCGCCTGTAATTTGGGCGGGCTCGGAGGAGTGATCCAAATCGGGCTGTTCGATCAGCGCTTTCCGGGCCAGCACCCAAATGCTGGCTGTTTCTCCTGGGACAACGAGCGCATTTAAGAGGAATTGGATTTGCCTGGTCGATTTTGCCAGCCCCGGCAAAGCGTGAAAATGTTCGGCTCGACACCTCCCCGCGTGAACGTGCATACTAATTGGTATGTCCGCTGTTAGAAAACGATCGCGACGCAACGGGGCGATGTCGCGGGATGCAGGGCGCACACGAGGGACACTGTTGCGGGCTGCCTTCCAGGAGATATACCGCTCTGGCTTTCGGAGTGCAGACCTGGATGCCATCCTGTCGGCAGCGGGCGTCACCAAAGGCGCGTTGTACTACCACTTTGACGACAAGGAGGCCCTCGGATATGCGGTGCTGGACGAGGTCATGGCGAGTGACCTGCACCAGAAGTGGGTGCAGCCTCTACGGAACGCCAAGGATCCCATCGACGCTCTGGTTCGCATTGTTCAGTCCGAATCGCTGAAAAGAGAAGACGTTCGGCGTGGCTGCCCTTTGCTGAACTTGTCTCAAGAGATGTCAGGTCTGGATGAGGGATTCCGCCGAAGGACGGCCAGACTTTTCAGGAACTGGCATGACGCCGTGGCGGGGGCACTGCGTGAAGGACAGAAACGCGGGTTGGTGCGCAATGATATAGACGCGGATGAAACGGCTACGTTCCTGATCGCAACGTACGAGGGTTACGTTGTTTTAACGAAGAATTCGCAGGATGCACGGATGATGCGATCCGGCCAAAGAAGGGTGAGCGGCCACCTTGAGTCGCTGCGCCCGGCACGAGGCCGGAAGCGCGTGGCAGCCCGCGAATAGCCGCTTTTTCGGACAGGGGCTATCAGTGGCGGAAGAAGGGGCCGCCGCCAATCCAGAATTCCGCGAGGGATTTTAGGTTCTTCTTGTAGGTGCGGGTAACGGTGTATTCCTTTCCACCTTCCACGCGAAGACCATATTCCCCCGTTGAGTAAGGTCTGATCTCTTCGACAAAAGACGTGTTCACCAGAATCGAGCGATGTATCCGAATGAATCCCTGCGGCTCAAGTTGCTGGGCTACCGCCGAAATTAACTCGCGGACCAGATAGGAACTCCCGTTCCGCTGCAGCGACACATAATCTCCTTCAGCCTTAACGGAAACCACATCCCTCAGATTGATGAAGAGGATTTTTCCCTTCACCTTGATGGCAACCCGCGGCGACGGCTGGTTCTGCATCTGCATTCGAGAAGCCGGCTTTTTCGTAGCAATTTGTAGTTGCGGTGACAGTCCCATCACGATTCGCAACTCCTTTTCCTTCTCCGCGGATTGCTGCACCTCGTGGCTCGGAAAGCTACTTACCGCCTAGACCTGGGAGTTCACTGTGCGCAACCTGGACGATCACTTGAACATGCATTCTCGAAATCCGCAACATTCACTCGCCGTCAATTGTTGACCGGGGCGAGCGTTCCATCCGACCACATGCCGGTGAGAACCATGAATACATCGATCCCTTCCAGGGCGAACTGTGTATTCAGCATGACGGGAGACTTGGGGAGATCTGCGCCCCAAACCGCTTTGTCCATCAGCGGGTTATAGAACATCAAATGGGCTATGTTGTGGTCGTCGCGGTCCGTAAGATACGCTTCCTTCGACATCATGTAGGTGAAAGCGCCAGGCTCCAGGGCAGGCAGCTCCTTCTTGGCAAATGTCGCGATTCCTTCCCTGATCTGAGCCTTGGATTGACCTGCCAATACCATCTCGGTCCTTTTGTAGGTCATCGGAAGGATGGAACGCACCGCGGGCGGATTGAAACAGATCGGGCCTCGAATTTTGGGGTTCCAAAATTCCGGGTTGTCGAACGGAGCCATCCACCCCCGCTCCACGGCGCACACGAAACCATTCTTACCTTCGACGGCGGTTTCAAAGCCATGCGGTCCAAGAACCAAAATTTTGGCCTCGTGGGATATGGCGTCTGGAGCCGCACTTCGTGCCAGGGCGATTTCGGCACTTCGATCCGGCATCAGGTACTGCTCAAGCGGGGCCATGCTGGGATACGGGGTTTGGGATTGCGCTAGCATTTGCGAGATCGCACCCAGCGCTACCACAAGCACGGAGCTTCCTAATGCGATTGGCTTGAGTGTCCTAGGTCTCATTACCTATCACCTCCAGCACAGAGTTTAGTCCGATCTGGCTCTTATGATGCGGTCATTCTGCCTGATCGTTGCATTGATCATACCGACCAGTATGTATGTTAAGAGAGCAACTGTCAACCTGCTGCTTATCCCCTTTTTTGTAGATTCCTAACCGGCGGAATTCCTTTTCTGGTAGACGCGCAGCGTTTCTGCGGAGCAACACCTTCCCAGTGAAAAACAGCGCAACTCCCAATCGTGTCTACCCGCCGTTCGCAGTTGTACGCCCACGCCTTATCCCTGCAAAACCGCAACTCATCCCTGAATTCTTATCGCAGGTGGTAATGCGAATGCATCGGAGTCAGCCAGTAAATGGAGGCTAAACCGTGCGACTGAACTCGACCAGACTGCTTCCCTTAATGCTGCTCGTGGCTCTTCTGCTGCCGAGCGTTCTGCTGGCGCAGAGCACGACCAACGGCGCGATCAGCGGAACCGTAACCGATCCCACGGGCGCAGTTCTGCCCGGTATCACGGTAAACCTGAAGAGCACTGAGAAGGGCTTCACCAATTCGACAAAGACGAACGAGCAGGGCTTTTACCAGTTCCCACTGTTGGAGCCGGGAACATATGCCATCACAATTTCGGCCATCAGCTTTAAGATGTCCACTGCGACTACGACGGTGAGCGTGGGCGCGACCTCGATCGTCAACGCGAAGCTGGAAGTGGGGGCGGCCGGGACCACGGTAGAAGTCACGAGCGCAGCTGCTTTGCTGCAAACGGAAAGCGCCGAGGTATCGACGACTTTCAACGCCCGTGAAATTTCGGAAGTGCCGAACCCAGGCAACGATCTGAGCTTTGTGGCGCAGACGGCTGCTGGCTCGGTGATGAACACCGGCATGGGCTTTGGAAACTTCTCGAGCTTTGGCGTGTCGGCGAGTTCCAACCTGTTCACACTGGACGGCATGTACGACAACGATCCGTTCCTGAACCTGAACAACTCGGGCGCGACCAACCTCTTGCTGGGCAACAATGAAGTGCAGGAAGCGACGGTCGTGACCAACGGCTATTCCGGCCAGTACGGGGGCTTCGCCGGCGCGAATGTGAATTACATCACCAAGTCGGGGTCGAACAGGTGGCACGGCAATACCAACTACTGGTGGGATGGCCGAATGATGAATGCCAACAACTTCTTTAACGTTGGAAACAACACTCCGCGCCCCTTTGTAAACGCCAACCAATATGCGGCGTCTCTTGGCGGACCGATCAAGAAGGACAAGGCGTTCTTCTTCTGGAACTATGAAGGACTTCGGGTGATCCTGCCGACGAGCCAACAGGTGCAAGTTCCGGACCCACTGTTTCAGACTGCGGTGCTGAACAACCTGAATGCTTCAGGCCTCAGCCAGTCGGTTCCGTTCTACCAGACGATGTTCAGCCTCTACAATGGCGCGCCCGGCATTTCCCGTGCTGTAAAGGGAGTGCCCAACGCCTCAGATATCAGCGGGTGCGTGGGACAGACCTTCATCGATCCCGTAACCGGAGCCTCATTCGGCGCCGGCGCCAACCCCTGCGCCGACTCCTACCGTGGAACGGCTCCTAACTTCACGCACGAGTTTCTGACTTCAGGCCGATTCGACTTCAACCTCACCAATAATGACAAGGTGTTTGTGCGCTTGCAGGAGGATAAAGGCGTCCAGGCGACTTATACCGACCAGATCAATCCGGTCTTTAACGCAGTCAGCACCCAGCCTGAATATCAGGCACAGGCGAGCTGGAACCGCGCGTTTGGCGCGAAAGCGGCCAACAACCTGGTTCTTTCCGCTCAGTACTATAGCGCGATTTTCACGACCGCCAATCTAGCGGCCTCCCTGGCCGCGCTGCCGACCAGCGTGATTGTCAATGATGGATCTCTTACAGGGCTGGGCGGCGACGACCCTGATTGGCCCCAGGGGCGCAACGTTACCGGCTATCAGTTGGTTGACGACTTCTCCTATGTCGTAGGAAGTAAACATACTTTGAAAGCTGGGCTGTACTTCCACAGGAACCTGGTCAGCGATCACAACTACGGCGCGTTCACCAGCGGTCTTGCTCTCCCGCTCAGCTTGACAAATTTTTACGACGGCGTATCTCTGATGTTCAACCAGACTTTTCCCACGGCGCTAGAGCAAAACATCAAGCTCTACCAGTTGGGCTTGTACGCGCAGGATGAGTGGAAGGTAAAGAGCAACCTGAAGCTGACGTTCGCCTTGCGCGCGGATCACAACTCCATCCCCACCTGTGCGACGAACTGTTTTGCCAGGTTGGCGGGGAACTTCGACAATATCAACCACGACGTGAATACGCCCTACAATCAGACCATCCAGACCGGGATCGGCCAAGCCATTCCGTCGTTCACAACAATTGCGTGGCAGCCCCGCTTTGGGTTTGCCTGGACTCCGCCAATGTTGAAGAACACGGTATTCCGTGGCGGCGTTGGGCTATTCATGGATACATTCCCAGGGGAGATTGCAGACTCCCTATCCGAGAATACCCCTGTGTATAACCAGTTCCCGTTCGCCATTTTCGGCAACACATCGCCCCAGCAGGTAGCGAATGGCAGCAACATATTTACGACGGCTGCCGTGTCTAACGCTGCCCTTACAAACGGGTTCAAAAGTGGGGAAACCCTGGCCCAGATTCAAGCTGCGGCAGCCGCCGCGGGCGGAGTTTTTGCCACTCCGGGATTCAATAATGTGAGCGCAATCAAGGCTCCTGAATACTGGGAGTGGAACTTCGAGGTACAGCAGGCGATGGGAAACAATAGTTCGATCACCATCAACTACGTGGGCAATCACGGCTTTCACGAAACCGCATTCTTGAACAACGTGAACGCCTTCTGCCCCACTTCCACCTGCCCGAATGGTTTCATCAACTTACCGACGACCCAGCCCGATCAGCGCTTCTCCATCGTGCAACAAGTTGAAACCGCGGCTATTTCCAACTACAACGGCCTGTCGTTCACCGCACAGCACCGTTTCAACCACGGGCTGCAGATGCAGATCAACTACACCTGGAGCCACGCTCTCGATGAAGTCTCCAACGGCGGCTTCAACCCGTTCATCTCCGGCAACGGCGCTATTGGCCGGGTGGGCAGCTTAGCCAACCCCATCAACGATAACAACATCCGCCAATTCAACTACGGCAATGCGGATTACGATACGCGGAACTACGTGAGCATGAATTACGTGTATGAAATACCGAAGGGGCCCACGGCGCTCTTGAAGGGCTGGCAACTCTCGGGAACGCTTTTCGCACGCAGCGGCCTGCCGTATACCGTTGTGAACGGTGGAGCGTCCGGAATTCTGAGCAGCTTTGGCTATGGGTCACAGGTCTACGCCAACTTCTCTGGAGCCTCAGCCCCAGCCTGCAATAGTCCCAGCAGCATCACCTCGGGGCCATGCCTATCGTCATCGGACTTCCCCGATTTATCTGTAGGTGGGAACATCGGGCAGAATCAGTTGAACTCCGATACCGAGACTCAGCGGCGCAACCAGTTCTTCGGTCCTCGCTACTTCGATACGGACATGACCCTCATGAAGTACACCATGATTCCGAAGTGGGAGGGAGCGAAGGTTGGATTCGGCGCTCAGTTCTTCAACCTGTTCAACCATCCGAACTTCGAGGGGCCGGTGAATGATATCAACAACGCAAACTTCGGCCATGTCCTGGATACGGTAAACACGCCAACCAGCATTTTGGGATCGTTCCTGGGCGGAGACGCTTCGCCCCGGCTGGTCCAGTTGACGGTAAAGATCAACTTCTAGTTCTTGGCCGGGACCTGAATCCAACGACGTCAGATAAAAAACTCGTTACGGACTGGAACAGAACCAGCTTGCAAGTTGAAGGGGAAGCCACGGCCCATGGTCGTGGCTTCTTCTCCGCGAAACCGACTTCTGGCGTGCGCCGTTAAAAGTTTACTCACGATACATTTTTACTTTTTTGCTTTATGGCTGCTTCGAGGCATAATTTCCAGTAGCCGGTCACCAGGTTGATCTCTTCCAAGCCCGTTTCTGGATTACTTCCGGTGCCGACCAACCGGCACTTAGATGCAAGTCCATAGATAGCAGCCGACAGCTCTTGTCGGGAAAGGTGAGAGTCGCCTCCGGCGTTTTGTGCTAGCATCCGTGGCACATCTGAAAGGAAAATCCAAATGAGTGTCCTTCAAAGGTTTCTCTCATTTGTGCTGGCATGCGCTTCGAGCGCAATTGTGGCTCGGGCCCAATCTCAGACAACGCCTGGCCCAGAAGTGAAGAAGCTGGCAGTAATGGTCGGCAAGTTTACGATCGAAGATGAATTGAAAGCAGGGTTTATGGGGCCGAACTCGCCAGCGATGAAGTTCAGTGGCACTGACGATTGCAGATGGACGGCAGACGGCTTCGCCGTGATCTGCGAGACAGTGCTCTATAGACCCGGGAGTAAATACTCGGACACCTCCTTCGTCTACTACGATCCAACTTCCAAGACATACCGATACCACGCAGTCGACAGTTCAGGAGGAACAGAAGACAAGACTGGTACGGTGAGCGGCGACGTATGGACTTGGCTTGGGGAGAGCGTCTTCGGCGGGAAGGTGTATCACACCCGGTACACCATGAAAGTTGTTTCAGCGGATTCCTACGAATACTCCGATGAGTCGGGTGACAGCGAGAATTCCATGAAGGTGTTCGTGAGCGGGAAGGAGACTCGAGTCGCAGCCACCAAGCCCGAGGAATCGCAACCAGTGCAGGCTGGCGCAACCCCACTGCTGCTGGAGAAAAATGAAGGCGAGACGCGTCTCTGGCGGCCCGAGCCGGGAGAGGTTGACCCCTGGGGGGGATTCATTCTCAAGGTCACGCCCAAGGCCAATGGCTCCGAGCATCTGGTGGTCGTTGGCGGAGAAGATCTGCCCCCCGGCGCAGCCATCCCAACCCATAAGCATCTTGAGCAGGATGAGATCGTGCTTATCGAGAAAGGCACCATCCACGCTCATGTCGGAGATCAGGAGCGCGATCTGCATGCCGGAGGAATGGTGTTCATTCCGCAGCATACGTGGGTCGGCCTGAAGAACACCGGAACCGAGCCCGCCAGCATAGTCGCCATATTCTCGGCCCCCGGATTCGAGGATCATCTGCGCTGCGAATCAGTTCCGGCGGGAGAAAAGCCGACTACGATCTCCCTCGCCCAAGAAAATGAATGCGACCGACTAGGCCACGTCGTCTATCGCGACCGTGCAGAAAAGGACCCCGACAAATGAAAGAGGCTGCGAATCGCGCGGATGGATAGCCGACAAACGGGGGTCAGGCTGGCTTGGAGGTGGGGGCTGGGAAATGCTTGATGAAGTTAGCGCGTTAACTGGCCACTCTTGAAACGTGTCAAGTGCTCGCCTTCACTCTGAGAGATGCTTTGGATGGAAGGTGTTTATATCAGTCTCTTGCTCTGCTGGCGGCGGGCAGGATGGTTAGGGTCGGTAAATTCGAGCAGGTCGATGGTTCGATGGGCGCGCCGTTTTCGACAATGAACGCGACGCGGACGCCGTCTCCTTTATCATCTATCCCTCAATGGTTCGCTCATCGCCGCTCTTAAGTCGCCACGTAGCCATAACGCAGGTTCGTTCGACGTGGACCAGACTGCAAATATTCTTCTTTCAGGGTTGAGAAGCGATCCATTCTCGACCAGCGAGCGGGAGCCTTGTAATCGTATAGGCGCGACGAATTTCCGCTGAAAATTGCCGTCTTGACTTCGCCTTCAGTAGGGCCAAGAGGTTTGAATCCGAATCGCTTCTGCATATCTTCCGGTATTTCGAGCCGCCTCAGTCCTTCGATTTGCCATTGCGGTGAACCGGTCCACAGAGCATCCGTGCCCCAAACGACGTGATCGGCACCCAAACCCTTTATGAGACAGCCCACCAGGTAAGCTGCCAATTTCGGCTGAGCCACGGTGCTTGCAGCGAAAAGCTGGCCGAGATCGCCATACACGTTGGTGACGCCATACTTCTCGGGAATTTCTGCCAAATCCGTTACCCACTCATTTCGTCCGCTTTTCTCCACCATTGCCCAAGCATCCGCGGCGTCCGAGCCGCCGACGCCTCCCACATTGCGATAGCCGGAGTGGTAGATGACGAAATTAAGTTGCGGCCAATCCTTGGCGGCTTTCGCGACGTCGCTAACGTCGGCATAAGGGCGAAGGCTGGGAAACACTTTGTCCAGCGAAGGTGGAAAGAGGCCTTTGTGCACGCAAACGTTCTTGACGCCCGCCTTCTGCATCTTCTCGTAGCCGAGATAGGCGACTTTCTCGTCGTCCATACGCCAGGGGTAACGAGCGAGTTCCTTGTGAGTATTGTCCCCGACGGTATAACCCTTCACGGAGTCGGGCTTAAGAGCGAGGGCGCGGTCGAGATTGTCGAGCCATCCAGGCTGGCCGGGGGTAAAAATGGCATGGCACAACAAGCGTTTGGATCCGGCAGCCGTATTAACTTTGGCGCGGGCCGCCGCCATCATTTCGTTCGTCAAGAACCAGTCGCGAGGCACATCAGACGGCGCGCTCGAGATCAGCGCCACTTTGGTGTCGCTGTCGAGGAAGATCTCCTTGTAATAATTGTTGTACTTCAAATCTTCGATGGTCTGCTTCCTGCCTTTCAGTGCAGGGTTCCACCCCGCGTCACCCACGGCCTGACGCATTTTCACGAAGCCCGTGAGTTGTGTGTCGTCGCGCAGAAAGTGCGTGTGGCCGTCGAAAATAAACTGGTCTAGAAGCGATGCGGCGCGCTCGTCGGCTATTTCCGGAGTGGCAGCCTCGGCGGGCGTCACATCGAAGAGCCCGCCGTAGACTTGGTTCATGGCGAGAAATGCAGTGGCCATACCGGCTGCCGTGGTAAAAAACGACCTTCGGCTCATCCCCTGCTTGCGAGCCAGTTGCGACCCCGTCTCCTTCAGCCGCGCTTCCACCTCGCGCTGTGCTTTGTTCTGAGGCGGAGGGAGAAATTCGTCGCTCGAGACAATCTGCGTGGGAATCGGTGAGGCGAAGGACGAAGTTTCGGCAGGTTCCAACGCGCTCAACTCCTCCGGACTCAGAAAACCGCTCATCGGTCTGCTCCTTTGCCGAACACTAACAGCCTGAAGGTTCCAGGCACCATCGACGGCGGCTCATGGGGTTCGGTGGGCTGAAGGCCAAGGTCAGCCGTGACAGTATAAATGCGGTGCGTTTTGTTATCGAGCTCCATCGTGCGCGCTCCGCGCTCCGTCTGGACGTTGTCGATCACGGAATATTTATCCGGAGAATCCTCGTGAATTACCGTCAATGTCCCGTCACCGTTCGAGCTGAAGACTAATTGACTGTCTGGATCAAAGCGGGCCGCGTCGATGCCCTCACCAATCGCTGGGGTTGCCACCACCTTACCCGTGTCGGCGTCCATGACCGCCATCATCCTATTGTGGCATCCAATGAATAGCCGCCTGTGCCCGAGGTCAATTGCCATAGCAGATGGGCTTTCACCCGGAGCAAGAGGCCAGCGATTCAGGACCTTCAGGCTCTTCGAATCGATCTCGACCACTTCGTTCTTATCCTCGAGATTATTGTAGATGTGTCCTTGGCCATCTGCTGCGGCGAACTCAGGGCTGCCTCCGAGATCGACAGTTCCGACGACAGTTCCTGTAGCAGCGTCAATGGCGGTGGCTGTTCCGTCGTGTCCACTGAAGGCGAACACGCGCTTCGCGGCGGGATCATAGATAATGGCGTCTGGACTTTGGCCCGTTTTGGCGTTCCCAATTTTTTTCAAGGTCTTCAGATCGAAGAACGTAACGCGATTGGCCTCGTCCTCACTAATGAACCCGCGACCGAACTCACCGGCGATGGCAATGCCGTGCACTCCTTCGATGCCCGGGATGTCGCCCACGACCCGGTAGCTGTCAGCATCAATCACCATCACGTGCGTCCAGCGGGAGATATAGAGCCGCCTTGCCCCGGCATCCATTGCCAGGTAGTCCCAAAACCCTTCGCCACCAAGCGTCACCTTTGCCAGAGGATGGTAGCCGGAAGCTGTGGCGGCCATCGCACGGTGGCGGGTGGGGGCCCACAAGAGCACCAGAATGACCAGAGCGACAAGAATCGGAAGTGCGCACAATCGAGTATGCCAGTCAGTTTTCACGCTTACGGTTCCTCCCTGAGGACAACCACGCAACGCTCCACAAGCGGCGGAGACATTTGTATTTCGGCCGATTCCTGCGAACCGTGTTGAACAATAAGCTGATTGAGCAGCGATCTTCTATTGGTTCGTCGTGAACCGCCGATTTTCCGGTGCAGGATGGAAAGGATGAGATGAGGCTTTGAGCGAGCCGGGATTCAGCGGCTCATTTGATTGAAGAACGATCCACGGAAATTCCGGCTCAGTGTGAGCTCAGCCCCATTGGTCAGTTTCACGATGTAATCTCCGCGAAATAGGGGGTGCAGTCCGCGTACCGCCGCCTTGCGAACCAGAATGGATCGATGGATTCGAAGGAACTCTTTAGGATTAAGCGTGTCTTCTAGATGCTTGATGGTCTGTCTGGAGATGTGATCCCGGCTGGTGGTGTGAACGACGACGTACTTGTTGGCCGCCTCGATCCAAAGAATCTGTTCGACCGGTACAAAAACAATCCCATTCTCGTCTTTGATGGCCAGCCGCGAAAGCCAGGGGTCCGCTTCTGATTTGCCTTCGGAAGCACTCTCTCGCTCGCCCAAACGCCGGATGGCGCGTTCCAGCGAAATCGATAGCCGTTCTTTATCGAAGGGCTTGCAGAGATAATCGACCGCCTCCACTTCAAATGCTTTCACCGCGTATCCACTGTAGCCGGTAACAAAGATGAAGATCGGCCTCTTTTCGATCTCCACCTGTTGGATCATCTCAAATCCGCCGAGACCGGGCATCTGAATGTCTAGAAATGCGACGTCCGGTGTGAGCTTACGGATCAGATCGACGCCTTCCACGCCACTTGCGGCTTCGCCGGCGATAACGACATCTTTTTCGCCGCCAAGGAGCTCGCGCAGATAGCGACGCGCGTGCGGCTCGTCATCAATGATCAGAGTGCGTATGGGCGTCGGTGGTGGCATAAAGGTCCTGGTCTTGATCCAGTCTTTCACTCTCGGCTTTCTTGTACGGAATGGAGATGTCAATTTGTACGCCGCCCTGCGGCCGGTCGGTGTACTGAAACTTGAATTCATCTTTGTAGTAGAGACGAAGCCGGTCCTTCGTGTTCGTTAGTCCTACTCCGTACCCTAGCGGCCCAGGAGACTCAGAGCGCACCGGTCCGTCATTGTGGAGAGCAAGGTGTAACCTATCGCCCTCTCGACAAGCACGGAAGCGAATCTCGCAAGAGTTCAGCATGCGCGCTGCCCCATGACGGACGGCGTTTTCAAAGAGCGGCTGCAACAACAGTTCAGGCAACTCCGCCGACGTTGCCTCGGGCTCGATATCATAGTCAAGCACCAGGCGGTCCCCCAGCCGGAGCTTTTCGATACCTAGATAAAGATCGGCAAATTCCAACTCTTCCGCCAAGCTTCGGACAGAACTACGGGTGCCCTTCAGAGTCAGGCGGAGAAGATCGCCAAGTGCGATCACCATGCGCCGTGCCGTCACCGGCTGCTCCACAATGAGCCCGGCTATCGCGTGCAAAGTATTGAACAGAAAATGCGGGTTTAGCTGCATGCGGAGCGCGTCGAGACGCGAGACGGCAAGCTGCCGCTCCAGATCGGTGGCACGCGTGCGCTCCACCTGAAAATCCAGCCACACTCGCCAGCCTTCGAGTGCGAAAACAAGCAGCATCCCCATCAGAATATCGGAGGGCAAAAACCTGGAAAGGTTGGGTCGCAGAAACGACCAGAACGAAGGCGAGCGATATGGAAAGAAGGTTGAATAGAGTATCGCCCACTGGCTCAGCATGACTACAGGTGCAAAAGCCGCGACGGCTCCGAGCAGCACGCCGGCGTTCCATACTTTCTTTCCCCGGCCCAGCGGGAACTTGTGTGTGCATTTGGCAAGGAGTGGCAAGGCAAGGATCCACAGAGCGAAATGCACAGCGGTGGCGTAAAGAGCAAAGCCAAACGTCTTTTCGCCGCCAATATCGCTTACCATCAGGACGGCAGTGAAGAATAGAGTTGCGCCGGCCCAGCCCAGAAGCGCAAATTTTAGCTGAGTGACGGTGAGCATATGCCTCGTAGCGTCGGCCTTAGGATAATACAATCAAAATGAGCCCTTGGCGTGTCTACACAGCTTATGTCCTTGGATATAGAGGCAGTGTTCGGACGCGTTTTCCCGTGGCCGCAAAGATTGCGTTGGACACGGCAGGCCCGATGGGAGGAACCACAGACTCGCCGATTCCGGTGGGCGCCTCCGTCGAGCGTACGATATGGACCTCGACCTTGGGCATTTCGTCCATACGCAACACCGGATAGTCGCCAAAATTCGACTGTTCGACTTTCCCGTTCTTCAAAGTGATTGCGCCATAGAGAATGGCGCTCAAGCCAAAGGCAACTCCCCCTTCCATCTGTGCGCGGAGCACATCAGGATTAATCGCCACACCGCAATCCACGGCACACACTACGCGATCTACTTTGATCCTGTCATCCGAGCCAACCGTTACCTCCGCCACCTGCGCTAACGAAGTGCGAAAGGAATAATGCACCGCAAGGCCCCGTCCTTTGCCGTGGGGGACTGGCGTTCCCCAGCCGGATTTTTCCGCGACCAGTTCAAGAACTCGGCGGTCACGCGGAAACTTGGCGAACAGGCCAGGCTTCATGAAATCGGGAGCAACGATTTGCATCGGTTTGTCTCGTGGGTCCTTCATCAGAAGAGCACGGCGGAACTGATAGGGATCTCGACCTGCTGCATGAGCAACGTCATCCAGGAACGTTTCGACTGCAAAGGCGTTGTGACTGTTGCCGACGGAACGCCATTTTTCTATCGGTACGCCGAGGACAGGTGAATGAAGATCGACGAGGATGTTTGGGATGTCGTAAGGAATATTGCTGGCCCCAGCCACTGAAGTGACGTCAATGCCATTGATAACAAAGTCCGGGTCGCTACCGAGAACAGACTGGCCGACGACCCGGTGCTGCCAGGCGACGAGATTTCCTCGCTCGTCGAGTCCTGCATCGAGCTTGTGAAGATACATCGGCCGGTACGAATCGCCCCGGATGTCATCTTCGCGCGTCCAGAACAATTTCACTGGAAAGCGGCCGCCGATTGCCTTCGCGACCTCAACGACCTCCGATGCTCCACTTCCTCGCCTGCCGAAACTGCCGCCTCCGTAGAGTGTATGAATGTGAACCTGTTGAGTGGTCAGCCCCGTAATCTTGGCTGCGTCATCCTGCACGCCCGAAACGTCCCAATCCCCGGTCCAGATATCACACTGATTTGCTAATAGTCGAACCACCGCGCTGAGTGGCTCCATAGTCGCATGGGCCAGATAGGGAAACTCAAACGTTGCCGTCAGAGTGCGTGCCGCTCGGGCAAGTGCCCGCCCACAGTCACCGTCGCGGCGGGCTACGGAGCCTGGCTGCTCCAGTAGCCCTCGGTATTCACCCAGGAATTCAGGGGTTCCCCGACGCTCAGCTTTTGATTCGTCCCACTCGATACGCAATGCGTCGCGTCCCTGCTTAGCCGCGGGAAACGATTTTGCGATCACCGCCACTCCCGTCGAAACCTGGACCACCTCGAGCACACCCGGCACCCCCTTGGTTTTTGACGCGTCAAACGTCTTCACCGTGGCGCCGAAGAGAGCAGGCCGTGCGACCAGCGCAATCGCCATGTTCGGAAGGGAAACGTCGATTGCAAAAACTGCCTTCCCAGTTGTCTTGGCTCTGCTGTCGAGGCGCGGTAGGTGTTCAGCTCCAATCAATTTAAAATTCTTCGGGTCTTTGAGTCTGACTTGTGCAGGTATGGGCAGGGATGCAGCCGCTTCGGCCAGTTTGCCGAAACTCGCTTGCCGCCCGGACGCCGCATGTTTCACCAACCCCTTTTCAACCGTGATTTCCACGCTGGGGACTCTCCATCGCTCAGCCGCTGCCGCAACCAGCATGGCCCGTGCCGTGGCTCCGGCCCGGCGATACTGTTCATACGAGTTAGCGATCGAGTTGCTTCCACCCGTACCTTGAGAACCGAATTGCAAATTCTTATAGAGATCCCGGTCCGCGGGCGCAGGCTTAACGCGGACCTGAAACCAGTCAGCGTCAAGTTCCTCGGCGATAATGGTCGCAAGCCCGGTGTAGATGCCTTGTCCTGCTTCCTGATGCTTGGAGACGATGGTCACGGTATTGTCCGGAGCAACCTGTAAGAAAGCATTCGGAGAGAAGACATCCTCCCGGTTCTTTGCAAGCATCGTGGCGAAGAATCCGTTGCTCTTCGGCGCGTAGAAACCAACAACCAGGCCCGTGGTCGCTGACGCCCCCGTTGCAAGAAAACGGCGCCGGCTGACCGAGGCTATTTTGCTATTGCTCCGCATGAGTCAGCTCTTCCTTCATTCGCGCCGCTTCGTGGATCGCTGCCCGGATGCGCATGTAGGTTCCACAGCGACAGATGTTGCCGCTCATGGCATCGTCAATATCGCCATCGGTCGGCGACCGATTTTGCTGAAGCAGCGCAATGGCAGACATGATCTGTCCCGACTGACAATAGCCGCATTGAACGACGTCCAGTTTTTCCCACGCACTCTGCACCGCGCGGGCGGTCACGCCCGAGGTACCCTCAATCGTGGTGACCGACTTTCCGCCAATAGAATTGACTGGCGTGATGCAGGAGCGGATCGGTTCTCCGTCGAGGAGCACCGTGCAGGCACCGCACTGGGCGATACCGCATCCGTACTTCGTACCCGTTAGCCCGGCAGCTTCACGAATCGCCCAGAGAAGCGGCACATCAGGAGCAATGTCCAGATGGACTGTATGGTTGTTCAGCTGGAGAGAGATCGACATGTATTTGCCTCAACGATCACACTAGCGTCGTGAGGCCGAATTCGTATGAGGTTTGTCGCCAAGCGAGAATTCTGCGGCGCGAGACGGTATGCGATGTACCCCGGGCAATCTGCCGGCCTGCATCGCAAGCTCTTTTCCCTTCTTAAATCATCATTCGACTTCGCGAACACCTTCGTCTCGCTTCACACCACGTTTACACCGCTCTGCGACAAAAGTCTCGCATCGCATTCGTAGTGATCGCTATTCTGGCGAGTAAGACGAGTCGACGACGGCGTTAGCCTCGGCACTCACCCCGCTTGACAGGCTCTTTCGGCGGAACGCGAAGGCGAGGGCGATTCGGAGGGAGAGGTTGGCGGGGATCTCCAGAGCGTAGACATGTCGGAACTTCGGGAAATTCTGGAACTGTGGCGCAGCGCATGTGATCGTCGCGAGGAGATCTGTCTCGCGACGATTGTGGAAGTCGAAGGATCTTCCTATCGCAAGCCTGGAACGCGCATGCTGCTGACCAGCGGCGGCAGGCGGGCTGGCACTATTAGCGGAGGCTGTCTTGAGAAAGAGGTCCAGAAGAAGGCTTGGTGGCTGACCCGATCCGGCCCCACCGTTCAGAAGTACAGCACCTTCGTCGACGA